>NZ_CANNEZ010000003.1:0-300000 GCF_947503795.1 uncultured Jannaschia sp. | reverse complement strand
GTAAACGTCTCCATGCTGCCGAAGCTGGTCGAAGGCGAGACCGTGGCCGAGACCTTCCGCCTGATCGCGGGCGAGGGGGTGCGCTTCGTCGAGACCTCGGGCCGCAACCCCGAGCCCTACCTGCCGATCCTGCGGGACGCGGGCATCACCGTGCTCCACAAGGTGCCGTCGGTGCGCTTCGCCCAGAAGGCGCAATCGGTCGGCGTCGACATGGTCTCGATCGTCGGCGCGGAATGCGGCGGGCATCCGGGACTCGACCTGATCGGCACCGTCGTCAACGAGGCGCTGGCCGAGCGCCGCCTCTCGATCCCCTTCCTCATCGGCGGCGGCATCGGCGCGGGCAGCCAGATCATCGGCGCACTGGCCGCGGGCGCGGCGGGCGTCGTCATCGGCACACGGTTCCTCGTGGCCGAGGAATTGGGCGCGCATATCGGCTACAAGCAGGCGCTGGTCGACGCGTCCGAGCGCGACACCCTCCTGACGATGGCGAGCGTGCGCAACACGATCCGGACGCTGGCCAACGACACCGCGCGCGAGGTCGCAACGCTGGAGCGGGACGAACCCGGGATCGGCATCGACCGGCTGATGCCGCTGGTCGCGGGCCGGATCGGACGCGACGCCTACCGAAGCGGCGACGTCTCGCGCGGAATGCTCTCGGCGGGGCAGTCGCTGGGGCTGACCGACCGCATCGCGCCTCTCGCCGGGATCGTCGCCGAACTGGAGGCCGAGGCCATGGTCGCGCTCGCTCGCCTCAGACCAGCGAGGGCGTCATGACCGACCCCGTGCACCTGATGGTCGAGGCCGCCGCCGCCGACCGCCCCGACGCCTTGGCCATCCGCGACTGCGACGGCCGCGACGTGACATATGCCGCGCATCTCGACGCCATCCGCACCGCTGCCACCATGCTGCGCGACGCGGGCCTCCGCCCCGGCGACCGGCTCGGCATCGTGGCCGAGAATTGCCACGCGACGACCGTCCTGATCTTCGCCGCCTCGATGACGGGTGCGGTTGCGGTGCCCGTCAACGCGCGGATGAGCGCGGCGGAACTCGCGCGCATCATCGACCATGCCGGACCGCGCGTCGTCGCCTTCACCACCGGCATCTCGCCCGACGCCGCGGCCCATGCGGACGCCGCGGGCGCGACCGGCCACGATACCGCCATCGGGCGCATCGCGCTGGCGCCGGGCGCGCCCCACGACCACGCGACGACGCCCGACACGGCCGTGATCCTCTACACCACGGGGACGACGGGCGACCCGAAGGGCGTCATGCTGACTCATGGCAACCTGCGCTTCGCCGGCCGCACCTCCGCGGACCTCAGGACGATGGGGCCGGACGACCTCGTCTACGGCGTCCTGCCGATGACCCATGTCTTCGGGCTGGCCTCGATGCTGATGGCCGCCACGTCGGTCGGCGCGGCGATCCAGCTCGAGGCGCGGTTCGATCCCGAGGCGCTGCACCGCGCGCTGACAGGCGGGGTGACGATCTTTCCGGGTGTGCCGCAGATGCATGCGATCTTAATGGCCCACGTCGCGAAACAGGGTCTCGACCGGCTGGAGGGCACGGCGCTGCGCTACGTCTCCTCGGGGGCGGCCCCGCTCGATCCCGCCTGGAAGCGGAAGGCGGAGGCGTTCTACGGCCTGCCCCTGCAGAACGGCTACGGCATGACCGAGACGACGGCGGGCATCTGCGGCACCCGTAACCCGATCGGGCAGCCCGATGTCAGCGTCGGCCCGCCCCTGCCCGGCATCGAGATCGACCTCGACACGGCGGCGGGCGGCGACGACCCGACCGTGGGCGAAATCCGCACGCGCGGGCCGCATGTGATGGACGGCTACTACCGCAACCCGGAGGCGACGCGCACCGTGCTGGACGCGGCGGGCTGGATGCGCACGGGCGACTTGGGCCGCATCGAGGACGGCGTCCTGCATGTCGTCGGCCGCTCGAAGGAGCTGATTATCCGGGGCGGCTTCAACGTCTATCCGCCCGAGGTGGAGGCCGCGCTGAACGATCATCCGGACGTCATTCAATGCGCCGTGATCGGGCGCGCGGTGGATGGCGACGAGGAGGTGCTGGCCTTCGTGCAATGCGCCGATCCCGATGCGCTCGACCTGGACGAACTGCGCGCCTTTGCCGCCGCCCGCCTCTCGGCCTACAAGCGTCCGGCGCAGATTGTCGCGGCGACGGCCCTTCCCGCCGCCCCCACCGGCAAGATACTGAAGCACCGACTGACGAGTGTTTTCGCCGACCGCCTGACCTGAAGGAGCACGCCCATGCCCAAGGACACCCACGCCCCCGGCTTCGGCCCCGATCTCGGCCAGTTCGACTGGGCCGATCCCTTCCGCCTCGAGGACCAGCTCTCGGAGGAGGAGCGGATGCTGCGCGACGCCGCCGCGACCTTCGCCGAGGCCGAGATGCAGCCCATAGTCCGCGAGGCTTATGCCGGCGAGACGGTCAATCCCGGCATGTTCCCGAAGATGGGCGCGGCGGGCCTGCTCGGGGCGACGCTGCCCGAGGAATATGGCGGCCTGGGTGCCAGCTACGTGACCTACGGCCTCATCGCGCGCGAGATCGAGCGCGTCGATTCCGGCTATCGGTCGATGATGTCGGTGCAATCGTCGCTCGTGATGTATCCGATCCACGCCTACGGCTCCGAGGAGCAGCGCCAGAAATACCTGCCCGGCCTCGCCTCGGGCGAGTTGATCGGCTGCTTCGGCCTGACCGAACCCGACGCGGGCTCGGACCCGGCCGGCATGAAGACGCGCGCGGTGAAGACCGACACCGGCTACCGCCTGACAGGCGCCAAGATGTGGATCTCGAACGCGCCCTTCGCCGACGTGTTCGTCGTCTGGGCCAAGTCCGAGGCCCATGACGGCAAGATCCGGGGCTTCGTTCTGGAAAAGGGCATGACGGGCCTGAGCGCGCCGACCATCAAGGGCAAGCAATCCTTGCGCGCCTCGACCACGGGCGAGATCGTGATGGACGGCGTCGAAGTGGGCGAGGACGCGCTTCTGCCGAACGTGCAGGGCCTGAAGGGCCCGTTCGGATGCCTCAACCGGGCACGCTACGGCATCGCCTGGGGCGTCATGGGCGCGGCCGAGGCGTGCTGGCACGCGGCGCGGCAATACGGCCTCGACCGCAAGCAGTTCGGCAAGCCGCTGGCCCAGACCCAGCTCTTCCAGAAGAAGCTCGCGGACATGCAGACCGAGATCGCGCTTGGCCTGCAGGCCGCGCTCCAGGTCGGCCGCCTGATGGATGAGGGGAAGGCCGCCCCCGAGATGATCTCGCTCATCAAGCGCAACAATTGCGGCAAGGCGCTGGAGATCGCGCGGCTGGCCCGCGACATGCATGGCGGCAACGGCATCTCCGAGGAATACGGCGTCATCCGGCACATGATGAACCTCGAGACGGTGAACACCTACGAGGGGACGCATGACGTCCACGCCCTGATCCTCGGGCGGGCGCAGACCGGGCTGCAGGCGTTCTTCTAGGGGCGCGGGACGGACCGCGCCCCCGGAACGGTCAGCCGAGCTTGGCCACGGCGAGCGGCACGTTGTATTGCTCGCACCAGATCCAGATCTCGTTGTATTGCGACGGATCGATCCCGGCGGGCAGCGTGTAGCTCGACGCGCCTGACGTGGATTTCAGCGGACCCATAAGCGTCTTGGCGTCGTAGCCGTCGCGGCCCAGCGCGATCTTGGGATCGGGCGCGCTGCCGAAGGTGAAATCCGCGAGCAGGTTGACCTGGTTGCCCGCCAGCTCGGCGGTGCCGCCCGCGCCGTAGCGCGCCGCACCCGTGAAGGTGCCGAGGCGGCCATGGCCACCGGCAAGGGCGGGAAGGGTCACGAGGCCCGCGGCCGTGGCGGCGGCGGTGGTGAGGAAGGAACGACGGTTCATGGGTAGGGTCCTTTCGATTTGCGTTGCCCCGACCCTGCGACGCCGCGCCACACCTGGCCATCCCCCCGCACGGCGATGTGACCGGCGTTGCGTTTCCGTGAACGTCCCCCCAAGTAGGCCGGAACAGGAGGCCCAATGACCAATCTGACCCCGCGCGAGATCGTGTCCGAGCTGGACCGCTTCATCATCGGCCAGTCCGGCGCCAAGCGCGCCGTGGCGGTCGCCCTGCGCAATCGGTGGCGCCGCAAGCAACTGGGCGACGACCTGCGCGACGAGGTCTATCCCAAGAACATCCTGATGATCGGACCCACTGGCGTGGGCAAGACCGAGATCAGCCGCCGCCTCGCCAAGCTGGCGCAGGCGCCGTTCCTCAAGGTCGAGGCGACGAAGTTCACCGAGGTCGGCTATGTCGGGCGGGATGTCGAACAGATCATCCGCGACCTCGTCGACGCGGCGCAGATCATGATCCGCGAACGGATGCGCGAAGACGTGAAGGCCAAGGCCCACGATGCCGCCGAGGACCGCGTGATCGAGGCGCTGGCTGGCACCGATGCGCGCGAGGGCACGCGCGAGTCGTTCCGCCGCAAGCTCCGGTCGGGCGAGCTGGACGAGAAGGTGATCGAGCTGGAGGTGGCCGACACGTCGAACCCGATGGGCATGGCGATCCCCGGCCAGCCGGGCATGGACCAGATGGCCAATCTGGGCGAGATCTTCGGCAAGATGATGCAGCGCCGCGTCAAGAAGCGCCTGACCGTGGCCGCGTCCTACGACCTTCTGATCGACGAGGAGGCGGACAAGCTTCTGGATGCCGAGAGCGTGACGCGCGAGGCCGTGCGCGCGGTCGAGCAGAACGGCATCGTCTTCATCGACGAGATCGACAAGGTGGCCACTCGGCAGGACGCGCGCGGCGGCGATGTCAGTCGCGAGGGCGTGCAGCGCGACCTGCTGCCGCTGATCGAGGGCACGACGGTGTCCACCAAGCACGGGCCGGTGAAGACGGACCACATCCTATTCATCGCGTCCGGCGCGTTCCACATCGCCAAGCCCTCGGACCTGTTGCCCGAGTTGCAGGGCCGACTGCCGATCCGGGTCGAACTGCGCGCACTGACCGAGGCGGATTTCGTTCGCATCCTGACCGAGACCGACAACGCCCTCACCCGGCAATACGCGGCGCTGATGGCCACCGAAGAGGTCACCGTCACCTTCACCGACGATGGCATCGCCGCGCTGGCCCGCATCGCGGCCGAGGTGAATTCCAGCATCGAGAATATCGGCGCGCGCAGGCTCTATACCGTGCTGGAGCGCGTCTTCGAGGAGTTGTCCTTCGAAGCGCCGGATCGGGGCGGCGACACCGTCACCGTCGATGCCGGTTTCGTCGAGACCCATCTGGGCGAGCTGTCCCGCTCCACCGATCTCAGCCGGTACGTCCTGTGACCCACGCGCCCCGGACCGGGTTCGGGGCGTTCATCCGCGACAATGCGAAGTTCCTCGCGGCCGGGATGCTGATCTCGTTCACGTCGAGCTACGGGCAGACCTTCTTCATCGCGCTCTTCGCCGACGACATCATGGCTGAATACGGCCTCAGCGACGGCGGCTGGGGCCTGCTCTATGCCGCGGCCACCATCGCCTCGGCGGCGGCGATGGTCTTCGCGGGCGTCCTCACCGACCGGCTGCGGGTGCGGCGGCTGGCCGTGTTCGTCGGCCTCGGGCTGGCGGCGGCCTGCCTCGCGATGGCGGGCGCGCAGGGGCTCGCGGCGCTCGTGGCGGTGGTCTTCGCGCTCCGCTTCCTCGGGCAGGGCATGATGAGCCATCTCTCGGCGGTCGCCATGGCCCGCTGGTTCGTCGCCACACGCGGCAAGGCGCTGGCCATCTCGGCCACGGGCTTCGCGCTGGGCCAGGCGGTGCTGCCCGTGGCCTTCGTGGGCGCCGAGCCATGGCTAGGCTGGCGCATGCTCTGGGTCGTCGCGGCCGGTCTGACGATCCTCGCGATCCCGGCGATCCTGACCCTGCTCCGGGCCGAGCGCACGCCGCAGGCGGTCGCCGCCGAGACGGTCGCCACCGGCATCGACGCCCGCCACTGGACCCGCGGCGAGATGCTGCGCTCGGGCACCTTCTGGGCGCTCGTCCCGCTCCTCCTCGGGCCGCCCGCCTTCGGGACGGCGCTGTTCTTCCACCAGGTCCATCTCGCCGCCGTGAAGGGCTGGCCGCTGATCGACTACGTGGCGCTCCTGCCGCTCCTGACGGTGGTATCGGTCGCCGTCATGCTGGCTTCGGGTGCTGCGATCGACCGCGTCGGCGCGGCCCGGCTGATGCAGGTCTATCTTCTGCCCTTCGCGCTCGCGTTCCTCCTGATGGGACTGGCGCAGACGCTCTGGGGTGCCGCACTGGCGCTGGTGGTGTTCGGGATCGGCACGGGCGCGCAGGGCACCCTGCCCACCGCGATGTGGGCCGAACTCTACGGGACGCGGCATCTCGGGGCGATCAAGGCGATGGCGGCGGCGGTGATGGTGCTGGGCTCGGCGCTCGGTCCGGGTCTGACGGGCTGGATCATAGACCGCGGCATCGACTTTCCGGGCCAGATGACGGCGATCGCGCTCTATTTCCTGGCCGCGGGTGCGCTGGCCGCCGTGGCGCTGCACCGCGCGCGGGCGCGCCTAGCGCCGGAGATAGACGTAATACGCGCCTGACCCGCCATGGGCCCGGCTGGCTTCGGTCACCTGAAGAACCAGAGGCGCCAGCGGCGCCATCCGCAGCCATTGCGGCACCTGGTGGCGCAGCACGCCCAGCCGGTTCGGGATCGGCCCCGTGCCCGGTTTCGACTTGCCCTTGCCCGTCACCACCAGAAGCAGCCGCTTGCCGGCGCCATGCGCGCCCGTCACGAAGCGCACGAGCTCGGGCTGGGCGGCGTCGAGCGTCATTCCGTGCAGATCCAGCTTGGCCTCGGGCCGCATCTTGCCCGACCGCATCCGCTTGTGCGTTTTGGCATCCATCCGGAGCGGCTGGGCCCGGATCTGGTCGGGCAGCGCCGGGGCCAGCGCATGGGTCGAACCCCGTGCCCGCGCCGCGCCGCCGATGCGGAAGGGATCGATCCGGGGGGCCTGCGGCGTAGGGGTCGGACGCGGGATCGGTTCGGGTGGCGGTGCCGCGCGACGCTCGGGATGCAAGGGGTCGGCATCGCGCGTGACGCGCGCCCAGATATCCCGATCCTCGGGCGAGAGGCCCCGCCGCCGCCGGGTCATCGCGGCCGGAGCGGCGTGAGCGTGCCGCGCGCGTTCAGCCGGCCCGCCGCATGGCCCGCCACGTCGCCCGAGCCATGGTACAGATCCGCCCGGCCCGGCCCCTTGATGGCCGAACCCGTGTCCTGCGCGATGCAGAGCCGGGCGTGGCCCTCGACCTCGATCCAGACGGGCGTGCCCAGCGCCACATGCTCCGGATCGACGGCAACGGACCGCATCGGCGTCACCGGGCAAAGCGTGCCCATCGGTCCCGTCGCATCCGACAGGTCGACCACGCGGAAGAGCACGTAGCTCGGGTTCTCGGCCATCACCGCGCGCCCGCGCTCGGGGTCTGCACGGAGCCAGTCCTTCAGCGCGTCCGCCGTGATATCCGCGCCGAAGATGCCCCGTTCGATCAGGAGGAGTCCGATCGACACGTAAGGATGCCCGTTCTTGGCCGAATGCCCGACCCGCAGCGTCGTGCCATCCGAGAAAATCAGCCGTCCGGAGCCCTGCACCTGCAGGAAGAACCGGTCCACCTCGTCGCGCAGCCACGCGATCTCGTAGCCCGCCAGATGGGCGTCGATCCCGTCGCGGGGCAGCGCGATGCCGCCGGGCGGATCGGCATGGATCGGAACCGGGAACGCGTCGGTCCGGGTCCGCGAGGCCCGGATCTCGGGCTCGTAATAGCCGGTGAAGTGCCCGGCCACCGGTGCGTCGGGCGTGAAATACGTCTCGAAGAAGCGGCGCCCGTCGGGGGCGGCCCGCGCGGCTGCGGAGAGCGGCCCCTCGGGATTGCGCAGGAACGCACCCAGTGCCGCGTCCAGATCGTCGACCGCCCAGCCCGTCAGATCGGTATGCGAAGGCCGCCCGGAGGCGGCCTCGGTGTCATCCGCGGGCGTCATGGATCAGCCGCCCGTCGCGACCAGCTTCCAGTTCGGATCGCCGGTGCCCATGGTGCGGGCGAAGGTCCAGACGTCGCGCTGCTTCTTGATTTCGTTGGGATTGCCCTCGATCACCGTGCCCTCGGCATCGCGCACGACACTCGTCAGCTCGGCCACGAAGCGCAGCGTGATCTGGCCCTCGTCGGTCGCGCGATCGAACTCGGCCTCGGTGAGGTTCGTCTCGCGGACGCCGACGAAATTCGCCTCGATCGTCAGACCCTTGTCCTCGCGGTCCGACACGACCGACAGGAACGCTTCGTACACGTCTTCGGACAGGAACGACTGCACGGGGGCCAGATCACCCTTCTCGAAGGCCATCAGGATCATCTCGTAGGCCTGCCGCGCGCCGCTCACGAACTCGGTGACGTTGAAGCCCGGCTCGGCCAGCTTCATCGCGGCCAGCGCCTTGGCCGTCTCGGAGCCATCGGCGGCATGGTCGGTGATATCGGTGTCGGGCCCGCCCTCGATCACCTCGAAGTCGCGGCGCACGTCGCGCGACGGCGAGGGGCCGTCCACGGCGGGCGGCTTCTCGAAGCCCGTGCGCGTGCCCAGAACGTTCTTCAGGCGGATGACCAGGAACAGGGCGATCGCGGCCAGTACCAGCAGTTGAATCACAGCGTCGTCCATCCTTCTCTCCGGGCGCGGCGGGTTGGTATCGCCCGCTCCGCACATATGTAAGGCCGCGAGGGGGTCAAGGAAAGCACCCCGCCCCGAAGACCGGAGTTCCCGCCGATGTGGCTCTTCGCCCTGTTCGTCGCCGTTCCCATCCTGGAGATCGCGCTCTTCATCCAGGTGGGCGGTTGGCTCGGCCTCTGGCCGACCCTCGCGATCGTGATCGCGACGGCGGCGCTGGGCACGTATCTCGTGCGCCGCCAGGGCCTGGCCGAGCTGGCGCGCATCCAGGGCTCGCTCTCGAACCTGTCGGACCCGACGCGGCCGCTGGCCCATGGTGCGATGATCCTCGCCTCGGGTCTGCTGCTGCTGACGCCGGGCTTCTTCACCGACGGGCTCGGCTTCGCGCTTCTGGTGCCGGGGGTGCGGGACGCGATCATGGGCTATGTCCGCAAGCGCATCCGCGTGCAGTCCTTCACGATGGGCGCGCCGCCGCACTCGGCCGATCCGCAGGGCGACCCGCGACCGATCGACCCCCGCGACGACGTGGTCGAAGGCGATTACGTCGAAATGCCGCGCCGCGACGGGCCGTCGGGCTGGACCGAACGCCGCTGAGGCCCGCGCCCGGTTGTGAGCCTCCGGCCCCTCTGATACGTCCGTCGGCGACCTTTTCCAGACACCAGACCCGAGGATTCCGCCCGATGGCCGATGAACAGAGCCCCGACGCCCAAGCCGCCCCCGAAGCCGCGCCGACCGATGCCGCGCAGGCCCCGCCCCAGATGCAGGTGCTCGGGCAGTTCATCCGCGACATGTCGTTCGAGAACGTGGCCGTCCAGAAGGGCATCACGATGGAGGGCCAGCCCGACATCAACGTGCAGGTCGGGCTGGATGCCAAGAAGCGCTCGACGGACGGCCAGTTCGAAGTCGCGGTGAAGCTCAACATCACCGCCAAGGCCAAGGGCGGCGAGGCCACGATCTTCGCGATGGAGCTGGATTACGCCGGCCTCTTCGCGATCCAGAACGTGCCGGACCAGCAACTGCATCCCTACCTCCTGATCGAATGCCCCCGGATGCTCTTCCCGTTCCTGCGCCGTATCGTCTCGGACGTGTCGCGCGACGGGGGCTTCCCGCCGCTCAACCTCGAGAACATCGATTTCGTCGCCCTCTACCGCAACGAGATCACGCGCCGCGCGCAGGCCGAGGCCGCACAGGTCACGCCCTCCTGATCCCTGTTCGGCGCGGGCGTCAGAGCACGACCCGCGCCAGCAGCATCGCCCCCGAGACCAGCATCATCGCGATGACAAGGCGGCGGAAGGCGTCATCGTTCAGCCGCTTGAACACCGCGATCCCGATCTGCGCCGAGATCATCGTCACCGGCAGGGCGACGGCGATGAAGATGAGTGTCTCGCGGTCGTAGGTGCCCTGGATGGCGAGGGTCAGCGCCGTCAGACCCAGCACGGTCACATTGAACGGTTGCAACACCGCGCGAACCTCGGCCTTGGGCCAGGGCCGCAGGGCGCACCACATCGTCGGCAGCGCCCCCGAAAGCGACGCCGCGCCGCCCAGGACACCGCCGAGGAAGCCCACGGCCACGTCGCCCAACGGGGTCGGCCGCTCGAATTTCGGCAAGGCCGCCCGAAGCCCGAAGAACCCGCCATAAAGAAGCATGAAGCCCGCGATCACGGCCTTCAGCACATCCGCCGACAGGACCGACAGCGCCGCGACGCCGAGCGGGATGCCCGGCAGCGCGGGCAACAGGAACCGCGCGAGGCGGCGCCGCTGGGAGATCATCGCGCGGCGCACGAGCCAGACGCCCTGAAGCCCGCTGACAACCGACATGACGACGACGATCGCGACGGCCTGCACAGGCGGCATGATCTGAAGCCAGAAGCCCAGCGCGAAGAGCGCCGTGCCGAATCCCGCGAGGCCATTGATGAAGCCACCCAGCGCGGCGCCCGCCAGAAGAAGCGCCACGAATTCAAACGACATCGCGGATCCCTTCGGGGGTCAGCACGCCCAACGCGACCGCGCTGCGGAGCCGTGCGACCAGCGCCTCGATGGCGCGGGTCTTGGTGCTGTCGGCGCGGCAGACGAGGCCCAGATGCCGGACCGGCGCATCGGGACCCAGCGGGATGCGCCGAAGCGGCAAGGGCTGTTGCGGCTGGACCGCGCGGCGGGGTGCGATGGCGACGCCCATGTTGCACAGGACCATGGACGAAATGGCGTCGAGCCCCTCCAGCTCCATCGCCTCCTGCACGACGATGCCCTTCTCCTGGAGCCAGGTCTCGATCATCGCGCCCACGACGGCGTCCCGGCTGAACCGGATGAAAGGGTGGCGGCGGAGGAGTTCGACGGGATCGTCGCCCTCGGTGTTCTCGGCCGCCAGAAGCTGCAACTCCTCTGCGGCGACGGCATGCCAGTCATGGCCTTGCGGAATCAGGCCGGGGCGCGAGACGACGGCGGCGTCCAGTTGCCCGCGCTCGACCATCCGCAACAGCGCGTAGGTCAGGCCACCTTGCAGCCGCACCTGCAGATCGGGATAGGCCTGCCGCAACGCCGACACCCCAAGTGGCGCGAGCCCTGTCAGGGTTGTCGGCACCACGCCGAGGGTCAACTCACCGGACAGCCCGCCATCACCCAGCACCGAAGGCACGAGGTCATCGTAATCGGCGACGACCTGCCGGGCGCGGGCGACCATCGCGCGCCCGACCGGCGTGAAGACCGGCGTGCGCCGCGAGCGGTCGAAAAGCTTCACGTCCCACTCGGCCTCGAGCGCCTTCATCTGCTGGCTGACGGCGGCATGGGTGACGAAGACCGCGCCCGCCGCCGCCGAGAAGGTGCCGTGATCGTCCACCGCGATAAGGGTTCGGAGCATTCGGATCGACATGGTCCGCCCCCATGGTTCGACCGACGCGATACGTAAGCGCTGCTTTCGTATCCTGTAAATTATTGGTGCTTTCTACCGATTTTCCCTTAACCCTATCCTTTGTCAAGAACCGGGGCCGGGTCGTCAGGGAGGATGGCGCGGACCACCGCTTCGCATGGGAGGATTGCATGACACGTTTCCACACCGGCCTTGTGGCCGCTGCACTGACTGGCCTGACCGCGACCGCCGCTTGGGCCGAGTACCCCGAGCGGGCCATCAACATGGTGATCCCCTACGGCGCGGGCGGCGCCACCGACATCTCGGCGCGCGCCATCGCCGCGCCCCTGGGCGAGGCCGTGGGCCAAGCGCTCGTCATGTCGAACATCACCGGCGCGGGCGGGGCCACCGGCTCGGTCGCCGTCCAGAACGCGCAGCCCGACGGCTACACGATGCTTTTCGCGCGCGTCGGCAGCCATTCGGTCAATCCGGCGATGAAGGCGACCCTGCCCTACACGCTCGACGATTTCCGCTTCGTGACCGTCTACGAGATCAACCCCTTCGCCTGTGCCGTCGCCGCCGGCTCCGAGATCCAGTCGATGGACGACCTGATCGCCAAGGCGCAGGGCGATGGGATCGCCTTCTCGTCCTCGGGTGTGGGCTCCGGCCTGCATCTGGGCGCAACCATGGTGCTCGATGCCTTCGGGCTGGAGGACGCGGCCAACACCGCGACGCACATCCCGCAACAAGGCGGCGGGGCCGCGGCGACCGCGGTGCTGAACGGCACGGCGGACTTCCTCTGCACGAATTCGTCCTCGATCGCGGGCTTCATCGCCAACGAGCAGATGCGCCCGCTTCTCGTGACCACCGCCGAGCCGGTGCCCGGCTTCGACGCGCCTTCGGCCGCCGACCTGGGCCATCCCGAGCTTGAACAGCTCGTCGGCTGGACGGGGATCGCGGGGCCCGCGGGTCTGCCCGACGACGTCGCCGCCAAGTGGGGCGAATGGATGACCGCCGCCACGGCGGACGAAGGGTTCCGCGAGGTGATGGAATCCGCGGGCTCGATCATCGAGGTGATGGACCCCGAGCAGGCGAACGCCTTCATCCAGCAGCAATACGAAACCTTCCGGGCGCTGGTCGACGAGCTTGGCATGCGTATCGAAGGCTGACAGGCTGATCCGACGCGAGGCGCGGCACGGTCGATCCGTGCCGCGCCGCACCGATGCCAGGGGAGAGCCGGTTTGCACGATCGACGATTGCACATGCAGCTGGGCGTCGGGGCCGTCGCGGTGGCGGCGCTTCTCCTGTTCTACGCGATCCCGGTCTGGGTCTCCTCGCCGTCCAATGTCCGCAACATCGTGCTGTCGCCGCTCTTCTGGCCGAACGCACTGGCGATCCTGACGGCGCTGATCGGCCTGTCGCTGATCGCCACCGCCTGGCGCCAGCCCCGCGGGCCCGCGCCGACCTCGGACGTCGAGGACCGCGGCACGGCGATGCTTCGCCTTGCGGGCGCGGCGGTGGTCATGGTCCTGACGTTCCTCGCCCTGCCCCGGCTCGGCCTCGTCTGGACGGCGATGCTGACCTTCGTGGCGCTCGCCCTTCTGGTCCGCACGAAACATCCCGTCTGGGCGCTCGTCTCGGCGGTGGTGGTGCCGCTCGTCCTCTATCTCTTCTTCGCCAAGGTCGCGGGCGTCGCCATCCCGCAGGGCCTTTTCGTGAGACTGCCATGAGCTTCGTCGACAGCCTGCTGGCCGGTCTCGCCCTCGTCGGCAATGTCGAGGCGTTCCTCGCACTCGGCCTCGGGGTCGTGATCGGGGTCATCGGTGGCGCCATCCCCGGCATGTCGGCGACCATGGCCGTCGCCCTGACCCTGCCCTTCACCTTCGCGATGCAGCCGATCACCGGCATCCTTCTGCTGCTGGGCGTCTACAAGGGCGGCATCTTCGGCGGCTCCATCCCCGCGATCCTCATCAAGACGCCCGGCACGCCAGCCTCCTCGGCCACCGTGCTCGACGGCTACCCGCTGGCCGAGCAGGGCAAGGCGGGCAAGGCGCTGGGGATGGCGCTCTACGCCTCCTGCACGGCCGACCTCATCTCGAACCTCGCGCTCATCCTCTTCGCGGGCTGGCTGGCGAGCTTCGCGCTTTCCTTCGGGCCGCCGGAATTCTTCACGCTGATCCTCTTCTCGCTGACGATCATCGCGGGCGTCTCCGGCGACAGCCTCCTGCGCGGCGCGCTCTCGGCGCTGCTGGGGCTTTTGCTGGCGACGATCGGGCTCGACCTCGTCTACGGCACCAACCGCTTCACCTTCGGCGATCCGAACCTGATGGGCGGGCTGAACTTCATCGCCGTGCTGATCGGCCTCTTCGCCATCCCCGAGATCCTGTCGATGGTCTGGAACCCCCGCGCCCATGACGGCCAGACGCGCGCGCTGGGCCAGAACTGGGTGACGCTCAAGGAGTACGCGGCGAGCTTCAAGTCCATCGTCCGGGGCAGTTTCATCGGCGTCTTCCTCGGGTCCATTCCGGGCATCGGCGCGGCCCCCTCGGCCTTCCTCAGCTACTCCGAAGCACGGCGGAAATCGCCCAACAAGGCCAATTTCGGCAAGGGCGAACTCGAGGGCGTCGCCGCCGCCGAGGCGGGCAACAACGGCGTCGCGGGTGCCACGCTGATCCCGCTTCTGGCGCTTGGTGTGCCGGGCGATGTCATCACCGCGATCATCATGGGCGCGTTCATGGTCCACGGCCTGCAGCCCGGCCCGATGATGTTCATCCTGAACGTCGACATCATCTACGGGCTGTTCATCGGCCTGATCGTCAGCTCGGTGTTCCTCTTCGCGGTGGGCTCGGTCGCGATCCGCGCCTTCCGCTACGTGGCCGACATCCCGCGTGGCGTGCTCTTCCCGGCGGTGATGGTGCTCTGCATCTACGGCGTGTTCGCGGTGAACAACAATCTCTTCGACGTGGGCGTGATGTTCGCGATGGGCTGGGTCGGGTTCTTCTTCCTCCGCTTCCAGATCCCCGCGGCCCCCTTCCTCATCGCCTTCATCCTCGGCCCGCTGCTCGAGGACAACTTCCGCCAGGCGATGCTGATGTCAGGCTCGAACCCGACGATCCTCTTCCGGGGGCCGATCACCTGGGTGTTCTGGGCGCTGACCGCGATCACCGTGGTCGCCATCGCGCGCGCCGGGTTCCGGGCCACGCGCCGGAAGTGCACACCAGCATGAGGGGTGCGGACCTTCTGGTCGAGACGCTGAAGGCCGCCGGGGTACGGCGCATCTTCTCGCTCTCGGGCAACCAGATCATGCCGGTCTACGACGCCTGCCTCAGCGCGGGGATCGAGATCGTCCACACCCGCCACGAGGGTGCGGCCGTCTTCATGGCCGAAGCCCATGCCCAGATCACCGGCGAGGTCGGCGTGGCACTGGTCACGGCGGGCGCGGGCCTCGGGAACGCCATCGGCCCGCTACTCTGCGCGCGGGAATCCGACACGCCGGTGCTTCTGCTGTCGGGCGATTCGCCCGTCGCGCAGGACGGCCGCGGCGCGTTTCAGGAGATGGACCAGACCGCGCTGACCGCATCGCTGACCAAGCTCTCGGTCCGACCGGTTCGAGCGAACGACCTCGACATGGCGACCGCCCGAGCGATGCGCGTCGCGGCCTCGGGGCGACCCGGCCCCGTCCATCTCGCCCTGCCCTTCGACGTGCTCTCCGCCAATACCGACGCGCCCGTCCCGACCACCGCGCGCGACATGATGGTCTTGGCGCCCGAGGCGATCGAGGCCATCGCCGCCGACATGGCCGCCGCCGCACGCCCCGTCATCCTGACCGGCCCGGTCCTGTCGGAGACGCGCGCGCCGGGACTGGCCCGGCAGCTCGGCGACGCGATCGGCGCCACCGTCCTCTGCATGGAAAGTCCCCGCGGGCTGCGCGACCCGGCGCTGGGCGGCTTCGGCGCGATGCTGGGCGAGGCGGACATGGTCCTCTGCCTCGGCAAGCGGGTCGACTTCACGCTGGGCGCCGGGTCCGCCTTCGCCGACGATGCGCGCGTGCACGTCGTCACGCCCGACGAGGGAGAGCGTGCGCGCGCCCATCGCAATCTGGGCGACCGCGCCGCCACCCATGCCGCCGACCCGAGAGACGCGGCCCCGGCGCTGATCGCCGCCGCCAGGGGCAACCCCTCCTCCGACTGGCAATCGAACCTGGCTGCGCGGGTCGCCGCCCGTGCGGACAGGCCCGATGTGGATGGTCTGACGCCGGATCTGATCTGCGCCGCCGTGCAGCGTCGGATCGACGCGCATCCCGACACCATCGTCATCTGCGACGGCGGCGAGTTCGGGCAATGGGCGCAGGCCTATACGTCCGCCCCCCGGCGCATCGTCAACGGAATCTCGGGCGCGATCGGCGGCGGGCCCTGCTACGGGCTCGCCGCGGCCTTGGCCCAGCCGGACGCGCAGGTCATCGTCATGGTCGGCGACGGCACGGTCGGCTTCCATTTCGCCGAGTTCGAAACGGCGGCACGGGCCGGCGCCGCCTTCACGGTCGTGATCGGCAACGACCGTCGCTGGAACGCCGAGCACGTCATCCAGATGCGCGACTTCGGGTCGGATCGGGGCATCGGCTGCGATCTGAGCGGCGCGCGCTACGACGAGGCGGTCGCGGCGTTGGGCGGGCATGGCGAACACGTCACGGATGCCGCCGATCTCGACGCGGCGCTGGACCGCGCCGCCGCATCCGGCAAGGTCGCCTGCGTCAATGTCGCGATGCACGGCCTGCCTGCCCCCGCCGCGCCGTGACCGACCATGTCCAGACCGTCGTCGTCGGCGCAGGCGTCATCGGCACCGCGATCGCGCGCGCGCTGGCGCAGGCCGGCCACGAGGTGCTGGTGCTGGAGGCCGAGGACTCGGGCCATCACCACACCAGCGCCCGCAACAGCCAGGTCATCCACGCGGGCATCTACTACGCGCCCGGATCGCTGAAGGCGCGGCTCTGCGTCGAAGGGCGGCGCATGATGTACGACTTCTGCGCGACGCGGCATGTCGATCACCTGAACTGCGGCAAGCTGATCGTGGCCACGACCGAGGGGCAACTGGCCGAACTGCAGGTGCTCCACGACCGCGGCCATGCGAATGGCGTGGACGACCTCCACCTGATCTCCGGCGAGGCCGCGACCGACCTGGAACCCGAGCTCAGGTGCCTCGGGGCGCTGGTCTCGCCGTCCACCGGGGTCGTCGACGCACCGGGCTTCATGCGCGCGCTTCAGGGCGAGGCCGAGGCCGCGGGCGCGTCCTTCGCCACCCATGCGCCCCTGCGGCGCGCGACCTCGGACCCCAAAGGCTGGCGGCTGGAGATCGGCGACACGGACGGCACCGGCCTGACCTGCAACAACCTCGTGAACGCCGCCGGGCTGGGATCGTGGGACGTGGCCGCGGCAATGGACGACCCCGGCATCGCCATCCCGACCCGCAACCACGTCAAGGCCTGCTACTTCTCGCTCGGCGGCGCGGCCTCGCCCTTCGAGCGGCTGATCTACCCCGCGCCCGACGCCGCGTCGCTCGGGGTACACAGCCTGCGCGACATCGGCGGGCAGGTTCGGTTCGGCCCGTCGGTGCATTTCCTCGACGGCGCGGCCATCGACTACCGCAACGATGTCGATCCCGCCCCCTTCGCCACCGCGATTCGTCGGTTCTGGCCCGGTCTTCCCGAGGATGCGCTTGTTCCCGACACCTGCGGCATCCGGCCCCGAATCACGCCGCCCGGCGCGCCGCTGGCGGATTTCATGATCCGCGGCCCCGCCGACCACGGACGGACGGGGCTGGTGCATCTTTTCGGGATGGAATCGCCCGGTCTCACGTCCTCGATGGCGATCGGGGCCCATGTCGCCCGCCTCATGGCGTGAATGCTGCACATCACCCGAAAATCGGACCCGCGTCCGCCGTGCCATTGAGGCGGCCGAGCGCCGTCTGTAGGCATGTCGCTGGCAGAGGTGGGTGAACGACATGGCACGGAGCAGAACGAGGTTGGCCGCGATCCTGCTCGGCACGGTCGCCGTGGCCGGTCCTGTCGGCGGCCAGGGCATCGAGCCCGCGCTCCTGCCCGTCAGCTACACGCTGGGCGGCGCGCCCGGCCTGATCGAGATGCCGACCGCCCAGAGCGCGCCCGATGCCGAGCTTGCCGCGACGCTGTCCTACGGCGCGGGCACCGGCCGGACGTCGCTGACGTTCCAGATCACGCCGCGCCTCTCGGGCACGTTTCGCTATGCCAGCATCGACGGGCTCGGCCTCGGCGGGACGACGACCTACGACCGGTCCTTCGACCTGCGCTACCGTGTGCTGGACGAGGGTCGGATCACCCCCGCCATCGCCATCGGCATCAACGACCTCGTGGGGACCGGTCTCTATTCCAGCGAATACGTCGTCGCGACCAAGTCCCTGACCGATCGGCTGACCGGCACGCTGGGGATAGGCTGGGGTCGCCTTGCGGGGGTCGGCGCCTTCGACAATCCGCTGGGCGTGTTCGACGGACGCTTCGACACCCGCCCGCCCAACAATTTCGGCCAAGGGGGCAATTTCGACGCCAGCCGGTACTTCCGCGGCGATGCCGCGCTCTTCGGCGGCCTGACCTACGCCCATAGCGACGACCTGCTCTTCAAGATCGAGTATTCCTCCGATGCGTCCTTCGCCGAAACCGCGGCGGGAAATTTCGAACGTCGGACACCGATCAATTTCGGCGTCGACTGGAACCTGCGACCCGGCGTTCGGCTGCAAGGCGCGCTCCTGCATGGCGACACCGCGGCCATCGGCGTGACCTTCGCGCTGAATGCCAAGCGCCCGGCCGTCAATGGCGGGCTCGATCCCGCGCCGCAGGCCGTTCTGGTTCGCGCCCCGGGGGCCGCTGCCGATCTCGGTTGGACCGCGCAGGCGGACGCGCCCGACATCCTGCGCGGCAATCTCGAGACCGCGCTCGCCAATGACGGGATCGTCCTCGAGGGGCTTCGGCTCGACAGCAATTCGGCGACGATCCTGATCCGCAACACCCGCTGGAACTCGACCGCGCAGGCGGTCGGGCGCACCGCACGAGTGATGACCCGGACCCTGCCCGCCTCGGTCGAGACGTTCGAGATCGTCCCGACCTCGCAAGGCACGCCCACCGTCGGCGTGACCCTCGCGCGCACCGATATCGAGCTTCTCGAGAACGACCCGGACGCGAGCTGGCGCAGCTACGTCCGCGCCGAACTCGACAGTGCCGAGGACGCTTGGGACGGCGCCGTCCGGTCACCCGAGCTCTATCCCCGCTTCACCTGGGCGCTGGGGCCGTATGTCGAGGCGTCCTATTTCGACCCCGACTCGCCGGTGCGGCTGGATTTCGGGGCGGAGCTCGACGCCCGCTACGACATCGCCCCGGGCCTCAGCCTCGCCGGGACGTTGCGCCAGCGACTGATCGGCAATCGCGACGACGCGACCCGCCCGTCCAACTCGGTGATCCAGCGGGTCCGGTCGGAATCGAACCTCTACGCCCGCGAGGACCTGTCGCTGACCCGGCTCTACGGCAACTACCAGTTCCGGCCCGGCGAGAACCTCTATGGCCGCGTCACGGCGGGCTATCTCGAACGCGCCTATGCGGGCGTCTCGACCGAGCTTTTGTGGAAGCCGCCGTCCAGCAGCCTCGCTCTCGGGGTCGAGCTGAACTACGCAAGACAGCGCGCCTTCGACGACCTGTTCGACCTGCAGGATTACGATGTCGTGACGGGTCACGCCTCGGCCTATTGGCGCGCCCCGAACGGGTTCGATTTCCAACTCGACGCGGGCCGCTATCTGGCGGGCGATACCGGCGCGACCCTGTCGATCGACCGCACCTTCGGCAACGGCTGGCGCGTCGGCGCCTATGCCACGCTGACCGACGTGTCGTTCAGTGATTTCGGCGAAGGCTCCTTCGACAAGGGGATCCGCGTCTCGATCCCGCTGTCGCATTTCACCGGCAACGCCTCGACCCGGAAGGCCCGCGGCACGATCCAGCCCATCCTGCGGGATGGCGGCGCACGCCTTCGGGTCGACAATCGGCTCTACGAGCAGGTGCGCGAGGACCACGATCCGGCCCTGCGCCGCAGCTGGGGGCGGTTCTGGCGATGATTGGACATGTGATCCGCGCCGTCCTGCTGCTGGCTGTTCTGACCGCCTGCAACATCGGCAACCGGCAGGCCGAGGGCGACGGCGTCACCCGCATCGTCACGGACCGGATCCGCGCGGGCCTCGGCGGCAGCGAAGACGCCACCCCTCCTGCGACCGTCGCGCAGGTGCGCGCCGCGCTCACGCCGGAGGTGCGCGCCGCGCTCACCGCGCCGACGCTTCTCGTCCAGGTCGAGGGGACCGGCGGCGTGTCCCTGCCGCAGCGGATCACCGTCAACGGCGCGACCGAGACCTACCTGACCGAGGATGACAGCACGCTGGCCTTCCGGGACGGCATGCTGGTCGGGACGCGCGGTATCGGGTTCGACCTGATGGCCGCCGACGTGGCCGAGGCATCGGCCGCCATCCGCGCTGGCCGCACCACCCGCATCACCCGCACCATGAGCTGGCTGGACGGCACCGGTGCCATCGTCCGCCGGGGCTTCACCTGCGGAATTCATCCCGCCGGCGACCGGATCACCGAGACCTGCAACGCCATCGGCCTCGCCTTCGAGAACGACTACGTGGTCCGGGGCGGCAACATCGTCGCGTCGCGGCAATGGTCCGGTCCGGTCCAGGGCCATATCCGCATCGAACGGGTGAACTGACCCTGCCGGACCGTGCCCCGCGCCGTTTCGCCTTGGACCGACAGGCAAAACGCGGTAGGATTACCGCAACTTCAGTCTTAACGGAGAGCATCATGACGCGCATTCTCGCCCTCACCGCGGCCCTGACCGTCGCCGCCACCGGTGCTTTCGCGCAGGAGATCAAGCCGGTCGACACAACCCAGTCGACTCAGGGGGCGACGAGCCTCGGGCTCGGAACCGGCGGTGCCGGTCTGATCGCCGCGGGCGTCACGATCCTGATCGTCGCGGGCATCGCGTCCTCCAGCGGCGGCAGCGACGCGACCAGCAGCACCCCCTGATTCTCCGGCTCCGCGGGTCGACCCTGCGACGGATGGCATTTTAAGGGTCCGCATCTTGGATGCGGGCCCTTTTTTGCATGAATCCCCCCGGACTCCGGATGCGGAAACCACAGGCGACCGATTTCGCGCGGGGATCGACCCGCGCGGCCTTGCTTCGATGGGCCTCGTCTGGGACCAAGCGGTTGCATTCGAGAATCGGGACGATGGGGATACGGCAATGATCAAGACGCTTGCTGCCGGGATTCTGACCGTCGCGCTCGTGGGGTGTGGCGTCGTCTACAAGTCGCCCTCGGTGCCCCGGGACGCGGACGGCGTGCGCGTCCTGCCTCTGACCGCGGAATCCGCCCTGATCGCCAACCGCGCGCCCTACACGCCCCGTGCCGTGCCCGCCGTGTTCGGTCTGACCGCCGGCGGCGGCAATCTCGGCGCAGGGGGCGGTGCGGTCCCACCCGCCTCGCTCTCGCGGCCCGTCCGACCCGGCCAGCTGTCGCTGATCGCGCCGCCGCAGGTCAGCCGCGGCCCCTATGAGATCGGGGTTGGTGACGTCCTTCTGCTCGCCACCCGTCAGACCGGGTCCACCGTCGAGGAGCTGTCGGGTCTTCTGGCCGCGTCCAACCGGCGGCAGGGCTATACCGTGCAGGATGACGGTGCGATCGCCATCCCCGATATCGGCCGCGTCGACGTCGCCGGCCTGACACTGTCGGCCGCCGAGGACGCGCTGTTCCAGGCGCTTGTCGCCAACAATATCGACCCGACCTTCAGCCTCGAAGTCGCCGAGTTCAATTCCAAGCGCGTCTCCGTGGGCGGCGCCGTCGCCCAGCCGACCGTCGTGCCCGTCACCCTGACCGAGCTGACGCTGGACGAGGCGCTGGCCGGGGCGGGCGGCATCGCGACCGGCAATCTCGATTTCGCGCTGGTGCGGATCTACCGCGACGGCCAGCTCTACCAGATTCCCGTCGCGGACTACCTCCAGCGCCCCGCGCTGCAGAAGACGACGCTTCTGGCGGGGGACAGCGTTTTCGTCGGCGACGAGTTCGATCTCGATCAGGCGCAGGCCTATTTCGCAGAACAGATCCAGCTCGCCAATTTCCGGGCCGGTCAGCGCAACCAGGCCCTGAACGAGCTCCAGGCCCAGATCGGCATCCGCCGCGGCAATCTCGAGGAGGCACGGGGCAACTTCCGCGACCGCATCGCGCTCGATGCCGTCGACCGCGACTATGTCTACCTGACGGGCGAGGTGAACAATCCCAGCCGGTTCCTTTTGCCCTTCGGGCGGCAGGCGACGCTGGCCGACGCGCTCTACGACAATGGCGGCTTCACGACGCAGACGGCCAATCCGGGCCAGATCTACGTGCTCCGGGCGGCCAGCGATCCGGCCGATCTGGGAGCCGTCACCGCGTGGCATCTCGACGCGCGCAACGCCGCGAACCTGACGGTCGCCACGAGGATGCAGATGCGGCCCGGCGACGTCGTATTCCTGGCCGAGCAGCCCATCACCCGGTGGAACCGCGCCATCAGCCAGCTTCTGCCGCAGGTCATCGCGGTCGGGAACGCGGTCAACGACTGATCCGCAGTCGGCCGGCCGTCAGGCCCCGATGATGTGAAAGTCGATCCGGTCGGTGTCGAGGATGCCGACGGTCAGACGCCCCGAATGATATGCGCCCGTATCGACCGCGATCCGGCCGGCGGTGACGGTCGGCGTCTCGACGATATGGTGGCCATGTGCGATCCACAGACCGTCGCGCCGGGGCGTCGTCGTGAAGGCGCGATGCCCCCAGAGCAGCGTATCCTTGTCCTGCGCGTCAATCGGCAGGTCCGGGTCGGCCCCCGCATGAAGGCAGACGAGATTGCCGCTCCGGTGCATCAGGGGCAGTCGCTCCAGCCAGCTCAGCATCCCGTCGGGCATCGCATCGGCGATTGCGGCGCGCGCGGCGACAAGGGCCTTCGGACCGGCGCGGTCGGTTAGCCCTGCAACGCCGAAGCTCGCCGCCGTCTGGAGCCCTCCATTGACCAGCCAGCGACGTCCGGCCACGACCGGCTGATCCATGAAATCCAGCATCATCCGCTCGTGATTGCCCATCAGGACGGTCGCGGGGACCGGGCAGGCCGCCTCGATCCCATGCAGAAGCGTCAGCACACCCGCCGAGGTCTCGCCCCGGTCGACGTAATCCCCGAGGAACACGATTTCGCAATCGGGGCCGTTCTCGGCGATATCGGCATCCAGAAACGCCAGCGCGCCGTGCAGAAGATCCAGCCGGCCGTGGATGTCCCCGACGACATAGGTCCGGGCATCGGGTCGCAGCGCGGCCTCGAAGACCGAACCGGTGGCGCTGCGCCCGAAGCGTTTGCTCAATGTCTTCAGCATGGGATCCATGGCTCTGTTTCACGCGGTGGCGGGGTCACGCCCGCTCGCTGCGTTGCCGCGCGCCGGTTCCTATGACATAGGCGTAAGACACCGAATTACGATGGTCGTCCCGGCATGAATGACAGTCTCGCGATCAGTTCGACCGTCGAGGCCGCGCATGATGACGACATCGGTCTCGGAAAGCTACTCCTGACGATCTGGCTTGGGAAGTGGTGGGTCGTGCTGACCACCGTTTTGGCGATCACGGTCGGCGGGCTCTACGCCTTCCGTCTCGCGGTTCCGATCTACACCGCCGCCGCCACGGTCGCGCTCGAAAGCCGCGAGCAATCCGTCGTCGATTTCGAAAGCGTCGTGTCGGGCCTCTCGGGGGACCAGTCGATCATCAACACCGAGATCGAGGTGCTGCAGTCGCGCGGCCTGATCGGCAAGCTCGTGGATCGGCTCGACCTGACGACCGATCCCGAGTTCAACGCGACGCTGCGCCCGGACGGCGTGTCACTTGGGTCGATCGTCGCGTCGGTCGTCCCGTGGCTCGCGCCCGAGCCGATGGAGGCGCCGACCGAGGAGCAGATCCGCAACCGGACGATCAACGCGGTGCTGGACGCGCTGTCGATCACCAATATCCGCAATTCGCTCGTCTTTCGCATCTCCGTCCGCTCCGAAAGCGCCGCCACCGCGACGGAGATCGCCAACGCGTTGGCCGATCTCTACATTCTCGAACAGATCGAGGTGAAGTTCGAGGCGACGGCCCGCGCCACCGCCTGGCTGAGCGAGAAGGTCGCCGAGCAAGGCGCCGAGCTCGAGGCCGTGCAGGACGAGCTGACCGCCTTCACCGCCGTCTCCGAACTCGTCACCCCCGAGGAGGTCGCGGCGCTCAACCGACAGATCGCCGACCTGCGCACGCGCATCACCGGGATGGACGGCGCGACGGACGCGGACGAAGGCGTGGCCGAGACGCTGCAGGCCGCGCTCGACGCCGAGGATTTCGCCCGCATCCTCGAGCTCACCGGCGACCGCGCGCTGGCCCGGATCATGTCGCTCGACGCGCCCAGTGCCGATGCCTTGCGCGCACGCAGCATCCAGCTGGTCGAGACGGCGCGGAGCGGCGACCGGCGCAACGTGGCGCAGGCTCGGGCCCTGCGCGTATCGCTGGCCGAGCTCGAAGCGCAGCTCGCGGCCCAGTCCGAGGCGCTGTTGCAACGCCAAGGATTGGAGCGCGCGGTCGAGCAGGCGCAGCTTCTCTTCGACTACTTCCAGAACCGCCTGCGCGAGACCGCCGTCCAGCAGGGCATCCAGCAGGCCGATGCGAGGATCCTCAGTTCCGCCGTGGTTCCGATCAATCCCACGAGCCCCCGCAAGCCCCTGATCCTCGCGCTGTCGGCGATTCTCGGGATGATGGCCGGCGCGGGCGCGCTGATCTTCCGGGAACAGCGCCAGACCGGCTACCGCTCGGCCGAACAACTCGAGGCGCAGACCGGCGTCACCGTCATGGGCCAGCTGCCGCGCGTGAAGATCAAGTCCCGCAAGGCAATGCTCGACTATCTCGCCGAGAAGCCGACCTCGCGGCTGGCCGAGGCGTTCCGCAATCTGCGCACGAGCGTGATGCTGTCCAATCTCGACACGCCGCCGAAGGTGATCATGTCGACCTCGTCCCTGCCCGGCGAAGGCAAGACGACCCAATCGCTCGCCCTGGCGCAGAACTTCGCCAGTCTGGGCAAGACCGTCCTGCTCATCGAGTGCGACGTCCGCCGCCGCATCTTCGCGCAGAAGCTCGGTTTCACCGACGGGTTCGGGCTGATCTCGGTGCTGTCGGGCGAGGCCGAGCTGGGCGAGGTCATCCAGCACAGCCCGCAGCTCGGTCGCGTCGACGTCCTGATCGGCGAGAAGAGCAACGTGAACCCGGTCGACACCTTCCAGTCGGACCGCTTCGCGCAGTTCCTTTCCGACATGCGGGCGCGCTACGATGTGGTCGTCATCGACACGGCCCCCGTCCTCGCCGTTCCCGACAGCCGCGTCATCGCCCAGAAGGTCGATGCCGTCCTCTATTCGGTGAAGTGGAACGACACCCCCCGCTCCGCCGTGCGCGAAGGTCTGCGCCTGCTGGAAACCGCGCGCGTCAAGGTCTCGGGCCTCGTGCTGACCCAGATCGACCTCGCAGGAATGGAGAAGATGGGCTACGGCGAATATGGACGCTACGGCCGGGGCTACTACTCCGACTGAGCGCTACCCGGAATCGCCCCCTGCGCCTGGCGTTAGACGCGATCTCTACATCATCCGACATATCTGGTAATGTGGGCTCCGCTTGAGTCCGCAGGGAATCGGACCGCAGGGAGATGAATGTCCGGTTTCACCCCACAAGACCTGTCCCGTCGCACGAAGCGGATGATCTTTCTCGTCATGGACGGGCTTCTGGTGCCGTTGAGCCTCTATCTGGCGCATGCGCTCCGCTACGGGACGGCGACGCCCCCGCTCGATGGGGGCGCACCCTATCTCCTTCTGGCCACGGCACTGGGCCTCGTGATTGTCACCGTGCTGCGCCTGCCCTGGATCAAGCTCAACGCGCTGGAAGCCCATGCGATCATCAAGATCGCGCTTGCGGCGGGGGCGATCGCAATCGGCATGGCCACGCTGAGCTTCATGCTGCAGGCCGGGTCGCCCCGCTCGGTGCCCGCGATGACGGGTGCCTTGTTCTTCTGTTTCACGATCCTGGGCCGCCTCGCGGCGATCATCCTTCTCGAGACGTTCTGGCCACCCGCCGTCGCCGAGCCCGTCGCGATCTACGGTGCGGGACGGGCCGGAATCCAGCTGGCCGCGGCGCTTCGCCAGAGCCAGGAGGCGCGCCCCGTCCTCTTCGTCGACGACGATCCCGGCCTCTCCGGCCTCCTGATCGCGGGGCTCCCGGTCTATCCCGCCAAGCGGCTGCCCTCGCTGGTCGAGAGCCACGACCTCCGACGCGTGCTTCTCGCCATGCCGTCCGTCCCCGACGAGGTGCGGCGCGAGATCCTCGAACGGCTGGAGCCGCTGCCGATCCGGACGCAGGTCCTGCCCTCCTATGTCGAGATCATGGCCGGGACCGACGACGACACGCTGCGCACGGTCGAACCCGGCGCGCTTCTGGGCCGCGACCAAGTCAATCTCGACACGCCCGAGATCGCCGCCGCCTATTCCGGCAAGGTGGTGATGGTCACCGGGGCCGGCGGCTCTATCGGGTCCGAGCTTTGCCGCCAGCTCGTGACCTGCGGGCCGGCCGCGATCATCCTCTTCGATCATTCCGAACACGCGCTCTACGATGCGCATCGCGATCTGGTCTCGCTGGCCGCGCGCCACGGCGTCCGCATCGCGCCGCGCCTCGGATCGGTCACCGACGCAGAGACGCTCGCGCGCGTCCTTGCCCGCGAAGGGGTGCAGATCATGCTGCACGCCGCCGCCTACAAACACGTCCCCCTCGTCGAGGAAAATGCACTCGTGGGCGGCGCGAACAACATCATCGGAACCCGCATCGCCGCCGAGGCCGCCGCGCAAGCCGGCGTCGAGCGGTTCATCCTCGTCTCGACCGACAAGGCGGTGCGGCCCACCAATGTCATGGGCGCGACGAAGCGGTTGGCCGAACTGGTGGTGCAGGACCTGCAGCCACGCCACCCGGCCACGAAATTCGCGATGGTCCGCTTCGGCAATGTGCTCGGCTCGTCTGGATCAGTGCTTCCACTCTTCGCGGAACAGATCCGGGCGGGTGGGCCCGTCACCGTCACTCATCCCGACGTGACCCGTTTCTTCATGACCATCGCCGAGGCGGCTCGGCTGGTGCTGCTCGCCTCGGCCTTCGCCCAGGGGCGCGACCTCTTCGTTCTCGACATGGGCGAGCCGCAGAAGATCCTCGACATCGCGCTGCGGATGATCGCGCTCTCGGGGCGCAAGCCGATCGACCCCGAAACGGGTCAGGGCGATATCGAGATCCGGATCACGGGGCTTCGGCCGGGCGAGAAGCTTTATGAGGAGCTGCTGATCGACGATGCCAGCCTGCGGTCCACCCCGCATCCCAAGATCCTCCGCGCCGAGGAGGCGGGGCTGACCGAGGGGGCGATCTGCGGCATGCTCGACGCGCTCTCGACCGCGATCCATGACGGACGGCCGGATGTGCTGCGGGCGCTTCTGTCCGAGTATGTCGAGGGGTATGCGCCGCCCCGAACGACGCCGCTGGAGACGGCCCGAGCGGACCCCATGCGCAAGCCCGCCGCCTGACGCGCGGTCCGGGCGGCCCGGTCCGGGCCGCCCGCCGAAGCGCATCAGATGTCGAAGCGATCCGCTTCCATCACCTTCGTCCACGCCGCCACGAAGTCGCGCACGAACCGCGCCCCCGAATCGTCCTGGGCATAGACCTCGGCAATCGCGCGAAGCTGCGAGTTCGAGCCAAACACGAGGTCGCAGCGCGTTCCCGTCCACTTGGCCGTTCCCAACGCGCGGTCGCGGCCTTCGTAGATGCGGCCCCCCTCCTCGACCGGCTTCCACTCGGTGGCCATGTCCAGAAGGTTCACGAACACGTCGTTCGACAGCACACCCGGCCGGTCGGTCAACACGCCATGGGCGCTGCCGTCGGCGTTCTGGGCCAGCGCCCGCATTCCGCCCACGAGGACTGTCATCTCGGGCGCGGACAGCCCCAGAAGTTGCGCGCGATCGACCAGCAGCTCCTCCGGCGAGGCGGTGAAATCCGCCGCCTGGAAGTTGCGGAACCCGTCGGCGCGGGGCTCCAGCGGCTCGAAGCTCTCGGCGTCGGTCTGTTCGGCCGTGGCGTCGCCGCGTCCGGTGCTGACCGGCACCGTCACGTCGTGACCGCCGGCCTTGGCCGCCGCCTCGATCGCCGCGGCACCACCGAGCACGATCAGGTCCGCGATAGAGACCGAGCCGTGTTCGGCACGGATGCCCTCCAGCTTGTCCAGCACGCCGGCCAGCGCCGCGGGGTTGTTGATCTCCCAGTCCTTCTGAGGCGCGAGCCGGATGCGAGCACCATTGGCGCCGCCCCGCTTGTCCGAGCCCCGGAAGGTCGAGGCCGAGGCCCAGGCGGTCTGGATCAGGTCGCGGGCGGGGATCGCCTCCAGCAGCTTCGACTTCAGGGCCGCCACGTCCGCGTCCGACAGGGTCGTCCCGGCGGGCACGGGGTCCTGCCAGATCAGATCCTCGGCAGGCACCTCGTCGCCGAGATAGAGCACCTTGGGCCCCATGTCCCGGTGCGTCAGCTTGAACCACGCGCGCGCGTAGGCATCCGCGAACTTGGCCGGGTTCGCGAGGTAGTCCTCGGCGATGGCGCGGTAGGCCGGATCGACCTTCATCGCCATGTCGGCGGTCGTCATCATCGGCTGATGCGTCTTGGTCGGATCATGCGCGTCGACGACCGTCCCGGCCATCGCGTCGCCCACGGGCTTCCACTGGTTCGCACCGGCGGGGGACTTGGTCAGCTCCCACTCGTTGCCGAGCAGCGTCTCGAGGTAGCCCATGTCCCAGGTCGTCGGGTTCGGCTTCCACGCGCCTTCGATGCCCGAGGTGATGGTGGCACCGGAATGACCTTGCTCGAACGCGTTCTTCCAGCCGAAGCCCATGTCCTCGATGGCGCCGCCTTCAGGCTCGGCGCCCACATTGGCGGCATCGCCCGCACCATGTGCCTTGCCGAAGGTGTGCCCGCCCGCGACAAGCGCCACGGTCTCGGCATCGTCCATCGCCATGCGCGCGAAGGTGTCGCGGATGTCGTGGGCACTGGCCTGCGGATCGGGATGCCCGTCGGGGCCTTCCGGGTTGACGTAGATCAGACCCATCTGCACCGCCGCGAGCGGGTTCTCGAGGAACCGGCCCTTGCCGTCCTCGCCTGCGTCATACCGACTGTTCGGACCGCCGGAGACTTCGAGCCAAGTGTCCTCGGCGCCCCAGTAGATGTCCTCCTCGGGCTCGAAGATATCGGCCCGGCCTCCACCGAAGCCGAAAGTCTCGAAGCCCATCGTCTCCATCGCGACGTTACCGGTCAGCACGAAGAGATCGGCCCAGCTGATCGCGTCGCCATACTTCTTCTTGATCGGCCAGAGCAGGCGCCGCGCCTTGTCGAGATTGCCGTTGTCAGGCCAGGAGTTCAGCGGCGCGAAGCGCTGGTTTCCGGTCGAGGCGCCGCCGCGGCCGTCGGCCGTGCGGTAGGTGCCCGCGGCATGCCACGCCATGCGGACGAAGAACGGGCCGTAATGCCCGTAATCCGCCGGCCACCACGGCTGGCTGTCGGTCATAAGGTCGGCGAGATCGGCTTTCAGCGCCTTGAGATCGAGGCCCTTGAAGGCCTTGGCATAGTCGAACGCCTCGCCCAGCGGATCGGTGACCGGCTGGTTCTGATGCAGGATCTTGAGGTTGAGCTGGTTCGGCCACCACTCGCGGTTCGAGCGGCTCTTGTTGGTGACGTGCAGGGTGGCGCCGTGGATGACGGGGCACTTGCCCGCGCCGCTGTCCGATCCGTCCATCATGAAATCTCTCCCGGTTGCACGGGCCCGGCGGGCCACGCGGATGCCGCCGGATATCACGGGGACGCCATGATCATAAGTTGCATTTTCATATCTGTTCGATAAGCCAAGATTATGGACAACGTCACACTTCGCCAGTTCCGCTATTTCGAGGCGCTGGTGCGCCACGGGCATTTCGGCCGCGCCGCCGACGCCTCCGCGATCTCGCAGCCCGCGCTTTCGGTGCAGATCAAGGCGCTGGAGACCGCGCTGGGGGCCGCGCTGTTCGAACGGGGCCCGCGCGGCGTCGTGCCGACGGCGTTCGGCCACGAGGTGGCGCCGCGCATCCGGTCCGTCCTGCGCGAGGTCGAAGCCCTGTCCGATCTCGCCCGTACCGCGCGCGACGTTCTCGGCGGGCGGCTGAGGCTGGGGGTCATTCCAACCATCGCGCCCTACCTGATGCCGCGCCTCGTCGCGGCGCTGGATGCGGCCTATCCCGATCTCGATCTCGACCTGCGCGAGACGATCACGCCCCGGTTGATTGCCGATGTGCAGGAGGGGCGGCTCGATGCCGCACTCGTCGCCCTGCCCGTCTCCGAGCCGTCCCTCGCCGAGGCTCCGCTCTTCGATGAGGCCTTCGTGCTCGTCCGACCAGAAGGCGACGCCGGAACGCCGCTCCCTACGCCGGACGCCCTTCCCCTGATGCGGCTGCTTCTCCTAGAGGAAGGCCACTGCTTTCGCGATCAGGCGCTGTCGTTCTGCAACATGCGTCCGATGCGACCGCGGACCGGCATGGACGGCTCGTCGCTGTCGACGCTGGTCCAGATGGTTGGCGCGCGCCTCGGCGTGACGCTCATCCCCGAGATGGCCGTCGCGGTCGAGACCGCGGCTGCGCCCGTCACCGTCGACCGGTTCCCCGATCCGCAGCCGACGCGCACCATCGGCCTCGTCTGGCGGAAGGGCGCGGCGCTGGGCGACGACCTGGCGGACCTTGCGACGGTCCTGCGCGGCCTCGATTGACAAACACGCGTGGTGTGAAGATTGATTGACTGGTCAATCAATGGACTTCCGATGCGCACCCAGCCCGAACCTGTCCGCCGCGCCGCTTTGGCCGAGGCCGCCATCGCCGAGATCGGCGCGCGCGGATCGCTGGACGTGACCGTCGCGACGATCGCGAAGCGCGCCGGCATGTCGCCCGCATTGGCGCATCACTATTTCGGATCGAAGGACCGGATGCTGGTGGCCGCGATGCGGCACATCCTGCGCGATCTCGGTGCCAGCGTCCGCGCCGAACTGGCCGGAGCGAAGACGCCCAAGGACCGGCTCGACGCAATCGTCGCCGCATGCCTCGCGCCCCGCACCTTCGAGCGCGACATCGTCGCCGCCTGGCTGACCTTCTACGTCCACGCCCAGCATGATGCCGGGACCCGGCAGCTTCTGCATGTCTACCAGCGGCGCCTGCGGTCGAACCTGATCCATGCCGCGCGACCGCTCACCCACCAGCCCGAACGCCTGGCCGAGACGGTCGGCGCGCTGATCGACGGGCTCTACGTGCGCCACGCGCTGTCGGACACCGATCCCGCCGCGGCCATCGCACTCGTCCGGGACACCATCCGGAAGGCCCTGCGATGACGAAGCCGAACATCCTCATTTTGATGGTCGATCAGCTCAACGGGACGCTCTTTCCCGACGGGCCCGTCGATTGGCTGCACGCGCCTCACCTCAAGGCGCTGGCGGCCCGGTCGCGGCGCTTCGCCAACTGCTACACCGCGTCCCCGCTCTGCGCGCCTGGCCGCGCGTCGTTCATGTCGGGTCTGCTGCCCAGCCGCACGCGGGTCTACGACAACGCCGCCGAGTTCGCGTCGGACATCCCCACCTACGCGCATCACCTGCGCCGCGCGGGGTGGAAGACCTGTTTGTCGGGCAAGATGCATTTCGTCGGCCCCGACCAGCTCCACGGCTTCGAGGAACGGCTGACGACCGACATCTACCCGGCCGATTTCGGCTGGACGCCCGACTACCGAAAGCCAGGCGAGCGGATCGACTGGTGGTATCACAACATGGGGTCCGTCACCGGCTCGGGCGTGGCCGAGATCACCAACCAGATGGAATATGACGACGACGTCGCGCACCATGCGAAGGCGTGGCTCTACGACGCGGCGCGCGGGCAGGACGATCGCCCCTGGTGCCTGACGGTCAGCTTCACCCACCCGCACGATCCGTATGTGACGCGGAAGCGGTTCTGGGATCTCTACGAGGATTGCGCGCACCTGCTGCCGTCCGTTCCCGAGATGGCATACGAGGCTCACGACCCGCATTCCAAGCGCATCCTCGACGCCAACGACCGCGGGAATTTCGACGTGACCGAGGCGGACGTGATCCGGTCACGCCGCGCCTATTTCGCCAACATCTCCTATCTGGACGACAAGATCGGCAAGGTGCTCCGGGTACTGGACGACACGCGGCAGGAGGCGACGATCCTCTTCGTGTCGGACCACGGCGACATGCTGGGCGAGCGGGGGCTCTGGTACAAGATGAGCTTCCTCGAAGGCTCGGCGCGGGTGCCGATGTTGCTCGCCTCGCCGGGCATCGAGCCCGGCCTCGACGAGACACCCGTGTCGAACATCGATGTCTGCCCGACGCTTTGCGAGATCGCGGGTGTCGATATCTCGGAGGTCGCGCCCTGGACCACGGGCGAATCGCTGGTCCATCTGGGGCGGGGTGGCACGCGCACGACCCCGGTCGCGATGGAGTACGCTGCCGAAGGCTCCTACGCGCCGCTCGTCGCGCTGCGGCAGGGGCGCTGGAAATACACGCGCTGCACGCTCGACCCCGAACAGCTCTTCGACCTCGATGCCGATCCGCACGAGTTGACGAACCTCGCGGGTGACCCGACCCACGCCGAGACGCTGACCGGGTTCCGTGCCGAGGCCGACGCCCGCTGGGATCTCGACCGGTTCGACGCCGAGGTGCGCGAAAGCCAGGCGCGCCGCTGGGTCGTCTACGAGGCCCTGCGCGAGGGTGGATACTACCCGTGGGATTACCAGCCGCTGCGCGTCGCCTCCGAGCGGTACATGCGCAACCACATGGATCTCAACGTACTCGAAGACGAGACACGCTTTCCCCGCGGCGAATGAACGGGCGAGGGGCCAGCCCCTCGCGCACCCCGGCATATTTTGAAGAACATCGAAGGAGGCGTCGCAGCGCCATGACCCGACCAAACGCACACCCCACCGCCAGCCATTTCATCGACGGGGCCTATGTCGAGGACAGGGCAGGCACCGCGATTCCCGTGATCTATCCCGCGACCGGCGAGACGATCGCGACCGTGCACGCCGCGACGCCCGAGATCGTGGACCGCGCGCTGGCGTCGGCCGTGCGCGCACAGGTCGAATGGGCGGCGACCGATCCCGCGTCGCGCGGGCGCATCCTCCGGCGGGCGGCGGACCTGATCCGTGATCGGAACCGCGAACTGTCCGAGCTGGAGACGCTCGACACCGGAAAGCCCCTTCAGGAAACGCTGTTGGCGGATGCGGCGTCGGGCGCCGATGCGCTGGAATATTTCGGCGGGTTGGCGGTCGACCACACCGGCACGCAGATGAACTTCGGCAACGATTGGGCCTACACGATCCGGCGGCCGCTGGGGGTCTGCGTCGGGATAGGAGCGTGGAACTACCCCACGCAGATCGCCTGCTGGAAGGGCGCGCCCGCGCTCGCGACCGGCAACGCGATGGTGTTCAAGCCGTCCGAGACGACACCGCTCTGCGCCCTCAAGATCGCCGAGATCCTGTACGAGGCGGGTCTTCCCAAGGGTCTGTTCACCGTGATCCAGGGCTTGGGCGAGGTCGGCGCGGCGCTGACGACCGATCCGCGCGTCGCCAAGGTATCGCTCACCGGATCGGTGCCGACGGGGCGCAAAGTCGCGTCGGCGGCTGCGGGCGAGTTGAAGCAGGTGACGCTGGAGCTGGGCGGCAAATCGCCCCTGATCCTGTTCGACGATGCCGATCTGGACGACGCGGTCTCGGGGGCGATCAACGCGAATTTCTACGCGTCCGGGCAGGTCTGTTCCAATGGGACCCGGGTCTTCGTGCAGACGCATCTGAAGGACGCCTTCATCGAACGCCTGACGGCCAGGCTGGACGGTGTGATCACCGGCGATCCGCTGGATGAGAGCACCAATTTCGGGCCGATGACGACGGAGGCGCAGACCGGGATCGTCCTGCGCTACCTCGAGACGGCCAAGGCGGAGGGCGCGCGCGTGGTCACCGGGGGTCACCGCATCGACCGCGAGGGCTGGTGGATCGCACCGACCGTGCTGACCGACCTGACGGACGACATGCAGGTCGTGCGCGAGGAGGTGTTTGGCCCGGTCATGTCCGTTCTGGACTTCGAGACCGAGGACGAGGTCGTCGCCCGCGCCAATGCGACGCCGTTCGGACTATCCGCCGGGGTGTTCACCCGCGACCTCGCGCGCGCGCATCGCATCGTGCGCCAGCTTCACGCCGGATCCTGCTGGATCAACCAGTACAACCTGACGCCGGCCGGGCTGCCCTTCGGTGGCTCGAAGCTGTCGGGCATCGGCCGCGAGAACGCGCGCGCCGCGATGGACCACTTCACCGAGATCCAGAGCGTTTATGTCGGCATGGGTCCGGTCGAGGCGGCCTACTGACATGGAAGCCGATTACGTCATCGTCGGCGCAGGCAGCGCCGGCTGCGCCATGGCCTACCGGCTGGCCGAGGCGGGGCGCTCTGTCCTGGTGATCGAGCATGGTGGCACCGACGCGGGGCCGCTGATCCAGATGCCAGGCGCGCTGTCCTTTCCGATGAACATGGCGCGCTACGACTGGGGCTACACGAGCGAGCCCGAGCCGCATCTGGGCGGGCGCCGCCTTGCAACGCCGCGGGGCAAGGTGATCGGCGGATCGAGCAGCATCAACGGCATGGTCTACGTGCGCGGACACGCCTGCGACTTCGACCACTGGGTCGAGATGGGCGCGACGGGCTGGGGGCATGCCGACGTGCTGCCGTATTTCAAGCGAATGGAGAGCTGGCACGACGGCGGCCATGGCGGTGATCCCGACTGGCGCGGCACCGACGGGCCGCTGCATGTCAGCCGCGGCACACGCGAAAATCCCTTGTACAGAGCCTTTGTCGAGGCGGGGCGGCAGGCCGGATACGAGACGACGGACGACTACAACGGCGAGAAGCAGGAGGGGTTCGGCCCCTTCGAGCAGACGGTCTGGAAGGGCAGGCGCTGGTCGGCGGCGAACGCCTATCTGAAGCCCGCGCGCGCCACGCAGCGCTGCGAGGTGGTTCACGGGCTGGCCGAGCGCATCCTCTTCGACGGCGATCGCGCGACCGGGGTGGCGCTGGCCGGTGGGCAGATCGTCCGCGCGCGTGCCGAGGTGGTGCTGGCGGCGGGCGCGATCAATTCGCCGAAGCTGCTGATGCTATCGGGTATCGGTCCTGGCGCGCATCTGGGAGACCACGGCATCGATGTCCGAGCCGCCTGCGCCGGCGTCGGTCAGAACCTGCAGGACCATCTCGAGATGTATGTCCAGATGGCGGCAAGCCAGCCAGTCACGCTATTTCGCTACTGGAGCCTACTGGGCAAGGCCTATGTCGGGGCGCGCTGGCTGTTCACGCGGACGGGGCCGGGGGCCACGAACAACTTCGAAAGCTGCGGTTTCATCCGATCTGAAGCGGGCATCGAATACCCCGATATCCAGTTCCACTTCCTCCCGCTGGCGGTGCGCTATGACGGGCAGGCCGCGGCCGAGGGGCACGGCTTCCAGGCCCATGTCGGGCCGATGCGCTCGACCTCGCGGGGCGAGGTCATGCTTCGGTCGGGCGATCCCGCCGAGGCGCCGCGCATCCGCTTCAACTACATGAGCGAGGCGCGCGACTGGGAGGAGTTCCGGCGCTGCATCCGCCTGACGCGCGAGATATTCGCTCAGGACGCGTTCGCGCCCTACCGGCGCCACGAGATCCAGCCGGGCGAGGCCGTCGCATCAGATGCGGAGCTGGACGCCGCAATCCGCGACCATGCCGAAAGCGCCTATCACCCCTGCGGCACCTGCCGCATGGGCGCGGCCGACGATCCGGGCGCGGTGGTCGACCCGGAGTGCCGGGTGATCGGGGTCGAGGGCCTGCGTCTCGCGGACAGCTCGATCTTCCCGCGCATCACCAACGGCAATCTCAACGGGCCGTCGATCATGGTGGGTGAAAAGGCATCGGACCACATCCTGGGCCGCCGCCTGCCCGCCTCGAACGCCGAGCCGTGGATCCATCCGAACTGGCGGGTCTCGCAACGCTGACCGCGCATCGAGGATCGTCCGGTCTGCGATCCTCTGGCCGGAAATACCTCGGGGGTCCGGGGGCTGGCCCCCGGCCCGGCCTCAACTCGCGCGCGCGGCCCCTTCCGACACCCGCGGCACCAGCGCGCGGACGAGGTCGGCCATGTCGATCTCGCCCACGGGACGCCCGTCCTGCATGACGCGATAGGCGCGGTCGGTCTCGCCGCCCGACTCGGCGATCAGGCTTTCGAGAGTGGCATTCGCATCGACATCCCCCGCCACCTCGCGGCCCGTCGGCGTCTCGTGCATGACCGAGCGGACGCGCAGCACGCGGGCGCGATTGATGTCGCTCACGAAGTCCTCGATGTAGGGATCGGCCGGGTTCAGAAGGATGTCCTGCGGCTCGCCCTGCTGGACGACGGCGCCGTCGTTCAGGATCACGAGGTGATCGGCCAGCTTCAGCGCCTCGTCGAGATCGTGGGTGATGAAGACGACCGTCTTGTGAAGCTCGGCCTGCAACTCCAGCAGGAGGTCCTGCATGTCGGTGCGGATCAGCGGGTCGAGCGCCGAGAACGCCTCGTCCATCAGCATGATGTCGGAATTCGAGGTCAGCGCACGGGCGATGCCAACGCGCTGCTGCATCCCGCCTGAAAGCTGGTGCGGATAGCGATCCTCGTAGCCCGCGAGGCCCACGCGAGCGAGCCATTTGCGCCCCTCCGCCTCGCGCGTCTCCTGATCGACGCCCTGCACCTCGAGCGGCATGGCGGCGTTGCCGAGTACGGTCCGGTGCGGCAGCAGCGCGAACTTCTGGAACACCATCGACATCTTCTTGCGCCGCATCTCGCGCAGGTCTTCCTCGTTGAGCGAAGTGACGTCGACGCCGTCCACCTCGACCACGCCGGCCGTCGGCTCGATCAGCAGGTTCAGGTGCCGGATCAGGGTGGATTTGCCCGACCCCGACAGGCCCATGACGACGGTGATTTCGCCGGCCCACATGTCGACGTCGATGTTCTGGAGCCCCAGCACGTGATTGTGCTCGGCCAGAAGCTCCGGCTTGCCCATGCCGCCGCGAACCTGGGTCATCATCGCCTTCGATTGCGGGCCGAAGATCTTGTAGAGCCCGTCGATCCGGACTTGCGGCGTGCCCTGGCGCGAGGTTTTCATTTCACACTCCTCGACACGTCGACGCGCGCCAATGCGGCCTTGGAGGCCCGGTCCAGCATCACCGCCAGCAGCACGATCCCGAGGCCGGCCACGAGGCCGACGCCCAGTTCGAGATTGCGGATGCCGCGCAGCACGAGGACCCCGAGGCCCGGCGCCGAGACGAGCGATGCGATCACCACCATCGCCAGCGACATCATGATCGTCTGGTTCACGCCCGCCATGATGTTCGGCAGGGCCAGCGGCACCTCCACCTTCCAGAGCTTCTGGCGCGGCGTCATGCCGAAGGCGTCCGCCGCCTCGATCACGTCGCGGTCCACGAGGCGGATGCCGAGATCCGTCAGGCGCACGACCGGCACGATCGCATAGAGGATGATCGCGATGCCGTAGAGTTTGGATTCGGTCACCGAGAAGAGGAAGATCAGCGGGATCAGGTAGACGAAGCTGGGCAGCGTCTGGAGCAGGTCCAGCACCGGAATCGTCGCGCGCTGCAGCCGGTCGGACTTGGACATCGCGATGCCGATGGGCACGCCGAGCACCACGCAGAGCCCGGTGCACACGAAGATGATCGAGAGCGTCTGGATCGCCACATCGAGATGATCGATCACGCCGAGGAACAGGAAGCTGAGCGCCACGAAGATCGTGACGCCGATGCTGCGCGACACCCACCAGCAGAGCGCGATGAGGCCGGGGATCAGGATCCACCACGGCATCCAGGTAAAGAGGTCGAGCGCCCCGTCCAGCATCCAGGACAGGGGCTGGGTGATCGGGTCGAGAACGAATTTCAGCGCGTCCTTGGCCTCGAGGAAGGCGGTCTCGACGCCGTTGGTCATCTCGCGCGTGCGCGGCACGGCGTTGCAGGCCTTGTGGAGCTCGTCGAGCGACGGAAACGGAAGCGCCGGCCCCTCCTGCACGCTGCCCGACTGTGCAAGCAGGTCGGCCATGCTCATCGGCCCGCCATCATCGCCGCCATCGCACCAGTCGCGAAGGCCGAGCGCGTCGAACGCGCCGTCGTAATATGCCATTGTTCCGTCCCCCGGATGCGGATCGGGCCGGAGGAGTACCTCCGGCCCGTCCATCGCGCTTACTGGATGATCGCCGCCAGCTTCTCGCGGGCGTCGTCGTTCAGCCAATTGGGCCACACGTCCTTGTAATTGGTCAGGAAGTAGACTGCCGCTTCCTCGGCCGAGGCGGAGTTGTCCTCCTGCCACGCCAGCACCTCGCCCATCTGGGCGTTGGTGAAGGAGACGTTGCGCATCAGCTCGGTGACCTCGGGATTGTTGTCCCGGAAGTCGGCCGTCACCACGGTCAGCACCTTGCCGCGCGGATAGGCCGAAAGGGCCGGGTCCGGGCACGGGTCGAGCGCGTTGCAGGTATGCGCCTCGGCGTCGAACTCGCCCACGTCCACGAGGGTCATCGGATATTTGCCCAGAACGCTGGTCGGCGCCCAGTAGTAGCCGAACCACGGCTCCTCGTTCTCGAAGGCGGCGGCGATGGAGGTCGCCATCGTCTCGCCCGAGCCGTGCACGAAGGTCTCGATGCCGGCGGCTTCGGTGCCCGCGGCGGCGAGGTTGTTCATGTTCACCGTCTTGCAGGCCCAGCCGTCCGGGCACTGGTGGAAGCGATTGCCGACCAGTTCAGGGTTGGCGAGGATGCCTTCCAGCGTCGCCGCCTCGGGGTTGGCTTCGACCACGTAGTCGGGCACCCACCAGCCCTCGATGCCGCCATCCGACAGCACTTCGGTCAGGGGCTCGACCTTTCCTTCGGCCGCGAGGCGGTCGTAGACCGGCGCCGCGTTGACCCAGAGTTCGGTCAGGATGTCCGGCTCGCCCGTTTCGGCGACCGACGTGATCGCGGGGTTGGTCGAGGACGGAATGCTGTTCACGGTGCAGCCGTAGCCCTGTTCCATCAGGAACTTGGACACCGCCGTCACCACGGCGGACGAGGCCCAGTTCATCTCGGTGATGGACACCTCGCCGCAGCCATGGCCGTCGGCCAGCGCGGCCCCGGCAGTCAGCGGCAGCGCGAGCGCCAGACCTAGTGTGGTCGTCTTGATCATTCTCTTCTCCCTGTGGGCGCGCCCGGTCCATTTCAGTCAGGCCGGATCGTCGCGGTCGTCGTCTTGCGGGTCCGCCACCGAGGGCAAGCACCTGCAATCGCCCGATAACGACATATCCGTGACGGAATTGGAACAGGGACGTTACGGGTGCGACCTTAGCGCGTGGCATTCCACGTGAACGTGGCCGCGCCCGCGATCCGGTGGCCGTCGATCAGCGTGCGCGCGCGGTCGGAGACAAGCCAGTCCTCGAGCCGTGCCGCCCCTGCCGCGTCGACATGGGGATGGCGCACGGGGTTCACCGGCAAGAAGGCGTATTGGTTGAAGAGCGCGGGATCGCCCTCGAACAGGAGCGCCATCCCCTCGCGATTGCCGAAGTTCAGCCAGCTTGCCCGATCCGACAGGATATACGCCTGCATCGCCGTCGCGGTGTTGAGCGCGGCCCCCATGCCCGCGCCGACGGGGCGATACCACGGCCCGTCCGGGTCGATCCCCGCTGCGTCCCAGAGCCGAAGCTCGGCCTTGTGGGTGCCGCTGTCGTCGCCGCGGCTGACGAAGGGGACGCGGCCGTTGGCAATGGCGGCGAAGGCCTCCACGGCGCTGGTCGCGGCACCCAGGCCCGCCGGATCGTCCACGGGGCCCAGCAGGACGAAATCGTTATACATGATCTCGCGCCGATGGGTGGCGTGTCCGGCGGCGACGAAGGCCTCCTCGGCGGCGGCATCGTGAACCAGAACCGCATCGACATCCCCAGCCGCCCCCAACCGCAGCGCCTGTCCCGTTCCGACCACCAAGAGTGCCACCTCGAGCCCTGTCTCGTCCCGGATCGCGGGCAGCAGGTGGTCGGCCAAACCGGAATTGTTGAACGAGGTCGTCACGGCCAGCCGCAGCGGCTCGGCCTGGAGAGGCTGGGTGAGCGATAGAAGCGCGAGAAGAACCCGGATCATTCGACGATATCCCCGCGCAGAAAGGCCCGCGCCTCGGGCGTGGCCGGCGCGGCGAAGAAGGCGTCGGCCGTCGCATCCTCGTGGATGCGGCCATGGAGCAGAAAGATCACCCGGTCCGCGATGCGCCGCGCCTGTCCCATGTCGTGGGTGGCGACGACCAGCGTGGTACCCGACGCGGCCGCCTCGGTCAGGCGCGTTTCGATGGCGCGGGTGGCGCGTCCGTCGAGGGCGGCGCAGGGCTCGTCGGCAAAGACGATCTCGGGGGCGGCGATCAGGGCCCGGGCCAAGGCCAGACGCTGCGCCTCGCCGCCCGACAGCGACGGCGCGGATTGGTCGAGAAGCGCCTCGAGATCGAAGCGGGCCGCCTGCGCGCGCGCGCGATCCGTCGCTTCGGCACGGCCGACGCCACGCAGGCGCAGCGGGTAGGCGAGGTTCGCCGCCACGCTGCGGCGCAGGACCGTCGGCTGCTGGAACACGTAGGCCTGCGCGCCGCGCGCCTGCACCGTCGGCACGGCCCAGTCGATATCGCCCCGCGCCCGGTCGAGCCCGTGCATCAGCCGCAGGAGCGCGGTCTTGCCCGACCCGTTCGGCCCGATGACGCAGGTGATCCCGCCGGCCCCGATCGTCAGGTCGACGGGCCCCACCACGGTCTGGCCGCGCCGACGGCCCGACGCCGCGCGGAGTGTCAGGGGCAGGACGCTCACCACCGGCCCCGCGCTTCGGTCCGGAGCGCCCAATGGCTCAGCCCCGAGACCGCCAGCGACAGCACGATCAGGACAATCCCCAGCGCCAGCGCCAAGGCGAAATCGCCGCGCCCGGTCTCGAGCGCGATCGCCGTCGTCAGAACGCGGGTCATCCCGTCGATATTGCCGCCGACGATCATGATCGCCCCGACCTCGCCGATGGCCCGCCCGAAGCCCGCCAGCGCCGCCGTCAGCAGCGCGCGGCGTCCGTCACGCAGGATCGCCCCGACCCGCTGCGCCCGCGTCGCGTTAAGCGAGATCAGGAGGTCGTGGTAATCGGCCCAGAGATCGCGCATCGCCTGATGCGCGATGCTGGCGACCAGCGGCGTGATGATGACGACCTGCGCGATAATCATGGCCGTCGGCGTAAACAGCAGGTCGAGCACCCCGAACGGCCCCGACCGCGACAGCATCAGGTACACCACGAGGCCGACGACCACGGGCGGCAACCCGATCAGCGCGTTCATCACCGCGATCACCAGGCGCCGCGCGCGGAACCGCCGCACCGCCAGCCACGCGCCCAGCGGCATCGCGATCACGCATCCGATGGCGAGCGCGGTCAGCGTCACCTGCAGCGAGCGCAGCGTGATCTCGATCAGTTCCGGATCCAGCGTCAGCACCAGCTGCACGGCCCGAAGCAATCCGGCGGTCAGATCGTCCATGCCGCAGTTGCGCCGCCGGGCCGCGCGGGGGCAAGCCCGTTCCCGACCCTTCCCTTCCGCGCGGCGTCACGGCACGCTCGGCGCTGTCCCGACCAAAGGTGTCCCATGCCCGTCCGAAACCGATTCGCCGATCTCCTGCCCGAACTCACCGCGTTCCGGCACGACCTGCACATGCATCCCGAGCTGCAATACGATGTCGAACGCACGGCCGGGCGCGTGGTCGAGGGGCTGCGCGCCGCCGGGGTCGATGCGATCCACGAGGGGATCGGTCGCACGGGGGTCGTCGCGCTGATCCACGGGCGCGGACGATCGGCCGAAGATCCGGGCCGTGTCATCGGACTGCGCGCCGATATGGATGCGCTCCCCATCGCCGAGGCGACGGGGGCCGCCCATGCCAGCACCATTCCCGGGAAGATGCATGCCTGCGGCCATGACGGCCATACGACCATGCTGCTGGGTGCGGCGAAGCACCTGGCCGAGACGAGGGCCTTCGACGGGACCGTGGCGCTGATCTTCCAGCCCGCCGAGGAGGGCGGCGCCGGGGCCGAGGCGATGGTGCGGGACGGCCTGATCGAGCGGTTCGGCATCACCGAGATCTACGGCATGCACAATTCGCCGCTGGTGCCCGTGGGTCAGTTCGCGATCCGGCCCGGTCCCTTCTATGCCGCGGTCGACAGCTTCCGGATCGACGTGCGCGGCAAGGGCGGCCACGCGGCCCGGCCCAACAACACCGTCGACACGACCCTCGCCGCCTCGGCCATCGTGCTGGCGGTGCAATCGGTCGTCAGCCGCAACACCGACCCGCAGCAGCCGCTGGTGATCTCGGTCACGGCGTTCCGCACCGACAGCGAGGCGTTCAACGTCATTCCCGACGCCGCCACGCTGCGCGGCACGATCCGCAGCTTCGACGAGGCGACCCGCGAGAAGGCGCTCGCCGATTTGCGCCGCGTGATCGATTCGACCGCCGCGGCCTATGGCGCCACCGCCGCCTTCCATTTCGAGGAGGAGCCCTATCCCGTGATGGAGAACCATGCGCCCGAGACGGACCACGCGGGGAACGCGGCGCGCGCCGTCGCGGGCGCCGTGAACATGGAGGCGCCGCGCACCACCGGCGGCGAGGATTTCGCCTACATGCTGCGCGCCTGCCCCGGGGCCTATATCCAGATCGGCAACGGTCCCTCGGCGGGGCTCCATCATCCGGAATACGATTTCAACGACGAGATCATCCCGATCGGCTGCTCCTACTGGGTCGAGTTGACGGAACAGCGTCTTCCCGTTTCGTAAGGCAGCCTTACGGGTCACGTCAGGATTTGTGGCTTCCGGTTAGGTGAACGCGTCTCTAGGTTGTCGGGCACGGCGTGGGAGGGCAGCGTGCGCGACACCATCGACGAGGGCGATGCGACGCTCGACGTGCGCATCTGGCGGGGTGGCCCCACGGGCGGCGGCTACGAGGCTCATGCCGTGCCCGCGCGCGCCAACCAGACCGTGCTCGATGTCGTGGCCTGGGTGCAGCAAAACGCCGATCCGACGCTGACCTACCGCTATGCCTGTCGCGTGGGGATGTGCGGATCCTGTGCCATGATGGTGAACGGGGTGCCGCGCTGGACCTGCCGGACCCATATCGACAAGGTTTCGGGCGACGGCGCGGTCGAGATCGGGCCGCTGCGGAACCTACCGGTGTTGAAGGACCTCGCGACCGATATGGATCCGTTCTTCGACAAATGGGTCGCCGCCGAAGCCGTCCATCACCCCAGCCGCAGCCGCGACGACGATATCGTCCCCATCGACCCGGCCAGTGCTGCGCGGGTCGAGGCGAATACCGGGATCGAATGCATAAACTGCTCGATCTGCTACGCGGCCTGCGACACGGTTGCGGGCAATGCGGATTACCTGGGGCCTGCGGCGCTGCAGAGGGCGTGGACGCTCTGGAACGACGCCAAGGACGCAGGCGGAGACGCGATCCTCGACGCGGTGTCGGGCGCGGGCGGCTGCCACAACTGCCACAGCCAAGGGTCCTGCGCGGTGCATTGCCCGAACGACCTGAACCCGATGAAGGCCATCGCGGGGCTCAAGCGGGAGACGATGAGACGCGCGTTAAAAGGACGAAATGCTCAACGTTAGGCTCTATATCGCGCAGCGGGTGACGGCGCTTTTGATGGCGCCCTTCGTGCTCGTCCATCTCGGGGTGATGATCTACGCGATCCGGGGCGGCGTAACCGCGGCGGAGATCCTCGGGCGGACACAGGGCTCCGTCGCGTGGTTCCTGTTTTACGGTGGGTTCGTCCTCGCCATCTCGATCCACGCGGCCATCGGCCTTCGTGTGATCACACATGAGCTGGCGGGGTGGTCCGGCGCCCGGCTCGAGGCACTGATGTGGGGCGCGGGCGCGATCCTTCTTGCCCTCGGTGGCTGGTCCGTGATCGCGGTGACCTGGCCATGAGGTATCGTAATCATCCGCTGTGGTGGGCCTATCTCGTGCATCGCGTCTCGGGGCTGGCGCTGGCGCTGTTCCTGCCCGTCCACTTCCTTGTGCTGGCGCAGGCCCTAACCGCGCCCGAACGGCTGGACGGGTTCCTCGCCCTGACCGACAATCCGGCAGTCAAGCTGGCCGAGTTCGCGCTGGTCTTCGGGCTTGCGGTCCACATGTTCGGCGGATTGCGGCTGCTGGCGCTCGAATGGCTGCCCTGGACCCCGCGACAGAAGACGCTGGCCGCGGGGGCGACGGCGCTCTCGTTCCTGGTCTCGACCACCTTCCTGATGCAGGCGATCTGACCCATGCCCGAGATCGATCGACACGACACCGATATCCTCATCCTCGGCTCGGGCGGCGCGGGCATGTTCGCCGCGCTCCACGCCCAGCAGAGCGCGCCGCCGGGCACGAAGATCACCATGGCCGTGAAGGGCCTGATCGGAAAATGCGGCTGCACACGGATGGTGCAGGGCGGCTACAACGTGGCGCTCGGGCCGGGAGACAGCGTCGAGCGGCATTTCATGGATACGATCGAAGGCGGCAAATGGCTGCCCGATCAGGACATGGCTTGGAAGCTCTGCGAACAGGCGGTCGTCCGGGTTCGTGAGCTGGAGAACGAGGTCGGGTGCTTCTTCGACCGGAACGGCGACGGTTCGCTTCATCACAAGGCCTTCGCGGGCCAGACCGCCGACCGCACCGTCCACAAGGGCGACCTGACCGGCATCGAGATCATCAACCGGCTGATGGAACAGGTGCTGTCGCGGCCCATCGAGAAGCTGCAGGAGCATCGCGCCATCGGCCTGATTCCAACGGCGGATGGATCAACGCTGGCCGGCGTCTTGATGATCGACATGCGCACCGGGCGCTTTCGGCTGGTGCGGGCGAAATGCGTGATGATGGGCACCGGCGGCGGCCCGACCATGTACAAGTACCACACGCCTTCGGGCGACAAGACGATGGACGGGCTGGCGATGGCGCTGCGCGCGGGGCTGCCCCTGCGCGACATGGAGATGGTGCAGTTCCATCCCACGGGCCTGCTGGCGGGCGATCACACCAAGATGACGGGCACCGTGCTGGAAGAGGGGCTGCGCGGCGCGGGCGGCCAGCTCATCAGTCATTCGGGCCAGCGCTTCATGTATGACTACGATCGCAAGGGCGAACGCGCGACGCGCGACGTCGTCAGCCGGGGCATCTATGCCGAGATGCGCAAGGCCAACGACCCCGAGCAGGTCGGCGTCTTCATCTCGATGGCGCATCTCGGGCCGGACAACGTGCGCGCGAAGTTCGCGGGCATGGTCAAGCGCTGCGCCGATAGCGGGTTCGACCTCGCCAGCGGCCTCGTGGAGGTGGTGCCGACCGCGCATTACTTCATGGGTGGCGTCGTCGTGGATGCCGACACGCGCACCGCGCTTCAAGGTCTCTATGTCGCGGGCGAAGATTCCGGCGGCGCCCACGGATCGAACCGGCTGGGCGGCAACGGTGTCGCCAACTCCACCGTTTATGGCGGGGTGGCGGGCGACGTGATGGGGCGCGATGTGGCGGCGATGTCGCTGCGCGATCCGGACCCCGCGATGCTCGACGCCGAGATCGCGCGCGCGATGGTGCCGCTCGGACAGCGGCCCGGTCATATCCAGAGCCTGCGCCACGCATTGCAGGAGGCGATGTGGGAGGAGGTCGGCGTCATGCGCACCGCCGGTGGAATGCGGCGCGGCATCGACCGGGTGGCCGAGCTGCGCGCCGAGCTGGCGGAGACGGGTGTGGACGGCGCGAACCTCGCCTTCAACCTGACATGGCACGACTGGCTGAACATGGCGTCGCTGACCGAGATCTCGGACGTGATCGCGCGCGCGGGTCTGGCCCGCGAGAATTCGCGCGGTGCCCATTTCCGAGAGGATTTCCCCGAGGCGGGCGACCTGGACGAGAGCTACTTCACAGTCGCTCGGAAGGCGGGCGATGCCGTCGACGTGACGCGCGAGCCGGTACAGTTCACCATCGTGCGGCCGGGCGAGACAATCCTTCCCGATGGCGAACCGGCCACGCTGGTCGCGGCGGCGGAATGACCGGCGGCGCGATCCTCGTCGTGGGCGGCGGCGTCCTCGGATGGGCCATCGCGGGCGAGCTGGCGCGTGCGGGACGGACGGTCCGTGTCGTGGCACCCGAGGGGGACGCGCGAACCGCCTCGGTCGGATCGCTCGCATGGCTCAACGCCTCGACCGCCACCGATCCGGGCTATGTGCGATTGCGCCGTGCGGCCCTGGCCGGGTGGCGCGACTGGGCCGAGGCAGGGGCGCCGGTGCGCTTCGGCGGATCGCTTTTCTGGGGGTCGGACGCGAGTGACACGATGGCGGCCCGACTGGGCGCGCTCGGTTGCCCCGTCGCCCGGCTGGACCGGGCGGGTATCGCCGCCGTGGCGCCGGGCCTGCGCCATCCGCCCGAGACCGGTCTCTTCGTCTCCGACGAGGGCTGTGCCGATCCGGCGCTGATCCTGCCTTGGCTGCGCACACGCGCCGAAGCGGCGGGTGCCATGCATCTGCGCGGCCAGGCCGCCGCCCTCGGACCAGGCGCCCTTCGTCTTGACGACGGAACGACGCTTGACGCCGACCATATCGTCATGGCGGCAGGCGAGGGCGCGTCGGCCCTTCTGGCAACGGCGGGGCTCGATCTCCGGGTCGCGGGCAAGCCCGGCCTCCTGATCCGCACGACCCCCGGTCGCCCCGTCTCGGACGCGGTCTTCGCGACGCCGTCCTACGACTTCTGGCAGCGCGACGACGGGGCGTTTCTGATCGCATCCAGCTCGGCCACCGGGACCGGTGATGCCGACGACATGATCGCCGCCGAGGCCACGGCCCATATCTCGAAACTGTTCGGCCAAACCGACCTGCGCGTGGCCGAGCGCATCGCCCGCACCCGACCGATCCCCGCCGACGGCCTGCCGCTTCTGGGGCGGTGGCCGGGCCGCGACGACCTGTCGGTCGCGGTCACCCATTCCGGCCTGACCCTCGCCCCCATCGTCGCCGCCTGCATCGCCGCCCCGCTGATCGGGCGCGACATGCCCCATGACATCGCCCACCTGCGCCCCGATCGCGCCCTGCAAGGAGCCTGAGCCATGATCCCCATCGACCTGATCCAGCGCACCGCCGAGACGCTGATGGACAAGGCCGCGATCGAGATCCCCGACGACTACCTGACGGGGCTTCAGGCCGCGGCGGCCGACGAGGAGGGGGACCTGTCGTCCTTCGTGCTGAAGGCGATGCTGGAGAATTACGAAGCCGCCAAGGAAGACCGCCGCGCCATGTGCGGCGACACCGGCACGCCGCGCTGGTACGTGAAGATGGCCAACGACACGACGGTCGAGGGCGGGCCGATCGCGCTGGAGGCGGCGTTGCGGCGGGCCACCGCGAATGCGACCAATGGCGTGCCGCTGCGGCCGAACCGGGTGCACCCGCTCTGGCGCACGGACCACGACAACAACGTCGGCATCGGCGCCCCCGAGATCGAGTACGGCTACGAGCCGCATCGCCCCGGCGAGGGTGGCTGGATCGACCTCATCACCGTGCACAAGGGCGGGCTTTTCGGAACGGATTACCGGATGCTGTTCCCGTCGGACGGCATTCAGGGGATCAAGCGGTTCTACCTCGACAGTCTCGTGGCGTTCGGCAAGCGCGGCCTCGCCTGTCAGCCCGCGATCATCGGGATCGGGCTGGGCGGCTGCAAGGACACCTGCATGGTGCTGGGCAAGCGCGCCGCGTGCCTTCGCACCGTGGGCGACCGCAACAGTGACCCGAAGATCGCCGAGCTGGAGCTGGAGCTGAAGGAGCTGGGCAATTCGATCGGAATGGGCGCGATGGGATTCGTCGGGAAGTCCATGGTGATCGATGCCCATATCGAGGTCGGGTATTGCCACACCGGCGGGATGCAAATGTCGGTCCACGCCTTCTGCCTGTCGTCGCGCCGCGCCGTCGCGCGCATCCATGCCGATGGTCGCGTCGAGCATCGCACGGATCCCGACTGGTTCACCGACTACCAGCGGCGCGAGACCGTCGAATGGCAAATGCCCGCGCTGGAGGCGGCGGAATGACGGCGCCGCTGGACGGTGTCACGATCCTCGACTTCAGCCATGTCCTCGCCGGGCCCTTCGCGACCGGGCAGCTGCGGATGATGGGGGCGCGCGTCATCCGCGTGGAGCGGCCCGATGGCGACGATTTCGTGCGGCGGCATGGCGGCACCGACGCGATGCGGGCGTCCGGGCTGGGCGCGAGCTTCCTCAGCCAGAACGCGGGCAAGGAATCCGTCACGCTCGACCTGAAATCCGAGGAGGGCCGCGCCGCCGCGCTCCGTATCGCCGCGCGGGCCGACGTTCTGGTCCAGAACTTTCGGCCCGGCGTGATCGACCGCCTCGGCCTCGGCTTCGAGGCCGTGCGTGCCGTGAACCCCGGCATCGTCCATGCGGGGCTTTCGGGCTTCGGCGAGGACGGGCCGCTCGCCGACCGGCCCGCCTATGACCACATCCTGCAAGGGGTCAGCGGCCTGATGGCGATGACGGGCGACGCGGGCTCCGGTCCGTTGCGCGTCGGCCTTCCGATCGTCGATTACGTCGCGGGACAAGCGCTCGTCTCCGCCATACTCGCTGCACTTCTGCGTCGGGCGAAGCGCGCGGAGGCCCAGCGCCTCCACGTCTCGATGCTCGACGCGATCACCGGGTTGATGGGGGCCTACGCCGTGAACCACCAGACGACCGGTGCGCTGCGCGGGCTGGACGGCAACCGCGCCTTTTCCGATTCGCCGTGGTCGGGGCGGTTCGACTGTGCCGAAGGACAGCTCGTCGTGACCGCGAACACCCCGGCGCAGGTCGCGCGGATGCAGGCCGCCCTGGGCACCGACGACCCCGCGAAACTGCCGGCGATCTTCGCCACCCGCGCGGCCGCGGACTGGGACGCGATCCTTGCGGGGGCGGACGTGCCCGCCGGTCCGGTCCTGACGCTGGCGGAATGTCTCGAACACCCGCAGATGGCCTCCAGCTCCGGCTGGGCCGACCTGCCCGTTCCCGAACTGGACGAAACCGTTCGCGTGCCCACCCTGCCCATCCGCGCGGATTGGACGCCCGACCGCCTCGACCCCGCGCCGACCCTCGGCCGGGACACCGACCGCATCCTTGAGGAGTACGCCGCATGAGCCCGCGCGAGATCCGTCTGTCCACGACGCCGACACCCGAGGCGTTGGCCGAGCTGCGCCTCGGCGACATCGTCTATCTCGACGGGCTGATGTATACGGCGCGCGAGGGCGTCTATAAGCGCGCGCTCGAGGACAAGGCCAACATCCCGATGGAGTTGCCGTCCGAAAGCGCGGCGAATTTCCACTGCTCCCCCGCCGCCCGGATCAATCCCGACGGAACGTTCGAGATGGGTGCCGTGACCGCGACCGCCTCGTTCCGCTTTGCCAAGTGGCTGCCCGAATGGCTGGCGAAATCGGGCGCCAAGCTCGTGATCGGCAAGGGCGGCATGTCGTCTAAGGATTACAAGGACTACTTCGTGCCCAACGGCGCGGTGTACCTGTCGACCGTGGGCTACGGGACCGGGGCGCTTCTGGGACGCGGGGTCGAGAACGTCGAGGCCGTGCATTGGAACGAGGAACTGGGCCTCGCGCAGGCGATGTGGGTGATCCGGTGCAACAAGATGGGCCCGTTCATCGTCGCCTCGGACATGGAGGGACGGTGCCTTTTCGAGCGCGAGAACGAGCGCATCTCGAAAAATCTCGATCGGGTCTACGAGGGCACGCGGCCCGCCACGCTCAAGCGCTTCGGCGAGACCGACGACAAGTCCGACGAGCTGATCGGGTGAGCTAGCGCCGCCAGAGCGCGTCGTCGCCCAGCGCATCGATGAAGGCCGCGTGGCGCGCCGCCTCGGCCTCGGTCAGTCGTGGCGCCAGCGGGGTCGGTCGCGGCATCGGCGTCCAGGGACCGGAGCGCGCATCGTCGCGCCCGGCCTCGGCGGTCAGCGACATGGTCGGCTGCCGCCCACCGATCAGCTCGAGATAGACCTCGGCCAGAAGCTCGCTGTCGAGAAGCGCGCCGTGCTTGGTCCGCGAGCCGTTGTCGATCCCGAAGCGGCGGCAGAGCGCGTCGAGCGACGCGGGCGAGCCCGGGAATTTCGATCGCGCGATGGCCAGCGTATCGACCGTCCGATCCATGGGCAGACGCGCCAGCCCCATCCCGTCCAGCTCGGCGTTGAGGAATTTCATGTCGAAGGCGGCATTGTGGATCACCAGCTTCGCGTCGCCGATGAAATCCAGGAAGGCCTGCCCGACCTGCGCGAACACGGGATGATCCTTGAGGAAATCGTCGCCGAGGCCATGCACCTCGAACGCGCCTTGCGGCATGCTGCGTTCGGGGTTGATGTACTGGTGATAGACTTCGCCGGTGGCGACGTGGTTGACCAGTTCGACACAGCCGATCTCGACGATGCGGTCGCCGGATTCCGGCTCGAACCCGGTGGTTTCGGTGTCGAGGACGATCTCTCTCATGTCAGCTCCGCGATGATCGTCGCCACCATATCCTGCGCCGACACGAGGGTGGAAGTGTCGATGACGTAGTCCGCACGCGCGCGTTTCTCGGCATCGGGCACCTGGCGCGCGAGGATCGCATCAAGCTGGGCCGCGTCCATGCCGCCGCGCTCCAGCACCCGCGCGCGCTGGATCGCGGCATCGACCGAGACGACAGCAATCCGGTCGCAGGTCGCGTCGAGCCCCGTCTCGAAGAGAAGCGGCACGTCGAGCACCACGAGGCCCGTCCGCCCGTCCAGAAACGCCGCACGGTCCTCGGCCACGAGCGGATGGACGATGGCATTCAACCGATCGAGCGCCCCGCTATCGGCCGTCACGATGGCACGCAGGGCATCGCGGTCCACGGCGCCTGCGGCGATCGTGCCGGGAAAGGCCGCGCCGATGGCGGGCACGGCGGCGCCCCCTTCGGCATAGAGCGTGTGGACCGTCGCATCGGCGTCCCAGACCGGAATGCCCGCCTCGGCGAACATCGCGGCGGTGGTCGATTTGCCCATCCCGATCGAGCCGGTCAGGCCAAGAATCGTCATGCGAGGACCGCCGCCCGAAGCGCGTCATCGACCTCGGGCATTTGGCCGAACCACGCCTCGAACCCCGGAGCCGCCTGGTGGAGGAGCATTCCCAGCCCGTCGACCGTCGCGTGGCCGCGCGCCGCAGCCCGGTCCAGAAGCGGGGTCCGGAGGGGCGCGTAGACGATGTCGGTCACGACGGCTTCGGGCGGCAGATGATCGAGCGCGAATTCGAGGGGCGGCTGGCCGGTCATCCCGAGACTGGTGGTGTTGGCCAGGAGACCGATCCCGCCGAGCGCGTCCGGTGCGCGATCCCACGGCACGGCGCGGACCCTGCCGGGGAAGAGGTCCGCCAGCGCCGCGGCCTTGTCCGCCGTCCGGTTCGCGACGACCACTTCGGGAAGACCCGCCGCCAGCAGCCCGGCGACGATCCCGCGCGCGGCCCCGCCCGCGCCGAGCAGGAGCGCGGGTCGATCCATCTGCCAGTTCGGCGCGCCCTGCTGGACGGATGCGACGAAGCCCAGCCCGTCGGTATTGTCCGCCATGATCCGCCCGCCCCGGAAGACCAGCGTGTTCGCGGCGCCCGCGGCCTCGGCCCGTGCGGTCCGTTCATCGGCCAACGCGAAGACGGCCTCCTTGTGCGGAATAGTGACGTTGACCCCGGCAAAGCCCAACCTCGGCAGGAGGTGCAGCGTCTCGGCCAGATCGTCCGGGCGCACATGCAGCGGCACGTACTGCCCGTCGATCCCGTATCGCGCGAGCCAATGTCCGTGCAGCCGGGGCGATCGGCTCTGGGCGATCGGGTCGCCGATCACGCCGGCCAGGATGGTCATGCGGCAATCTCCCCCCGCGTCACGAGATATCCCAGAAGCGGCAGGAGCGGCAGGCCGAGTACCGAAAAGTAATCGCCGTCGACCCGGTGGAAGAGCCGTGCGCCCTCGCCCTCGAGCATGTAGCCGCCCGCACAATGGCGGATATCGTCCCAGTTTCGCGCAACATAGGCGGCGAGGTAATCCAGGGTCGGCGTTCGCATGGTCATGGTGACCTCCGCGACATGTCGCCAGATCGGCTTGCCATCCTCGACGATCACCGCCGCGCTGTGCAGCTTGTGGCGCTTGCCGCCCATCGCGGTCAGCTGGGCGATGGCCGCCTCGGGTGTCTCCGGCTTGCCGATCACCTCGCCCTCGAAGGCCAGCACCTGATCGCAGCCGAGGATCAAGCCCGGCCGCCGGACTCGCAGCGCCTTCATCTCGGCCAGGGTGTCCGCGACGTCGCGGGGCGGCGCCTCCTCGGCCCGGAGCGCGTCGCGCACCATCTCCTCGTCGACGCGAGCGGGCACGGCCTCGAACGGGACGCCGGCATTCCGCAGGAGGGTCTGCCGGATCGTGGAGGTCGAGGCGAGGATGAGCATGGGGACCGATCTGTGAGAAACCCGCGGGAGAACCCTGTCGATGGACCGGTGGGGAACCCGGTGTCGTGGCGCGCGGGGGACAACCGGGCGGGTTATCGCCGAACCCAGGGAACTTTTCCAGATGGCACCCGTTGGATCGCCAGCTGTGGAGCGGTCTGACCTGTACCTCGTGCTTCAACCGCACTCCCCAAGACGTTCCACAGCGAATCCTCCAAGGCCCGTGCGTCAAGCCCCCGAGTCCTCCACAGGACGGAGGCCATCGGGCCGTGCCGCGACGCAGAAACGCTCCCGATGTGGATCATCGTTTAATCCCCGTTATCCACGGTGCCCAACCACAACAACTTCTCTTTCTTCTTTCTTTCTTTAAGAGGGGACAGGTTCGGACGGGGGCGCGACATGGACCTGTATCTCTGGGTGAAGGCAGGACACGTGATCTCGGTGATCGCGTGGATGGCCGGGATCTTCTACCTGCCGCGGCTGTTCGTCTATCACGTCGAACGCCGGGCCGATGTACCCGCGATGATGCCGGTCCTCGAGATCATGGAGCGTCGACTGCTCCGGGGCATCATGAACCCCGCCATGATCGCAAGCTGGGTGTTCGGCCTCTGGATGATCGCGATGGGCGGAATCGACTGGGGGCAGGTCTGGCCCTGGGTGAAGGCGGTCTGCGTCCTGACGATGACGTGGTTCCATATGTGGTGCGCCGGACAGCGCAAGATCCTCCTCGACGGGGGCGGCGCCACCGGCCGTCATTACCGGCTGATGAACGAGGTTCCGACGGTGCTTCTCGTGGTTCTCGTCGTGGCGGTGATCGTCAAGCCGTTCTGAACGCGTTGACTTGGGCGCGCGCGCGCCTTAGCTGACGTGGCAACGGCGGGCCGTCCTGGCCCAAGCGCCGCTTTCCAGTTTCCAGACCGATCCGCAGGCCCCGACCGGCCTGCGTCGCCACATGCGAGGCCGCCCGATGCGCGACGACCACCAGACCGACGAGACCCATGACGAAACCGACGGCCCGACCGGCCAGCTGAACCTGCGCGACCTGAAGGCGATGGCCGCCAAGGATCTCGTTGAGATGGCCGAGGAACTCGAGATCGAGAACGCGTCGACCATGCGCAAGGGCGAGATGATGTTCTCGATCCTGCGCGAGCGGGCGGACGAAGGCTGGGAGATTTCGGGCGAGGGCGTGCTCGAAGTGCTGCAGGACGGCTTCGGCTTCCTGCGCAACCCCGAGGCCAACTACCTGCCGGGCCCCGATGATATCTATGTCAGCACGGACGTCATCCGCGGCCACTCGCTGCGCACCGGCGACACGGTCGACGGCATCATCCAGGCGCCTGACGACAACGAGCGCTATTTCGCGATCACCAAGGTCACGAGCATCAACTTCGCCGATCCCGAGATGGCCAAGCACAAGGTCAGCTTCGACAACCTGACGCCGCTCTATCCTGACGAGCGGTTCCAGATGGAGATCGAGGATCCGACCATCAAGGATCGCTCGGCCCGGATCATCGATCTCGTGGCGCCCATCGGCAAAGGCCAGCGCTCGCTCATCGTGGCTCCGCCGCGGACGGGTAAGACCGTCCTTCTGCAGAACATCGCCAAGTCGATCGAGACGAACCATCCCGATTGCTACCTCATGGTCCTGCTCATCGACGAGCGGCCCGAGGAAGTCACCGACATGCAGCGGTCCGTGAAGGGCGAGGTCGTGTCGTCCACTTTCGACGAGCCGCCCACGCGTCACGTCGCCGTGGCCGAAATGGTCATCGAGAAGGCCAAGCGTCTGGTGGAGCACAAGCGTGACGTCGTCATCCTGCTCGACTCGATCACGCGCCTGGGCCGGGCCTACAACACTGTCGTGCCGTCCTCGGGCAAGGTGCTGACCGGTGGTGTCGACGCCAACGCCCTGCAGCGCCCCAAGCGATTCTTCGGTGCGGCGCGGAACATCGAGGAAGGCGGATCGCTGACGATCATCGCGACCGCGCTGATCGACACCGGCAGCCGCATGGACGAGGTGATCTTCGAAGAGTTCAAGGGCACCGGCAACTCCGAGATCGTCCTGGACCGCAAGGTCGCCGACAAGCGCGTCTTCCCGGCAATGGACATCCTCAAGTCCGGCACCCGGAAAGAGGATCTGCTGGTCGATCCGAAGGACCTGCAGAAGACCTTCGTGCTGCGCCGCATCCTGAACCCGATGGGAACGACCGATGCGATCGAGTTCCTGATCGGCAAGCTCAAGCAGACGAAGACCAACTCGGATTTCTTCGACTCCATGAACTCCTGACCCCCGATGGCGGGGGTGGGAGATACGATCTTCGCCCTCGCCACCGCCGAGGGGAAGGCCGGGCTGGCCGTGATCCGCGTCTCCGGACCCGCCAGCATCGCGATCCTGCGCGCGCTGTCCGGCCGCGCTGTCCCGGCGCGGATGGCGACGCTCGCACCCGTCAGGGACAGTGAGGGCCGCCTTCTGGACGAGGCGTTGGTGCTCCGCTTCGAGGCGGGGGCCAGCTACACCGGTGAGGACACCGTCGAATTCCAGCTCCACGGCAGCCGCGCGATCGTGCGCGCCGTTCTGGCAGCGATCGCGGCGAGGGGGCAGGCCCGGTTGGCGGAGCCGGGCGAGTTCACACGGCGCGCGCTGGAGAACGACCGCCTCGACCTGGCGCAGGTCAAGGGGCTTGCCGATCTGATCGAGGCCGAGACCGAAGCCCAGCGTCGCGAGGCGCTCCGCGTCTTCACGGGTGAGCTGTCGGACCGCATTGCGGGATGGCGGAGCCGCATGATCCGTGCCCACGCGCTGATCGAGGCGACCATCGACTTCGCGGACGAAGACGTCCCGGTCGATGTGATGCCCGAAGTCGAGGATCTCCTTCGGTCCGTGCGCGACGAGATCGCGTCCGAGATTGCCGGCGCCGCGGCCGCACGGCGGTTGCGATCATCCTTCGAGGTTGCGATCATCGGCGCGCCAAACGTTGGAAAGTCCTCTCTTATCAATGCGTTATCTCGATCCGAGGCGTCGATTGTCACCGAGATTCCGGGAACCACACGGGACGTAATCGAGGTGCGGATGGACCTCCAGGGCATCCCGGTCACCTTTCTCGATACGGCTGGCCTGCGCGAAACGGATGATCGCGTCGAGCGGGCCGGTATCGAACGTGCGCGCCGCCGTGCGGCGGATGCAGACCTGCGGGTGCTGCTCGTGGATGGTGAGGCGCGGCCTGGCGACGATCTGATCGAAGCGGCAGATATCATCCTGCGCGGGAAATCCGATATTTCCGAGCAAGGTGACATCTCTGCCGTGACGCGCGAGGGTATTGATGCGTTCCTTACAGATGTCGCCGACCGCCTGTCCCAGCGTGTCGCATCGGCCGGTCTGACGACGCAGGTGCGAGACGTCCAGCTCCTTGAAGGCATCTTGCTGCGGCTAGACGATATCGCCGCAAACCCTGATGGCGAATCCGAACTATTGGCGGTAAGACTGCGCGAGGTTTCGGACACGCTCGGTCAGATCACAGGAGCGATCGGCGTCGAAGATGTCCTAGGCGAAATCTTCTCGTCGTTCTGTATCGGCAAATAGGTGTTTCACGTGAAACATGATGCATATGATGTTGTGGTTATCGGCGGGGGCCATGCCGGCTGTGAGGCGGCGCATGTGGCGCACCGTCTGGGCTGTCGCGTTGCACTCGTCACGATGCGCGAGACCGATCTTGGGACGATGTCCTGCAACCCGGCGATCGGTGGATTGGGCAAGGGTCATCTTGTCCGGGAGATCGATGCCTTCGACGGCATCATGGGGCGCCTGGCGGATCAGGCTGGTATTCAGTTTCGTCTGCTGAACCGTCGGAAAGGTCCGGCCGTTCAAGGCCCGCGCGCGCAGATCGATCGCAATCGCTACCGTGCCGCGATGAGTGGGGAGATTGCTGCGGCGGAGAATATCGACCTCATCCTTGGTGAAGTCGCCGATCTGGTTGGCGCCGACGCCGGGGTGGCCGAGGGCGTACAACTTGCAGATGGGCGAACCGTCCGAGGCACGACGGTCATTCTGACCACAGGAACCTTCCTTGGTGGTGTGATCCATATAGGGCGCGCGCAACAGCCGGGCGGCCGTATGGGGGCCGATGGCGCCAACGCCCTCGGGGCGAGGCTGCGTGACCTGGGTCTCCGAATCGGACGGTTGAAGACGGGGACACCGCCGCGCCTTCGCGCGAGCACGATCAATTGGGACGGGTTGGAAGAGCAACCGGGCGATACCGACCCGACGATGTTCTCCTTCCTCTCGGAGGCGCCCATTGCTCGGCAGATTGCCTGCGCGATCACCCACACCAACGAGCTGACCCACAATATCATCCGAGACCGGCTGGACGAGTCGGCGATGTACGGTGGGACGATCGACGGTGTCGGTCCGCGCTATTGCCCCTCGATCGAGGACAAGATCGTTCGGTTCGCCGACAAGGCATCGCACCAGATCTTTCTGGAGCCGGAAACCGCAGAGGGCGACGTAATCTATCCGAACGGGATCTCGACGTCGCTGCCCGTGGACGCGCAGGAGGCGTATGTCCGAACGATCAAGGGTCTTGAGGCGGCAGAGATTGCGCAGCCAGGTTACGCGATCGAGTACGACTATGTTGACCCGCGGGAGCTTCGACCGACGCTCGAGCTGGATCGATTGTCGGGGTTATATCTCGCCGGTCAGATCAATGGGACGACCGGGTACGAGGAAGCCGCGGCGCAGGGCCTTGTTGCGGGTCTCAACGCCGGTCTGGCAGCCACCGGACGGGCGCCTTACGTATTTCGGCGGGATCAGTCCTATATCGGTGTGATGGTCGACGATCTTGTGTCGCGTGGGGTGACCGAGCCTTACAGGATGTTCACCTCTCGGGCCGAGCACCGCTTGCATCTTCGCGCGGATAACGCGGATCAGCGCCTCACGGCCGATGGGATTTCACTCGTTGTGGTGGGGCCACGACGTGCGGCGTCATGTTCGGCCAAGATGACGGTACTTGCTGCAACGCGAGAGGTCCTTCGGGCGCGGAATGTATCCGACGACGTTCTCGCGGATTGCAATGCGACAGTCGGGTCGCGGCAGAGGACCCGCAGCGTGTTCGACGGCCTGGCAATGCCCGGGATCGATGCAGAGAAGCTGATCGACTGCGTCTTTCAGGCGGGCGATGACCGCGAGGCGATGCGCCAGGTGGCACGCGAGGCGATCTATGCCAACTACCTGTCACGAATGGATGGCGACATACGGGCTGTCGAGAGCGGCCGCAGTCAGATCATTCCCGGGGATATCGACTGGCGCGATGTCTCGGGTTTGACGACCGAGCTTCGAGAGAAGTTGAACCGCATTCGACCCGTCGACATCGCCTCCGCGGAGCGACTGGAAGGTATGACGCCCGCCGCAATCGTCCTTATCCTTTCGACGGTTCGTCGCCATATGCGTGCGGCATGACCGCGCTTGTCGATGTTTCACGTGAAACACGAGAGCGATTGGATGGCTATGTCGCGCTCCTCAAGAAGTGGAACAGTCGGATTAATCTGGTCTCGGCGTCCACGTTGGACGACGTCTGGGAGCGCCACATCGTAGATTCGCTCGAACTGATCGCGATAGGCGGTGAAACAGGGAAATGGGTCGATCTCGGGAGCGGTGGAGGATTGCCCGGTCTTGTCCTCGCCTGCACGGACCGCGTTCATCCGCTTGTCTTGATCGAATCCGACCGTCGCAAGGCGGAATTCCTCCGAACCGTGCGGCGATCGCTCGGACTGTCATGCGACGTCATTGCGGACCGTATAGAAGCGGCGCCACCCCAAGGCGCCAAGACGATCACGGCGCGTGCCTTGGCCCCTTTGACGACGTTGTTTGGGTACGCGACGCGCCATGCTGGCACGGACGCGACACTTGTGTTTCCGAAGGGCGAAGGCTGGAGATCAGAGGTGGACGAGGCGCGGCGGGAATGGGATTTTGATATTGAGCCGATTGAAAGCGTGACACGCGCCGGATCGGTCATCCTGAGAATCCGCGAGTGGAGCCCGAAATAGCATGATGGCACGGACCATTGCGGTGGCAAACCAGAAGGGCGGCGTCGGAAAGACGACCACCGCAATCAACCTGGGCGCCGCGCTCGCGATGCGGGGCAAGCGCGTGTGCCTGCTGGATCTCGATCCCCAAGGAAACGCATCCACCGGACTCGGGATCGCGCGCGATGCTCGGATGCGCAGCAGCTACGATCTTCTTCTCGGGGACGCTTCGGTCGATGATCTGTCGCAGGCGACCGGGGTCGACAACTTTTCCATCGTTCCGGCAACCATGGACCTTGCTTCGGCGGATGCGGAGCTGATGTCGAGCGCGCGTCGCGTGATGCATCTTCGGAACGCGATCCGCCTTCGGGAGACGAGCTTCGACTATGTTCTGATCGACTGCCCACCGTCTCTTAACCTACTGACTATTAACGCATTTGTAGCCGCCCAACGCATTCTCGTGCCACTTCAGGCCGAGTTCTTTGCGCTTGAGGGCCTCAGCCAGTTGCTGCTGACGGTTCGGGAGGTACGGGGGACGGCCAATCCCGACCTGAGGCTGGAGGGGGTCGTCCTGACGATGTTCGACCGTCGCAACAATCTCTGCCTGCAGGTTGAAGACGAGGCGCGCGAGACGCTGGGCGACCTAGTGTTCGACACGAAGATCCCGCGCAATGTCCGTCTGAGCGAAGCACCGAGCCATGCGATGCCGGTGCTGAACTACGATCCTTCGTCACGGGGTGCGGTCGCCTATCGCAGCCTCGCCAGCGAATTGATGCAGCGTCACGAACAGGAGGACATGAGCCATGTCTGATGCGCGCCAGAACCGTCCGATGGGGCGCGGCCTGTCCGCCCTGATGGCCGATATCGGGGTCGACGCCGAAGGCGCGCCGACGGCGTCGACCGCGCGGACCGACGGGATGGCGCCGATCGAGTCGCTGCAGCCGAATGCCGATCAGCCCCGGAAGCGATTCGAGGAGGACGATCTGTCCGATCTCGCCGCCTCGATCCGGGAGCGTGGAATCATCCAGCCGATTGTCGTGCGGCCAAACCCCCGAGGCGCCACACGCTACGAAATCGTCGCGGGCGAACGTCGGTGGCGCGCGGCGCAACGGGCCGCGCTGCACGAGGTGCCGATCATCGTCCGCGAGATGGACGACCAGACGGTACTCGAGGTCGCGATCATCGAGAACGTGCAGAGGGCGGATCTGAACGCGATCGAGGAAGCGCAAGGATATCAACAGCTTATAGACCGGTTCGGACACACGCAGGAGCAGTTGGGCCGTGTCCTCGGCAAGTCTCGGAGCCACCTGGCCAACCTGATGCGGCTGCTGAAGCTTCCGGCGCGGGTGCAGGATCACGTCCGCGAGGGGCGACTCTCGGCTGGACATGCCCGCGCGCTGATTAACGCGCCCGATGCGGCCGGGTTGGCCGAACGGGTCATCGCCAAGGGCCTTTCGGTGCGGGAAACCGAGCGGCTGGCCAAGGCGGGCGAGGCGGCGTCGACGCCGCGTGCGGCCCCGAAGCCGGCAAAGGACGCCGATACCCGTGCGCTTGAGGGGGACCTGACGGCTGCCCTGGGTCAGAAGGTGACGATCGATCACGACGCGGCGACGCAGGGCGGTTCCGTCTCGGTCGCCTATCAGTCGCTCGACGAGTTGGATGCGGTGTGCCGCCTACTCTCGCGGGGGCTCGCCCAGGATACGTCCAAGTAGGGCGTTCAATACGAGGATACCCGCCTCCGTCGCGCGAAGGCGGCCGTTCTCCTCCATCAGATGGCCGCTCTGGACCAGTGCCGCGACCTCGGCCGCGTCGATGGCGCCGCCGAGCCGGGCGTGGCGGGCGAGATCCATCCCCTCGGTCAGGCGCAGCGACATCAGGGCGTATTCATCGGCGATTTCTGTCGCGGGCAAGGGCTCGGTCGTCTCGATGCCATGACCCTGCCGCGCCACGGCCTGCAACCAGGCACCGGGTGCGCGATGGGCCACCGTCGCGAGGCGCGCGCCGTCGAGGGCGACGCGGCCATGTGCACCGGGTCCAACCCCGAGCCAGTCGCCGCCCCGCCAGTAGATCAGGTTGTGCCGCGACTCGGCCCCGGGCCGCGCGTGATTCGAAACCTCGTAGCGGCGCAAGCCGGCCTCGGCGGTCAGGGCCTGCGTGATCTCGTATTGCGCGACGGACAGCTCTTCGGTCGGAAGGCCACGCAACCCGCCCGCCGCGTGACGCGCCCCGAAGGCGGTGCCGTCCTCGATGGTGAGCTGGTAGAGCGACAGGTGTTCGCCCGCCTGGCTCAAAGCGGACCGCAATTCCGCCTCCCAGTCGCCGAGCGATTGGTCCTGTCGCGCGTAGATGAGATCGAAGGACACCCGGTCGGTCAGCGACGCGGCGACCTCGAACGCGGCGCGACCCTCGGCGACGGTGTGCAGGCGCCCGAGACGGCGCAGATCCTCATCGTTCAGGGCCTGCAACCCGACCGAGAAGCGGTTCACCCCGGCCGCGTGGAAGGCTGCGAAGCGATCCGCATCGACCGAGCCGGGATTGGCTTCGAGCGTGACCTCAAGATCGTTGGCGACGGTCCAGTTCCGATGGATGCGCTCGAGGATCGCCGCGACCACTTCGGGTTGCATCAACGAGGGCGTGCCGCCGCCGAGGAACACCGATGTCAGAACGCGGCCCGGCGTGCGTGCGGCCCAATGGTCGAGATCGGAGAGATAGGCGCGTTGCCACGCCGCGTGGTCGATGGATGCGGCGACATGGCTGTTGAAGTCGCAGTAAGGGCACTTGGCGGCACAGAACGGCCAGTGGAGATAAAGGCCGAAGCCGGCCTCCTGCCAATTCGCGAGGGTCATCCGCCGCGATAGGCCGTCACCTCGACCTCGTAGAGCATCTGCTCCTGCATCAAACCGGCAATGACCATGGTGGCCGCGGGTCGGACTTCGCCCAGTTGGGCCCCGAGAAGCGGCACGAGATCGTCGACGAGGAACCGGTCGGCGACGTAGTGGGTCACGCGGACGATATGGGCGTCGGAGAACCCAGCCTCGGCCAGAACCGCGCGCACGGTGGCGTAGCAATTCCGCACCTGTGTGGCGAGGTCGATGGGAAGCTGCATCGTGGCGTAGTCGTAGCCCGTGACGCCCGCCATGAAGCACCAGTCGCCTTGGCAGACGGCGCGCGAGTAGCCGACCTCGCGCTCGAAGCTGGACCCGGTAGAGATGAGGCGTCGGGTCATGCGAATACCTCCGCCATCTTGGCCAGCGCGCGGGCCCGGTGGCTCAGGCGGTTCTTTTCCTTAGCGGGCATCTCGCCGAAGGTGCGGTCGTGCCCCTCGGGCATGAAGATCGGGTCGTAGCCATGGCCGGTCTCGCCGCGCATGGGCCAGACGATCCGGCCCTCGGCAACACCCTCGAACGCCTCTTCGTGACCGTCGGGCCAGAGGAGGACGAGCGTCGCACAGAACCGGGCGGTGCGCGGCTCGGGCGCATTACGGGCCTCGAGCTCGGTCCAGGCGCGGGTCATGGCGATGCGGAAGTCGCGCCCTGCGCCGGTCTCGGCCCAATCGGCGGTGTGCACGCCCGGCGCGCCGTCCAGCCCATCGATCACGATGCCCGAATCGTCGGCCAGCGCAGGCAGGCCCGTCGCCGCGACCGCGGCCCGCGCCTTGATCCGCGCATTGCCGAGGAAGGTCGTCTCCGTCTCCTCCGGTTCGGGCAGGTCGTAATCGGCGTTCGAGACGCAGGCGATGCCGCGGGGTCCGAGCAGTGCGCGAAACTCCTCCAGCTTGCCCGCATTATGCGTGGCGATCAGGAGGGTATCGCCATCGAACCGTCTCACGCCGTGGCGGCCTTCTGCGCGGCCACCAGCTCGCCCACGCCCTTCTGCGCGAGCTCCAGCATCGCGCCGAACTCGTCCTGGCTGAAGGTGGAGCCCTCGGCCGAGGCCTGCACCTCGATCATCGCGCCGCCGCCGGTCATGACGAAATTCGCGTCCGTTCCCGCCTCGCTGTCCTCGGGGTAGTCGAGGTCGAGCACCGGTTGGCCCGCATAGATGCCGCAGGACACGGCTGCGACCGGATCGACCATGGGATCGGTGACGATGTCGCCCGCCTTCATGAGCGCGTTGACCGCCAGTCGGAGCGCGACCCAACCGCCGGTGATCGACGCGCAGCGCGTGCCGCCATCGGCCTGGATGACATCGCAATCGACGGTGATCTGGCGCTCGCCCAGCGCGTTCCGGTCGATGCCGGCGCGCAAGGACCGGCCGATCAGGCGCTGGATTTCCTGCGTACGGCCGGATTGCTTGCCCGCGCTGGCCTCGCGGCGCATGCGTGTCGTGGTCGCCCGCGGCAGCATCCCGTATTCCGCCGTCACCCAGCCGAGGCCCGAATTGCGCAGGAAGGGCGGCACCCGCTCCTCGAGGGACGCGGTGCAGAGCACATGCGTGTCGCCGCAGCGGATCATGCACGATCCTTCGGCATGGCGCGTGACATCCACTTCGATCGAGATGTCGCGCATCTGGTCCAGAGCCCGGCCGGAAGGTCGCATGTGATACTCCTGTCAGTGGTTGCGCGTTGGATGCCCGCGCCGCCGCGATGGTGCAACCCCGATTGACCCGGCCCGGCACGTTGCATACATGCCTGTCGCCCATGCCCGACAACGCCCAGATCCTGTCCGAGATGAATGATCGCTCGCGCGAAGTCTTTCGCCGCGTGGTCGAAGGCTATCTGGGGTCCGGCGATCCGGTCGGCAGCCGGACGCTGACCCGCAGCATGTCCGAGAAGGTCTCGGCCGCGACGATCCGCAACGTCATGCAGGATCTGGAGTTTCTCGGGCTTCTGGAAGCGCCGCATGTCAGCGCGGGGCGAATCCCGACGCAATCGGGCCTGCGGATGTTCGTCGACGGCCTTCTGGAGGCGCAACTGGGCGAGGACGACCGCGAGCAGATCGAGGCCAGCGTCGGCGCGTCCGAGGACGACGTCACCGCGATGATGGACCGGGTCGGCAGCGCGCTTTCCGGGATCACGCAGGGCGCGTCGCTGGTGCTGGCGCCCAAGCGCGAGGCGCCGATCAAGCATATCGAGTTCGTGCAGCTCGCGCCGGACCGCGCGCTCGTGGTGCTGGTCTTCGCCGACGGCCACGTGGAGAACCGCGTCTTCGTGCCGCCCGCCGGCCAGACCCCCTCGGCGATGCGCGAGGCGGCGAACCTTCTCAACGCGCTGATCGAGGGGCGCACGATCTCGGATCTGAGCGACCTCATGCGCCGCGAGGTTGCCGCCCGCCGCCAGGAGATCGACGGACTGGCGCATGACCTGATCGCGAAGGGTCTCGCCGCGTGGGAGAACGAGGGCGAGCGCAGCGAACGGCTGATCGTGCGCGGGCGGTCCCATCTCCTCGACGAGGGCGCCGCGCCCGCACAACTGGAGCGGATTCGCAGCCTCTTCGACGACCTGGAGCGCAAGCGCGACATCGCCGAATTCCTGTCCCTGACGGAAGACGGCGAGGGCGTCCGCATCTTCATCGGATCGGAGAACAAACTCTTCTCACTTTCCGGTTCATCTCTGGTGGTTTCCCCCTATATGAACGCGGATCGCAAGATCGTGGGCGCCGTCGGCGTGATCGGTCCCACACGTCTCAATTACGGGCGAATCGTCCCCATCGTGGACTACACGGCCCAACTGGTCGGACGCATGCTGTCCGGCCCCGGAACAAGGTAGAGCGCATGGCCGACCCACAGGAGAATCCCTTCCTCGACGATCCCGAAGCCGAGGAGGAGTTCGACCTCGACGCCGCGATGGAGGAGGGCGATGGCCCGACCGATCACGCGCGCGCCAATGTCGATGCCATCGTGGCCGAGCGCGACGAGATGCGGGACCGCCTGATGCGCGCGCTGGCCGAGGCCGAGAACGTCCGCAAGCGCGCCGCCCGCGACCGCGTGGAAGCCGAGCAATACGGCGGCTCCAAGCTCGCGCGCGATCTGCTGCCGGTCTACGACAACCTTGCCCGCGCACTCGAGGCGGCGGGTGATGCCAAGGATGGCATCGTCGAGGGGATCGAGCTGACGATGAAGGAGCTGGTGGGCGTCTTCGCCAAGCACGGCATCACCCTCGTCGCGCCCCAGATCGGCGACCGCTTCGACCCGCAGGAGCATCAGGCGATGTTCGAGGCGCCCCTGCCCGACACCAAGGCCGGCGATATCATCCAGGTCGCCGCCGTGGGCTTCAAGCTGCACGATCGACTGCTGCGCCCCGCGCAGGTCGGGGTCTCGTCCACCCCCGCCTGACCGGCGCGTTCAGGTCAGGTCCTTCAACTCGTAGATCAGGTCGAGCGCCTCGCGCGGGGTCAGCGTGTCTGGCATGACGTCCCGCAGCCGGATTTCGGCGGCGCTTTCGGTCTTGGCGGCGCGGGGCGGCGACGGGGTCACGCTGAAGAGCGGCAGGTCGTCGATCACCGCCTTCGACCCCCCTTTCCGCTCGCCCGCTTCCAACGCATCCAATACCTCTCGCGCGCGTCCGACGACCGCATCGGGCAGACCCGCGAGCTTGGCCACCTGAACCCCGTAGGACCGGTCGGCCGCGCCGTCGCGCACCTCGTGGAGGAAAATCACGTCGCCCTCCCACTCGCGGACGGCGACGGTGGCGTTCTCGACCCCGTCGAGCTTGGCTGCGAGCGCGGTCATCTCGTGGTAATGTGTCGCGAAGAGCGCGCGGCAGCGGTTCACGTCATGCAGGTGTTCGAGCGTGGCCCAGGCGATGCTGAGCCCGTCATAGGTCGCGGTGCCGCGCCCGATCTCGTCGAGGATGACGAAGGCGCGGTCGTCGGCCTGGTTCAGGATCGCGGCCGTCTCGACCATCTCGACCATGAAGGTGGAGCGCCCGCGCGCGAGATCGTCGGACGCGCCGACCCGGCTGAAGAGCTGCCCCACGATCCCGATATGCGCGGTATCGGCGGGGACATGGCTGCCCATCTGCGCCAGCACCGCGATCAGAGCGTTCTGGCGCAGCCACGTCGATTTGCCCGCCATGTTCGGCCCGGTCAGAAGGCGGATTGCCGCGCCGTCGGTCGCTGTCAGAACGGTGTCGTTGGCCACGAAGGGTTGGCCATCGCGCTTGAGCGCGCGTTCGACCACCGGGTGGCGTCCGCCTGCGATCTCGAACGCCCGGCTTTGATCGACCTTTGGCCGGGCCCAATTCTCCGCGCGCGACAGGTCGGCGAGCGCTGTAATCACATCAAGTTCGGCCAGCACGCGGGCCGCGGCGAATATGGCGTCGGACTGATCGAGGATCGCGGCACGAAGCCGGGCGAAAATGGTCGCTTCGATCTCCTGCGCGCGGCCGCCTGCATTGAGGATTTTCGTCTCTAACTCGGAGAGTTCGACGGTCGTGAATCGCACTTGGTTCGCGGTGGTCTGGCGGTGTACGAAGATGGCGTCCGCGCGCATCTTCTCCGCATGGGTCGCAGTCGTTTCGATGAAGTAACCCAGCACGTTGTTGTGCTTGATCTTGAGCGACGCGATGCCCGTGGCCTCGATATACTGGCCCTGGAGTCCCGCGATCACCCCGCGCCCCTCGTCGCGCAGGCGTCGTGCGTCGTCGAGATCGGCGTCGAAGCCCGCGGCGACCAGTCCGCCGTCGCGCATCTGAACCGGCGGCTCGGCCACCAGCGCCTCGTCGAGCAGCGCCCGAAGCGCCTCCTGCCCGATGAGGCCGGACCGATCCAACGGCAGATCGGTCTCCGACAGCAGGTCGTGAATCTCGCCGCTCACCCGGAGGCCATCACGGATCGCGCCGAGGTCTCGCGGTCCCGCGCGGTCGAGGGACAGGCGCGACAGCGCCCGATCCATGTCCGGTGCCTGCCGCAGCCGCGTGCGGGTATCAGCGGCCAGCGCGTCCCTGTCCACGGCCCAGTCGACCGCATCCAGCCGGGCGCGGATCGTCTCGATCTCGGCCGAGGGCGCCGAGATTCGCCGCTCCAACAGGCGCCCGCCGCCCGCAGTCACCGTCCGGTCGATTGCCCAGATGAGCGAGCCGGCGCGCCCGCCCGTCATGCTCCGCGTCAGCTCGAGGTTGCGGCGTGTAGCGGCGTCGATCGCCATCAGCGTGTCCGCCGCCTCGCGCCGCGGGGGGCGCAGAACCGGCAGACGGCCGCGCTGGGTGATCTCGACATACTCGACGAGCGCGCCCATCGCGCCCAACTCGGCCCGTCCGAAGCTGCCGAACGCGTCGAGCGCGGCCACATCGAAGAGCTGGACCAGTCGCGCCTCGGCCGAGGCGCTGTCGAAGGCGCTGGCGCCCAGGGGTGTCAACGCCGCACCCTGATCTTCCGCGATCCCATCGACGCCAGCACCTTCGGTCACGATCAGTTCGCGCACCCCGAGACGGGCCAGGTCCGGGCCCAGACGCACGCGCGGACAGGGCGTGACGTGGAACGCGCCGGTCGAGATATCGGCCCAGGCCAGCGCCCCCTCGCCCCGCACCTCGCACCAGGCGGCGAGGTGATTGTGCGCGCGCGCGTCCAAAAGCGTGTCTTCCGTCAGCGTGCCCGGCGTGACGAGCCGCACGATGCCGCGCTTGACGACGGATTTCGAACCCCGCGCCTTCGCCTCCTCGGGACGCTCCAGCTGTTCGCAGACCGCGACCCGAAATCCCTTGCGGATCAGCGTCATCAGGTAGCCCTCGGCGGAATGCACGGGCACGCCGCACATGGCGATGTCCTCGCCCAGATGCTTGCCCCGCTTGGTCAGCGCGATGTCGAGCGCGGCCGCGGCGAGGACGGCATCGTCGAAGAACAGCTCGTAGAAATCCCCCATCCGGTAGAACAGGAGCGCGTCGGGCGCTTCTTCCTTGATGCCGAGATACTGGGCCATCATCGGCGTGACGGTGCTGGTCATGGCCCCTCCGGGGTGAAGCGTCCCGGGGTGATACCAAGGGCCGCCCGGAGGCGGAAGTCAGCGCCCCGCGTCTTCGAGCATCTTGCGTGCGTCCGACCGGTTGCCGCGACCGATCACCTCGAACCGGCGCTCGATCATGGCGTTGTAGGTCTTGAAGAACCGCTCCATGTCCCATGCGAAGCCCGACCGCATCTGTTCGAGGTCGTCGTAGTCGGAGAAGATGCGGCTGAGCTTGGCCACGGCGACGATGCGGTCGTTTCGCACCATCTCGCCATCCTCCTCGTTCTCCATCTTCAGGACACCGATCAGGCGCGCGTCGATCAAGAAGCCCGCGGGCACTGGCCCGTCGGTCAGCAGGAGGATGTCCAGCGGGTCGCCGTCCCCAGCCTCGGTGCCGGGCACGAAGCCGAAGCCGAAGGGAAAGCGCATCCCATCGGGCAGCGAGAGCGCGATCTTGAAGAGGCCCGACGGGTCGAGCTCGTATTTGTGCTGGCTGCCCATCGGGGTCTCGATGAAGACATTGATGTCGCCGGCTTCGGTGCGGGACGGGACGGATTTCAGGGCATCGTGGAACATGGGGGCCTCCGGGCGTGTCCCGCTCCAATGCGCGAGCGGCCCGGATCGTTGCGCCTGTCCCCCGCGACAGGGGTCGGCTAGACCGGTCCGAGGGACAGGAGACACGCATGGCAGGCCGCACCAAGATCACGCCGGAAGAGGCGCTCAGCTATCATCTCGAGCCGCGGCCGGGGAAGATCGAGATCAACGCCTCGACCGCAATGGCCACCCAGCGCGATCTGTCGCTGGCCTATTCCCCCGGCGTCGCCGTCCCTTGCGAGCGGATCGCCGAGAACCCGGCCCTGGCCTACGACTACACCACCAAGGGCAACCTCGTGGCCGTGATCTCGAACGGGACGGCGGTGCTGGGGCTGGGCAATCTCGGGGCGCTGGCCTCCAAGCCGGTGATGGAGGGCAAGGCCGTCCTCTTCAAACGCTTCGCCGACGTGAACTCCATCGATATCGAACTCGACACCGAGGAGGTCGACGCCTTCGTCGCCGCCGTCAAGCTGATGGGGCCGAGCTTCGGGGGCATCAACCTCGAGGACATCAAGGCGCCCGAATGCTTCATGATCGAGAGCCGTCTGAAGGAGGAGATGGACATCCCCGTCTTCCACGACGACCAGCATGGGACAGCCGTGATCTGCGCCGCGGGCCTCATCAACGCGCTGCACATCTCGGGCAAGAAGATCGAGGACGTGAAGATCGTGCTGAACGGCGCGGGTGCGGCCGGGATCGCCTGTATCGAGCTTCTGAAGTCGATGGGCGCGCGGCACGAGAATTGCATCACCTGCGACACCAAGGGCGTGATCTACCAAGGTCGGACCGAGGGCATGAACCAGTGGAAATCGGCCCATGCTGTCGCCACCGACCTGCGCACGTTGGATGAGGCGATGCAGGGCGCGGACGTGTTTCTCGGGGTGTCGGCCAAGGGGGCGGTGACGCCCGAGATGGTCTCCAACATGGCCGAAAACCCCGTTATCTTCGCGATGGCCAATCCCGATCCCGAGATCACCCCGGAGGAGGCGCGAGCCGTCCGCCCCGACGCCATCGTCGCGACGGGACGTTCAGATTACCCCAACCAGGTGAACAATGTCCTCGGCTTCCCGTATCTCTTCCGTGGTGCGCTCGACATCCACGCGCGGGCCATCAACGACGAGATGAAGATCGCCTGTGCCGAGGCGCTCGCCGCGCTGGCCCGCGAGGATGTGCCCGACGAGGTCGCGATGGCCTATGGGCGCAAGCTGACCTTCGGGCGCGACTACATCATCCCGACGCCCTTCGACCCCCGGCTGATCCACGTCATCCCGCCCGCCGTCGCGCGGGCCGGCATGGATACCGGCGTCGCGAGGCGTCCCATCGTCGACATGGAGGGCTATACCCACCAACTGGCGGCGCGGATGGATCCCACGGCCAGCATCCTGCAGGGATTGTCGGCGCGGTCGCGGCAGGCGCAGGCCCGGATGATCTTCGCCGAAGGGGACGATCCGCGCGTCCTGCGCGCCGCCGTCGCCTATCAGCGCAACGGCTATGGCAAGGCGCTGGTCGTCGGGCGGGCCGAAGACGTGAAGGCCAAGCTCGAGGCGGCGGGCCTCGCCGATGCCGTGCGCGAACTGGAGGTCGTGAATGCCGCGAACACCCGGCATCTCGAGACCTACAAGGATCATCTCTACCAGCGGCTTCAACGGCAGGGTTACGATGCGCAGGACGTGCATCGCCTGGCCACCCGCGATCGCCACGTCTTTGCGGCGCTGATGCTGGCGCATGATCACGGCGACGGGCTCGTGACCGGGGCCACGCGCAAGTCGGCCCACGCGATGCGCCTGCTCGATCATGTGTTCGACATCCAGAAGAACGCCGATGCGGTCGGCATCACGGCGCTGCTGCACCGGGGCCGGATCGTGCTGATCGGCGACACGCTGGTGCATGAATGGCCCGACGCCGAGGACCTCGCCACGATCGCCGAGGCCGGCGCACAGGTCGCGCGCAATTTCGGGATGGAGCCGCGCGTCGCCTTCGTCAGCTTCTCGACCTTCGGCTACCCGGTCTCGGAGCGGGCGACCAAGATGCACGAGGCGCCCCATGTCCTCGAGGCCCGCGGCGCCGATTTCGAGTTCGAGGGCGAGATGACCGTCGACGTGGCCCTGAACCCCGACGCCATGGCGGCCTATCCCTTCTCACGGCTGACGGGGCCGGCGAACGTCCTCGTCGTACCCGCGCGCCATTCGGCCAGCATCTCCGTCAAGCTGATGCAGGAGATGGCGGGCGCCACGGTGATCGGCCCGATCCTGACGGGCATCGACCGCCCCGTGCAGATCGCATCCACCGGCTCGACCGCCAGCGATATCCTCAACATGGCACTCCTCGCCGCCTGCCGGGTGGGTGGCTGACCCCCGGTCTTTGCTCCCCAAATATGCAGGACGCGGCAGGGCCCACCGCGTGAATCGTAGCCGGCGCGCGCACCGGTTCCGATGACGCGCCACATCCTTGCCGTCCGATGCGCCACGCCGCCGCGACGTCTGGGTCCCGGTGTCCTTGGCGGGATCGGTTGCGGCACCCTACATGGCATCCGATGAACGACAGACCCACCAGCCCCGCGCCCGACCGGACGGGCCTCCGCCATTTGGGCGAGCTGCCCGAGGGGCGATTCCGCTTCCTCGCGCTCGACGTCGAGACGGCAGGGCGCGGCATCGGCAGCATCTGCCAGATCGGTCTCGCCTTCGTGGGCTTCGACGGGCGCATCGCGACGTGGTCGAGCCTGGTCGATCCGTGCGCGCCGATCACCCGCTGGACCACGCGCGTCCACGGTCTGACCGATGCGGATGTCGCGGGCGCGCCGGTCTTCGCCGCGCTCTTCCCGGAACTCCGACCCGTGATGGAGGCCTATCCGGTCGTCCAGCACAGCCGCTACGACGAGCGCGCGTTCGATGCCGCCTGCCGCGCCATCGGGGCGCAGCCCCTTCGCTGTCCCTGGGTCAACAGCGTCACCCTCGCCCGCCGCGCCTTTCCGGAACTCCGGGGGAACGGGGGCCATGGGCTGGCCAACCTCAAGGGCGTGCTCGGTCTCGACTTTCGACATCACGACGCGGGCGAGGATGCGCGCGCCGCGGCCCAGGTCGCTTTGGCGGCCGAGGCCAGGCTGGGACACCAGCGCAGCCTCGGGCCACTTCACGATCAGCTTCGGTTCGACTTCTGAGCCGCCCCGTCGGGCATCACTGCGTCATGCCGTCCCAGAAGCCTTTGACCTTGCGAAAGAAGCTGTCGCCCTGCGGGTTGTTGTCGGCATCGATCTTGTCGAACTCGCGCAGCAGCTCCTTCTGGCGGGTGGTCAGGTTCACCGGCGTCTCGATGGCCAGCTCGATGAACATGTCACCGGACCCACTGCCGCGCAGCGCGGGCATGCCCTTGCCGCGCAGGCGCATCTGCCGACCGGTCTGCGAGCCGCCGGGCACCTTCACCCGGCTTCGGCCGCCATCGATCGTCGGCACCTCGACCTCGCCGCCCAGCGCCGCCGTCGTCATCGACACCGGCACGCGGCAATAGAGGTTCACGCTGTCGCGCTCGAAGATCGGATGATCCTCGACCTCGATGAAGATGTAGAGGTCGCCGGTCGGCCCGCCGCGCAGGCCGGCCTCCCCTTCGCCCGAGAGGCGGATGCGCGTGCCCGTCTCGACCCCCGCGGGGATGTTCACCGAAAGCTGGCGCTCCTTCTCGACCCGGCCACCGCCGCCGCAGGCCTCGCAGGGGTTCTTGATGATCTGGCCTGCACCCGAACAGGTCGGACAGGTCCGCTCGACGGTGAAGAAGCCCTGCTGCGCGCGCACCTTGCCCATGCCCGTACAGGTCGGGCAGGTCGCGGGTTCGGACGCGCCCTCGGTGCCCTTGCCCTCGCATTTGGAGCATTGGACCGCGGTCGGGACGGTGATCGTCTTCTGCTGGCCGCCGAACGCGTCTTCCAGCGAGATCCGCATGTTATAGCGCAGGTCCGAGCCGCGCGCCGCGCGCCGGCTGCCGCCGGCGCGGCCGCCGCCGGGCTGGCCACCCATGAAGTCGCCGAAGAGATCCTCGAACACGTCCGAAAAGGCCGAGGCGAAATCCCCCTGCCCCTGCGGCCCTGCCCCGGGACGCCGCCCGCCGCCGCCCATGCCGCCCTCGAAGGCTGCGTGGCCGAAGCGGTCATAGGCCGCCTTCCGCTCGGCATCCTTGAGGATGTCGTAGGCCTCGTTGGCTTCCTTGAACTGCGCCTCGGCGTTCGGATTGTCCGAATTGCGGTCGGGATGCAGCTCCTTGGCCTTGGTGCGATAGGCTTTCTTGATCTCGTCGGCGCTGGCGCCCTTCGAGACGCCCAGCGTCTCGTAGTAGTCACGTTTCGCCATCATTCATACTCCAACGAAAAGGCCGGCCCGGTGAGGGGGCCGGCCTTCGGTTGTGATCCGACCCGAAGATCAGGCCCGCTTCTGGTCGTCGTCGAGGTCCTCGAAATCGGCATCGAGGATCTCGTCATCCGAACCGGGCTCGGCATCGGCGGTTTCGGGTGCGCCCTCGCCCTCTTCGGACTCGGCCTGCGCCTTGTAGATCGCCTCGCCCAGCCGCATCGCGGCCTCGGTGACGTTCTGGATGCCGGACTTGATCTTGCCCGCGTCCTCGCTGTCCATCGACTCCTCGAGCGCGGTGACCGCGAACTCGATGGCCTCGACGGTGGACGGGTCGACCTTGTCGCCATGCTCCTCGAGCGACTTCTTGGTCGAGTGGATCAGGCTTTCCGCCTGGTTCCGGGCCTCGACCAGCTCGCGGCGGCCCTTGTCGGCCTCGGCATTCGCCTCGGCGTCCTTGACCATCTGCTCGATATCCTCGTCCGAGAGACCCCCCGACGCCTGGATCGTGATCGACTGCTCCTTGCCGGTGCCCTTATCCTTGGCGCCGACCGACACGATGCCGTTGGCGTCGATGTCGAACGTCACCTCGATCTGCGGCAAGCCGCGGGGGGCCGGCGGGATATCCTCGAGGTTGAACTGGCCGAGCATCTTGTTGTCGGCCGCCATCTCGCGCTCGCCCTGGAAGACGCGCAGGGTCACGGCGTTCTGATTGTCCTCGGCGGTCGAGAAGACCTGCGACTTCTTGGTCGGGATCGTCGTGTTGCGGTCGATCAGTCGGGTGAACACGCCACCCAGCGTCTCGATGCCGAGGCTCAGCGGCGTTACGTCGAGCAGGACCACGTCCTTGACGTCACCCTGAAGCACGCCCGCCTGGATCGCGGCGCCCATGGCCACGACCTCGTCGGGGTTCACACCCTTGTGCGGCTCCTTGCCGAAGAACTTGGTCACCTCTTCGATGACCTTCGGCATCCGCGTCATGCCGCCGACCAGCACGACCTCGTCGATATCCGACGTGGTCAGGCCCGCGTCCTTCAGGGCCTCTTTGCAAGGCTTGATCGACGCCTTGATCAGGTCGCCCACGAGGCTTTCCAGCTTGGCGCGGGTCAGCTTCATGACCATGTGCAGCGGCTGGCCGTTGGCGCCCATCGAGATGAAGGGCTGGTTGATCTCGGTCTGGTTGGCCGAGCTGAGCTCGATCTTGGCCTTCTCCGCCGCTTCTTTCAGGCGCTGGAGCGCCATCTTGTCCTGCGTCAGGTCGGTGCCGTGCTCTTTCTTGAACTCGTCTGCCAGGTAGTTGACGATCCGCATGTCGAAATCTTCACCGCCGAGGAACGTGTCGCCGTTGGTGGACTTCACCTCAAAGAGGCCGTCGTCGATTTCGAGGATGGTCACGTCGAAGGTGCCGCCGCCGAGGTCATAGACCGCGATGGTGCGCGTTTCCTTCTTGTCGAGACCGTAGGCCAGTGCGGCGGCCGTCGGCTCGTTGATGATGCGCAGCACCTCGAGGCCGGCGATCTTGCCCGCGTCCTTGGTGGCCTGACGCTGGGCGTCGTTGAAATAGGCGGGCACCGTGATGACGGCCTGCGTCACATCCTCGCCCAGGTAGGACTCGGCGGTTTCCTTCATTTTCTGGAGGATCAGCGCGCTGACCTGCGCGGGCGAGAACTTCTCGCCCCGCACCTCGACCCACGCGTCGCCGTTGCCGCCGGAGACCACGTTGAAGGGGAGGTTTTTCTTGTCCTTGGCGAGATGCTCGTCGTCGAACCGGCGCCCGATCAGGCGCTTGACGCCGAAGACGGTGTTCTCGGGGTTGGTGACGGCCTGCCGCTTGGCGGGCTGGCCGACCAGCCGCTCGCTCTCGGTGTAGCCCACGATGGAGGGCGTCGTGCGCGCGCCCTCGGCGTTCTCGATGACCCGCGGCTGCGAGCCGTCCATGATTGCGACGCAGGAATTGGTCGTTCCCAGGTCGATACCGATGACTTTAGCCATGTCTGTCGTATCCTTCTTGGCGATTTGCTCGGCCCCGGGCCCGTTTCGGCACCCCGGTCCTCATCCCGTTGAATGCGGATCGGGTAGACCCGTCCCGCGGTTCGGGGGGTATATAAGGAGGGGGTTTTGACCTCGCAAGGATGTGAAGGGGCACAAATTGAGCGAGTTGCACCCCTCCTCCGCCAATCGGACGATCCGCGGCGCGAAACTGCACGACGGGCTGCTGGACCCGGCCGCGCAGCTCGCCATGGTCGCAGATATCCGTGCCGTGGCGCGGGACGCGCCCTTCGTGACGCCCGTGACCCGGTTCCGACGGGAGATGTCGGTGCGGATGACCGCCGCCGGGCGCTTCGGCTGGGTGACCGACCGGACGGGATATCGCTACGAGCCGCGGCATCCTTCGGGCGTGGCCTGGCCCGAGATCCCCGCATCGGTGCGGGCCGTCTGGGACGCGGTGGCACCGAATGCGCGGCCGCCTGAATCGTGCCTCGTGAACTGGTACGCGCCGGGCGCGCGGATGGGGATGCACCAGGATCGGGACGAGGCGGATTTCGATCAGCCGGTGGTGTCGATCTCGCTCGGGGACGACGCGCTGTTCCGGATCGGGAACATCGCGCGGGGCGGGCCGACCGAGAGCGTCTGGCTGCGGTCGGGCGACGTGCTGGTCATGAGCGGCGACGCGCGCCTGCTGCACCACGGGGTGGACCGGATCGCGGCGGGGACCTCGACGCTGCTGGACGGGCCCGGGCGGATCAATCTGACGCTCCGGGTCGTGACGTGATGCGCGTGCCGACCCTTACGAAATAACTATTTCGACAGCGCGCAGCATCCGCTCAGGACGTTCTCGCCGCGGAGTGCGTCGAACCCGAGGCCGTAGCCGCGGTCCGACATGCCGTCATTGCAGGCCCGCCAGCTGATGATGCCGTCGATCCGCGAGCCGTCGGCGAGCACGACCCGCAAGCCGTGCCGGTCGCGCCGCGACAGCGATCCGGCCCGCGCGGTCACGAGGCCCTCGATCTCGCCCTCGGGGGTCGACCAGCGCGCGGTGTCGCCGTCGACGCGAACGGTCCAGAACGGTTCGGTCCCGAAGCAGGACGCGAGCGGCGGGAACGCGCCCTGCCACTGTCCCGGCTGCCGGGCGAGGAAGCGCAGCGAGACCCAGCCCGTGCCTTCGTCGACATTGACTTGGCCCCAGGTCTCGCGGCCGTTGGGCGCCACCACCTCGACGCCCGTCGCGTCCGGCGCGAGCGTCCCGAGGATCGGCGCATCGGCGCGGGGGGCGGCGCGAATGTTGAGGACGTCGTCCGATGCCACGCCCGCGACGTCGAACAGCGCGGGCCACGCGTCCTGCGTCGCCGCGGCCGGGCCTGCCGCCAGCAGGAGCCATATGGCGGCGATCCACCTCATCGCGTCGCGAACCACGAGGCGGAGGTGTTCCGGCGGGTGAAATGCTCGCCCATGAAGCCGATCACCAACAGGACGGTGCCGACCAGCAGCGCGTATTGCCAGGTCGTGTAATGCGGATTGTAGTTCACGAAGGTATAGCCCCGCGCCTGGTCGATCGTGTGGAACAGCGGGTTCCAGTCGAAGAAGGCCAGCATCGTCGCGGGCAGCGTGTTGGCGACGAACATCTTGCCCGAGGCGATCATGTTCATCCGCTGGTAGATCGAGCTTCCGATATTGGTGAAGTTCGGGAACCACGGCTTGAGCGCCAGAAAGCAGAGCCCGACCGCGACGCCGGTGAACCAGGCGAGGATGAACATCAGGAAGGCATGGCTCGGGTCGTGGATGATGACCGGGTGCCATGCGACGTGGATCACGAAGAGCACCAACACCATCGAGAGCGTCTGGAGGTAGAGGCAGGCCAGCGCGGCCGAGGTGATCGCGACGAAGGTGTTCATCGGCACGTGCAGCATCATGCCCGAAGTCGGGCCTTCGGCGCCGCTGACCGCGCCCACCGCCTTGGTGTGCGTCAGGAAGAGGAAGATCCCCGACATCAGGAACAGCACGAAATCGCCGCGGATCGCGTTGCCCTTCAGGCCCAGCACCGAGAACATGATGTAGAAGGCCGCGACGAAGATCACCGTGGTCAGGATGTTCATGCCAAGTGCCACGAAGCCGTTGCCGTGACCCTTGCGGGTCTCGCGCACCGTCGAATGGAAGATCAGCTCGCCCAGCCGGAAGGCGGCGGCGGGATAGCTGAATTTCTTCTCCGCCTTGAACATGCGCGTCTCCTCAAACGCTTGCCCCGCCGGCGGGGCATACCATAAGCCTCGATCGAGCCAAAGGGGCGTCCCGCGGCGGATCGTCTCGCATTCGGGGATAGATAGGCATGGATTACGGCCAGATGATGGTGACGCTACGGCGTCTCGCGCTCGAAGCGGGCGATGCGATCATGGCGATCTACGAGGGCGGTGATCTGGGCGTGCGAGCCAAGGCCGACGCCAGCCCGGTGACCGCCGCCGACGAAGCCGCCGACGCGCTGATCTCGGCAGGGTTGCGCGCGGCTTGGCCGGACGCGGCGCTGGTGACCGAGGAGCAGTCGGCCACCCACGACCTCGACGCCCGGGATTTCTTCATCGTCGATCCGCTGGACGGCACCAAGGAGTTCGTCCAGCGGCGCGGCGACTTCACCGTCAACATCGCCTGGGTCGAGGACGGCGTGCCGGTTCGCGGTATCGTCTATGCGCCCGCGCGCGGCCGCCTGTTCTGGACCGACGCGGAGGGCTGCACCGTCGAGGAGGCCGGGCCGTTCGATCCGGACACCGTGGGGGCGCTGACACCGATCTCGGTCTCCACCCCCGACGACGCCGCGCTTCTGGTGGTGGCATCGAAATCGCACCGGGATCAGGCGACGGACGACTATATCGGCAAATACGCCGTGGCCGACATGCGCTCGGCGGGGTCGTCGCTGAAATTCTGCCTCGTGGCGACCGGCGAGGCCGATCTCTACCCGCGGCTCGGGCGGACGATGGAATGGGACACCGCGGCCGGGCACGCCGTGCTGGCCGGGGCGGGTGGAACGGTCGTGCGTTTCGACGACCACGAGCCCCTGCGCTACGGCAAGCCCGGCTTCGAGAATCCGTACTTTCTCGCCTATGCGCCGGGTGTGACACTCGTGCCCCGTGCATGATCGCCCCATTGGCGTCATACCTCTCTCATATGCCGAAACGCAGTCGCGGAGGTACGCATCGATGAAGCGCAAGGTCACCAAGGCCATCTTCCCGGTCGCGGGGCTGGGCACCCGGTTCCTTCCGGCGACGAAATCCGTCCCGAAGGAGATCATGACGCTCGTCGACCGGCCGCTGATCCAATACGCGATCGACGAGGCGCGGGCGGCGGGCATCAAGGAATTCATCTTCGTCACCTCGCGCGGAAAATCCGCGCTGGAGGATTACTTCGACGACGCGCCGGTTCTCGAGCAGGAGCTGCGGCGCAAGGGCAAGACCGACCTTCTGGAAACGCTCAAGGCCACCACCATGGATAGCGGCCAGATCGCCTATGTCCGCCAGCACAAGGCGCGCGGCCTCGGGCACGCGGTCTGGTGCGCGCGGCGGCTGGTCCATAACGAGCCCTTCGCCGTCATTCTGCCCGACGACGTGATCGCTGCCGACACGCCCTGCCTGCAGCAGATGGTCGAGGCCTATGCCGAGACCGGGGGCAACATGGTTGCCGCGATGGAGGTGCCGACCGAGAAGACCTCGTCCTACGGCATCCTCGACCCGGTCGGGGACGCACTGGGCGCGACCGTGCCGATCAAGGGCATGGTCGAGAAGCCAGAGGCCGGCAGCGCGCCCTCGAACCTCGCCGTGATCGGCCGCTACATCCTCACACCGCAGGTCATGAAGCACCTGAATGCCGTAAAGTCCGGAGCGGGCGGCGAGATCCAGCTGACGGACGCGATCGCACGCGAGATCGAGGAGGGGCACGGCGTCCACGGCTTCCGCTTCCAGGGTCAGCGCTACGATTGCGGCTCCAAGAGCGGGTTCCTGCAGGCCACTGTCGCGTTCGGGTTGGCCCGGCCCGATCTGCGCGACGAGCTGCGGGACTTCCTGTCGGACCTCTCCTCGGTCGGCTACGCGGCCCAATAGGCCCGGCATGGGCGCCGTCGCCGAAGGCTGGACCGCCTATGCCCTGCGGTGGCGGCGACGTCGCCTGCTGGCGCGGTCCTTCGCCAAGCGACGCCAGCTGACCGTCCGCGCGAACCGCACCGCCGCCATCGCGCCCGGCGCCATCCTCGCCTTCGCGACCATGCGCAACGAGCGGCTTCGGCTACCCCACTGGATCGCACATCATCGCGCCCTGGGCGTCGATCATTTCCTCGTCGTCGACAACGGAAGCGACGACGGCTCGGACGACTGGCTCGCGGCGCAGCCCGATGTGTCGCTCTGGTCGACGGGCCATGGCTACAAGGCGTCGCGCTTCGGCATCGACTGGCTGACCGTCCTTCTGGCGCGCTACGGGCACGGGCATTGGTGCCTGACGCTCGATGCCGACGAGCTCTTCGTGTTCGCCCATCACGACCGGCGCGACCTGCACGCGCTGACCGACTGGCTGGCTGCGCGGGGGCGGCGCGTGATGGGCGCGCTGATGCTCGACCTCTATCCGCGGGGACCGCTGGGCGCGACGCGGCATGGACCGGACGACGATCCGCTCGTGACGCTGCCCTATTTCGATGCCGGGAACTACGTGATGACCCGGCAGGGGCGGCTCCAGAATCTCTGGGTGCAGGGCGGACCGCGCGCGCGGGCCTTCTTCGCGACCGAGCCGCGCCGCGCACCGACCCTGTCGAAGATCCCGCTGGTGCGCTGGAACCGCCGCTACGCCTACGTCTCCTCGACCCATTCCGCGTTGCCGCGCGCGCTCAATCTCGGGTTCGACTTCGACCGCGCCGACACGCCGCGCGGTGCGCTTTTGCACACCAAGTTCCTGCCCAACATCCTGAGCAAATCCGCCGAGGAGAAGGCCCGACGCGAGCATTTCGAGAATTCGGACCTCTACGAGGGATACTATAACGCATTGATCGAAGACCCGATTCTGTGGTGCGAGTCCTCGACCCGCTACACCGGCTGGCGCCAGCTGGAAGGGCTGGGCCTCATCTCCTCGGGCGGGTGGAGCTGATGTTGGAAACAGTTGCGAAATGGAATCATGATAGCGCGTTGCGTCTGAACGTTATTGCGCACGGACCGACATCCTTCGCAAAAGGGGGCGCGAGCGGTACGCCGCATGGGGGCGAGAGAAGGGACGAGCTGGCCGGATGGGCGTGATCTCCTCCTATCGCCTGCGCCTGAGGCGCAAGTACTGGCACGCCCGTGCCCGGTATCACCGGCGCGAGCTGTCGAGCGTCCAGGACCGGACGAGCACGATCGCCCGCAGCGACATCCTCTGTTTCACCACCATCCGCAACGAGCGGATCCGGCTGCCCTACTTCCTCGAATACTACCGCACGCTGGGCATCGACCATTTCATCTTCGTCGACAACGGCAGCGATGACGGCACGGCCGAATATCTCGCGGCCCAGGACGACGTTTCGGTCTGGACCACCAAGGCCAGCTATGCGGGCGCGAAATTCGGGGTCGACTGGCTCAACGGGCTGCAGCGCCGGTTCGGCCATCGCCACTGGTGCCTGACCGTCGATGTGGACGAGTTCCTGGTCTACCCGTTCTGCGACACGCGACCGCTGCGCGCGCTGACCGACTGGCTGGATGCGAGCAACGTGCGCAGCTTCGGCTCGATGCTGCTGGACATGTATCCCAAGGGCCCGCTCGGGGCGCAGACCTATGACGAGGGACAGGACCCGTTCGAGATCGCGGCCTGGTTCGACAGCGGCAACTACACGTTCGAGCGCAACGGCCGCTTCGGCAATCTCTGGATCCAGGGCGGCGTGCGCGCGCGGTCGTTCTTCGCGGATCGCCCCAAGGCCGCGCCCGCGCTCAACAAGACGCCGCTGGTCAAGTGGCATCGCGACTTCGCCTATATCAGCTCCACCCATCAGCTTCTGCCGCGCGGCCTGAACCTGACCTATGACGCCGATGGCGGCGAAAAAACGACGGGCGTCCTTCTGCACGCGAAGTTCCTCAACCTGATGGTCGCCCGCGCCCGCGAGGAGGCCGAGCGGTCCGAGCACTATCGCGGAGGGGCCGAGTACAAGGCCTATTCCGACGGGCTCGATCCCAAGGCGAACCTTTGGTGCAAGTGGTCCGAACGCTACGTCAACTGGCGCCAACTCGAGATCCTCGGGCTGATCTCCAAGGGGAACTGGGCGTGAGCGTCGGGTTCGCCATGCTGGTCCACACCGCCTTCGACCGGGCCGAGCAGGTGGCGCGCTACTGGGCCGGGCACGACTGTCCCGTGGTGATCCATGTCGACGGCAAGGTCACCGCCAAGGTCTTCCGCGCCTTCCGCGACCGCTTCCAGGATGAGCCGATGATCCGGTTCTCCAAGCGCGTGCGCGTCGAATGGGGCGCGTGGTCGCTGGTCAAGGCGACGCAGCTGGCCGCGACGCGGCTCTTGGCGAACTTCCCCGATATCCAGCACGTCTATCTCGTCTCCGGCTCCTGCCTGCCGCTGCGGCCGGCGGACGAGCTGCGCGCCTATCTGGCCGCCCATCCCGAAACCGACTTCATCGAAAGCGTCACCACCGAGGAGGTGACCTGGACGATCGACGGGCTCGAGGCCGAGCGGTTCACGATGCGCTTTCCGTTCTCCTGGCGAAAGAACCGAAGGCTCTTCGACGGCTATGTGGAACTCCAGCGCAAGCTGGGTCTCAAGCGCAAGGTCCCCGACGCCGTATCGCCCCATCTCGGTAGCCAGTGGTGGTGCCTGACGCGCAAGACGCTGAGTGCCATCCTGGACGCGCCGGACCGGGGCGCGATGGATGCCTATTTCGCCAAGGTCTGGATCCCGGACGAGAGCTACTTCCAGTCTCTCGCCCGGCGATATTCCTCCCGGATCGAGAGCCGGTCGCTGACGCTGTCGAAGTTCGACATCCAGGGCAAACCGCATGTCTTCTACGACGACCATCTCGCGCTGCTGGAGCGATCGGATTGCTTCATGGCCCGCAAGATCTGGCCGCGCGCGGACCTTCTCTACGAGACGTTCCTGTCCGAGAGCCGTGTCTCGGAGCGTCGCGCCGAACCCAATCCCGGCAAGATCGACCGCGTCTTCTCGAAGGCGAACGAGCGGCGGGGCATGGGGCGGCCGGGGCTCTATTCGCAGGCACGGTTCCCGCGTCCCGGCCATGAGACGGGGCTGACGGCGGCGCGCTATTCCGTCTTCAGCGGGCTCGACGATCTCTATGACGGGTTCGGCGACTGGCTGTCGCGGCGCATCGGCGGGCGCATCCACGGCCACCTCTACCATCCCGACGGCGCGCGCTTCGCCGGCGGCGAGACGATCATGAACGGGTGCCTGCCCGACAATGCCGAGCTGCGCGACTACCGTCCCAGCCAGTTCCTGACGAACCTCGTCTGGTCGACGCGGGGCGAGCGTCAGACCTTCATGTACGGCCCTGCCGACACCCCCGAGATCGGATCCTTCATCGCGCGCGATCCCAATGCGACCGTCGTCGTCGTGTCGGGCGCATGGATCGTGCCGCTCGCGGCTTCGGACGCGTCCTTCGCCGACATCCGTGCCGAGGCCGCGCGGTTGCAACGATCCGAGCTGGCGTTCCTGCGGGGCCTGCGTGGCCCGGGTGTCGCGGCGCGCGTCCATCTCTGGACGCTGGCGGATTTCGTCGCCCAACCGCTCGAGAAGCTGCAGGGCGTCATCGACGAGATCAACGGCCCCGGCCCGCGCCGCCTGACCGGCCTGCCCGAGATGCGGGACATCTCGGACCTGCCCGCCTTCCTGCAGCGCCTGCGCAACGAGGGAATGAAGCCGCAGGTGATGGGCGACTTCAGCGCCCTGCCGGCGCGCCCGCGCGAGGTGCGCGATGCCGGCTGAGCCGCGGGCCTTCGTCCTCTTCGCCGAGATGCGGACGGGGTCGAACCATGTCGAGGAATCGCTGGGCGGGCTCGACGGCGTCACCTGCTTCGGCGAGGTCTTCAATCCGGTCTTTCTCGGCCAGCACAATCGCACCGAGCTCTTCGGGATCGACATGGCCGCGCGCGAGGCCGACCCGATGCCGCTTCTCGACGCGCTCCTGGCGCAGCCGGGCCTGCCGGGGTTCCGCTTCTTTCACGATCACGATCCGCGCATTCTGGACCGCGTGCTGGACGACGCGTCCATCGCCAAGGTCGTGCTGACGCGCAATCCGCTCGAAAGCTACGTCTCGCTCGCCATCGCGGCCGAGACCGGGCAATGGCGGCTGACCAACCCCAAGATGGCCAAGGCGGCGGCGGTGCCCTTCGACCCCGCGGCCTTCGATGCGCTGGTCGAGGCGCAGCGCGCCTTTCGCGACAGGTTGCACCACCGCTTGCAGGTGACGGGGCAGAGTGCCTTCTGGCTGAACTACGATCAGATCGGCGATCTCGGCGTCCTGAACGGGCTGGCCGCGTTCCTCGGCTGCGCCGACCGGCTGGAGGCGATCCCCGGCAAGCTCAAGAAGCAGAACCCCGGCGAGATCGAGGACAAGGTCACCAACCCGGACGAGATGCGCGCCCATCTCGCGACGCTCGATCCGTTCGCGCTCGGGCGCTCCGTTCATCTGGAGCCCGCGCGCGGCGCGGCCGTCCCGACCCTGATGGCCGCCGCGACCAGTCCGCTTCTGGCGCTGCCGTTGCCCGGTGGGCCAGTAGCTGCGCTGCGCGATTGGATGACCCGGCTCGACGGGGCGCCGCCGGTCGACGGCATGAAGCAGCGCGATCTGAAGCCGTGGATGCGCAGCCACAAGGATTTCGTGAGCTTCGCGCTGCTGCGGCATCCTTTGGCGCGGGCCCATGACGCGTTCCGCGATATGCTGGCGGGAAAGGGCGGCAAGGCCAACACGCTGCGCCGTGTCCTGACCAACCAACATGGCGTCGATCTGGACGGCGACGCGGACGAGGCGTTTCTCGGGTTCCTGCGGTTCCTGAAGGCCAATCTCGGGGGGCAGTCCTCGCTGCCGGTGGCGCCGGACTGGGCCACGCAGACCGCGCTTCTGGCGGGAATGGCGCAGGCGGTTCTGCCCCAGCGCATCATCCGCGAACACGAGGCACAGGCCGAGCTCGACCGGCTGGCCGATCACGCCGGGCGTGACCGGCAGGCGATCGATCTGCCGCGTCCGACCATCGCCGGGGGCGATATGCTCGAGCGGTTGGACGATGCCTGCATCGACGCCTATCGGCGCGATTTCCTGCAGTTCGGCTTTCGCCGCTGGTCGAACAGCTAGGGCCTCAGAGGGGGGGCATCTTGCCCACCGGCATCTCGCCGTCATGGGCATGACCGATCGCATCGGCGAGGTCGGCGGGCAGCAATTCGAGGTTCAGCATGACCTTGCCGTCGTGATGCGACGCGATCTGGTCGGGCGTCAGCCGGACTTCGCCGTGATTCTCGAAATGGATGAGCAGGGCGTCGCCATCATGGCCGCGCACGGCCCCGATATTGACGTCGCCTTCGCGCGCGAAGACGGGCGCTCCGGTCGGAATGTCGTCGATATTCATGGCACAGCCCTCCGGTCTGGTGCGACGGGGAAACGACGCGCGCGGGTCGGTCGTTCCCGCGCCCGCGTCAGGCGGCTTCGGAGGCCTGCATCTCCGTGAGGACGGTGAACAGGATGGCCGGATCCGCATTCGCCCTCAGCTTGGCGCAGAGACCGGGATCGCGCAACGTCCGCGAGACCAGCGCCAGCGCCTTGAGATGGGCGACACCCGCCCCCTCGGGCGCGAAGAGCGCGAAGACGATATCCACGGGCTTGCGGTCCATCGCGTCGAAGTCGAGCGGGTGCTCCAGGCGGACGAACACGCCATGCACCTCGTCCAGATCGGGCAAACGGGCATGGGGCAGCGCGACGCCAAGTCCGACGCCGGTGGTCCCGAGGGTCTCGCGCTCCTGCAGGGCGGAAAAGGCGGTGTCGTAGTCGATGCCGTGCACGTCGCGCGCGATCCCGGCGAGGTCGCAGAACAGGCGCTTCTTGCTGCTTGCTTTCGGCAACACCTTAACAGCCCCAGGGGCCAAGATTTCGGTCAGGATCATCCGGACTGTCCTCGTTTCGATCCCCGCGGGACGCGGGCGCCTGTTGTCAGGTGACGGTGGCGGGGTCAATCCAGCCGACGTTTCCATCGTCGCGCCGGTAGACCACGTTCACACCGCCCCCCTTCTCGTTTTTGAAGACCAGCACGGGGGCCCCGGCCAGCTCCATCTGCATCACTGCTTCTCCAACCGACAGAGAGGGGATCTTCGTCTCCATCTCGGCCACGATCATGGGTGCGAGGGAGTCAGGTTCGTCCTCGCCCTCCTCGGAGGCAAGAATATACGAGGATGCGCCCGAAAGTTCAACTGGCTGGGATCGCTCCTGGTGGTGGTTCTTCAGGCGGCGCTTGTAGCGACGCAGCTGTTTTTCCATCTTTTCGGCCGCGCCATCGAAGGCCGCGTAGATCTCGGTGGCCTTGGCCTTGGCCGTCGCGGTCAGCCCGGTCGAGAGGTGAACGGTCGACTCGCAGACATATTCATGCGCCGATTTCGAGAAGGTCACCTGCGCGTCGGTCGGCCGGCCCGCATATTTCTCCATCACGGACCCAAGCTCGGTCTGGACATGGGTCTGGAGGGCGTCGCCGATGTCGATCTGCTTTCCGGTGATCTGATAGCGCATGGAATCTCCCTGGGGTGGTGAGGACGGGGCGCACCCGTCCGCGTGGTGGAACGGGGGGCCCGGCCGGGCTTGCGCGCGGCGGCTCGTCGGGGTGGGCGCGGCACGCGGCACCATGTCGAGAGCGGGGCTCCATCCCCCGATTGGGCGCTTTGGCGGAGCGTCTGTCAATGCTTGACGCCGGGCGGGATCGTGCCTAGCGCGCGAAGCTTTCGCCCAGATAGACGCGCCGGACATTGTCGTTCGCGACCACCTCGTCGGGGCTGCCGGACATCAGCACGCCGCCGTCATGCAGGATGTAGGCTCGATCCACGATCTCTAGGGTTTCGCGGACGTTGTGATCGGTGATGAGCACGCCGATGCCGCGGGATTTCAGCTCGACCACAAGGCCCCGGATGTCGCCCACGGCGATCGGATCGACCCCGGCGAAGGGCTCGTCCAGGAGAAGGTAGCGGGGGCTTGCGGCAAGACAGCGCGCGATTTCGACGCGGCGCCGCTCGCCGCCCGACAGGGCCAGCGCCGAGGCGCGGCGCAGATGCTCGATATGGAACTCGCCCAGAAGCTCCTCGAGCCGCTCGCGGCGGCGGTGGCGCTTGGGCTCGGCCACTTCGAGGATGGCCATGATGTTCTGCTCGACGGTGAGGCCGCGGAAGATCGACATCTCCTGCGGCAGGTACCCGATGCCGGCCTTGGCGCGGCGATACATCGGCAGCCAGGTGACGTCCTGCCCGTCCAGTGTGACCTTTCCGCCATCGGGCGTCACGAGGCCCGCGATGCAATAGAAGCTGGTCGTCTTGCCCGACCCGTTCGGTCCCAGAAGGGCCACGACTTCGCCGCGCGCGAGGTCCATCGACACGTCTCGGATCACCGGCCGCTTCTTGTAGGACTTGCGCAGCGCGCGGATCTTCAACCCGCCGCCGCCCTCGATGACCGACGGGCCGGTCATGGCTGCAACGTGGTGCGCACACGACCGGTCACGGTGCCCGCCCCGCTGTCGAGATTGACCAGAAGCCGGTCGCCCGCCAGCGTGCTGCCGGCCTGGGTGACGACGACGTCGCCGGTCAGAACGATGTCGGACGAGCCCAGGGTGTAGGTCGCGGTCTGGCCCTCGGCGGCGTCTTCGCCCGCGACGATCAGCACGTCGCCGGTGGCGTTCATCCGCTCGATCCGGCGATCCTCGCCCGGGGTGGCATAGTCGACGGTGACGCGGTTCGCGGCCAGCCGGAAGTCGCCCTGCACGATCACGACATTGCCCGTCAGGACCGCGCGGCCCGTGGCCTGATCGACCTCGAGATTGTCGGCCGCGACCTCGACCGGCGCGTCGGCGTCGTGATTGCCGCCGCCGAAGCCCACGCGGGCATCCTGCGCGGCCACCGGCAGGGCGAGCATCAACATGAGGGCGGTCAGACGCGGCAGCATGGGCAGGGATCCTATCGGGTTGGCGGGACGTATAGCAGATCGACGCCATCGGTGAAGACCAGCCGGGCGGCGCCGGTCTCATCCTCGTCGATCCGCATGCCCCCGGCGCGCAGATCGCCGAGAGGCCCGTCGCCGGTCACCTCGCCCGGCGAGACGATGTCGAGCTCGGCCAGCGACCCCAGAAGGCGCTCGGTCCGCAGGGTAAAGCCGGTCGAGGTCTGGATGCGGACGGCCCCCGCGAGATCCACCGCACGCTCGCCCGAATCGACGCGTCCGCGCAGGGCCGAGACGACGGCGCGTCCGCCGGCTTCGCCTTCAAGGACGAGCCGCATCGTCTCGGCGGTCATGCGGCGCGGATCGTCGGGATCGGGCCGCGCGCTCGCCGCCGACAGCACGAAGGCCGTGCCGTCACCCGCGAGGCCCGTCAGGCGCGGCGCAGTCAGTTGCTGGTCGCGCGCGCGCTCCGAGACGTCCACCTCGGCGAAGGGGATCGCGTCGTTCGGGTCCACCGTGCGCGCCAGGAGGAACAGCGTCGACAAGAGGGCCAGCGCCCCGACCGGCAATACGATCGTCGCGATCCGGACGATGCGGCTGTGGGTGCCGCGGGTGCGATCGGGCGGGTCCATGCGGTCCCTTCTGTCAGGAATGCGCGAAGATGTCCGTCTCGGGATAGCCGATCAGGTCGAGCTTGGCGCGGGTCGGCAGGAAGTCGAAGCAGGCCTGCGCGATATCCGTCCGGTCTTCGCGCAGCAGGCGGGCGTCCAGCACGTCGCGCAGGCGGTGGAGATACAGCACGTCCGACGCGGCATAGGCCATCTGCGCCTCGCTCAACTCCTCGGCGCCCCAATCGGAGGTCTGCTGCAGCTTGGAGATGTCGACGCCGAGGCATTCAGACAGGAGCGCCTTGAGCCCGTGCCGGTCGGTATAGGTCCGCACCAGCCGCGATGCGATCTTCGAACACCAGACCGGCTCGGCCAGCGCGCCGAAGGCGTGATACATCGCCGCGATGTCGAAGCGGCCGAAATGAAAGAGCTTGGTGACGGTCTTGTCACGCAGCAGCGCTTCGAGGTTCGGCGCCGAGGTCTGGCCCTTCTCGATCTGCACCAGATGCGCATGTCCGTCGCCGCCCGACAGCTGCACGAGGCAGAGCCGATCGCGATGGGGGTTGAGGCCCATCGTCTCGCAGTCGATCGCGACGCCGTCGGGGAAGCTCATCCCGTCCGGCAGGTCGCGCGCGTGAAGGGTGATGTCGGATTGGGCGATGGTCATGGCGGCCTCCCGGAAACGCGAACGCCCAGCGCGGGGGCTGGGCGTTTCGTGTGGTAGACCGTGGTGCCCAGGAGAAGACTCGAACTTCCACTCCCTTGCGAGAACTGGCACCTGAAGCCAGCGCGTCTACCAATTCCGCCACCTGGGCATCCACGGTGGAGGCGAGGTATAACTGCGCCCCCGCGCTGTCAATCGCCCCCACGCGATATTTCGCCGCCCTTGTCTGGCTTGGCCGCCGGGGGTATCGCGGGCCCATCGGATCAGGAGTGACCCCATGCAGAAGCTCGTCACCATCTTCGGCGGTTCCGGCTTCGTCGGACGCTATATCGCGCGCCGCATGGCCAAGGCGGGCTGGCGGGTCCGGGTCGCCGTCCGCCGCCCGAACGAGGCGCATTTCGTCCGCATGTACGGCAGCGTCGGACAGGTCGAGCCGGTCTTCTCCAACATCCGCGACGATGCCAGCGTCGCCGCCGCGCTGATGGGGGCCGATGCCGCCGTGAACTGCGTCGGCATCCTGGCCGAGGGCGGCCGCCAGACCTTCGACGCGGTGCAGTCCGACGGCGCCGAGCGGGTCGCGCGGCTCTGTGCGGCGGCGGGCATCCGGTCACTCGTCCAGATCTCGGCGATCGGCGCCGACAGCGACAGCGACAGTGGCTATGCCCGCAGCAAGGCCGAGGGCGAGGCCGCGGTCCTGCGCCACGTCCCCGATGCGGTGATCCTGCGGCCGTCCATCGTGTTCGGCCCCGAGGACGAATTCTTCAACCGCTTCGCGTCCATGGCGCGGCTGGGTCCGGTCCTGCCGGTCGTCGGTCCGAACACCCGGTTCCAGCCGGTCTATGTCGACGACGTCGCCCATGCCGCCGAACTGGCGCTCGCGGGCCGCGCCGCGCCCGGCATCCACGAGCTGGGCGGGCCGGATATCGACACCTTCCGCGAGCTCATGCAGACGATGCTGCGCGTGATCCGGCGGCGCGCGCTGGTGCTCGGGGTGCCCTTCTGGGTGGCCCGCGTCATGGCGACGGTGCTCGACGGGCTGCAGTTCGTGACCTTCGGCGCGCTCCGCAACGGCCTCCTGACGCGCGATCAGGTCCGCAACCTCGCGCGCGACAATGTGGTGGGCGGCGACCATCCGGGCTTTGCCGAACTGGGCATCGAACCCACCGCGATGGAGGCGGTGCTGCCGGATTACCTTTGGCGCTTCCGGCCCTCGGGGCAATATGCCGAGATCAAGGAAAGCGCCCGCAATCTGCGCACCTGACGGCGACGGGTCGCGCACTAGGTCCGCGCAGACAAGCTGACAGGACCCCGCGATGGCGCAGAACACCAAAGACCTGACCGAAGGCCCGGTCTGGATGGCACTTGCCCGGCTGTCGGGGCCTATGATGCTGGGCATCGCCGCGGTGCTCTCGACCGGGCTGGTCGATGCGTATTTCTTGGCCAAGGTGTCGCCGGAGGCACTGGCCGCGGTCGGCTTCATATACCCTGTCACGACCGCCATCGCGTCGCTCTCCATCGGTCTCTCGGCGGGGGCAAGTGCGGTCATCAGCCAGGCGCTCGGCCGCAAGGAGGACGACAACGACGTCACCCGGCGGGGGCTGCACGCGCTGGGCCTCGGGCTGGTGCTGGCGACGCTCGCCGCATTGGTCTTCTGGCTGGTCGACGGCTGGCTGCTGGGCATGCTCGGGGCCGAGGGCGAGGTGCTCGACGCGGCGCTTCGCTATACGCCGCTCTGGTGCGTGGCCTTCCCGTTCCTCGTCTCGATGATGCTGATCAACGCGGTGTTCCGGGCGCATGGCAATGGCGGCACCTCGGCGATGGTGATGGTCGCCTCGGCCATCGTGAACGTCGCGACGACGCCGGTCTTCATCCTCGGGCTCGGCCCGGCACCGGAGCTCGGGATCGCGGGCGCGGCGCTGGGCACGCTGGTGGCGATGGTCGCAGGTTCGGGCGTGGCCTTCTGGCTGGCGTGGCGCGACGGCATCCTCAACCCCTGCACGGCCCCGCTGCGGAACCTCTGGTCCAACGTCAAAGCCATCGCGGGCGTCGGCGGTCCGGCGGCCACGTCGAACGCGATCAACCCGGCGGGCATGGCGCTGGTGACGGCAGCGGTCGCGACGGTGGGCGCAAGCGCGGTCGGCGGCTTCGGTGCGGCGACGCGTGTCGAAAGCGTCCTGTCGGTTCCGCTTCTGGCGCTGTCCTCGGGGATCGGCCCGGTGGTGGGCCAGAACTGGGGCGCCGAGGCGCATGACCGCGCGCGGCTGGCCCTGAAGCAGTGCCTGATCTTCTCGGTCGGCTACGGCCTTCTCGTGGCGCTCGTCCTGACCTTCTTCGCCGGACCCATCGCCACCGCGTTCGGCGCGGGCGAGGAAAGCACCGAAGCCGCCGCGTCCTATCTCCGGGTCGTCGGCTGGTCGATCTTCGGCTTCGGGATGCTGGTGACCGGCAACGCCGCGCTGAACGCGATCTCGCGCTCGGGGCACGCGATGGTGCTGTCGGTGGCGCGGGTCCTCGCGATCTACGTGCCGCTCGCGTGGTTGGGCGTCACGCTCTTCGGGTATCCGGGGATCCTCGGGGCGGCGGTGGTGGCGAACCTCTTCGGGGCATGGGCCGTGCTGGTCGCCGCGCGCTCGGTGGACCTTCTGGAGACGGAGTTCGTCGGCGTCGCGGCACCCGCCCGCGTCGTTCCGGGTCAGGTGTAGGCCCAGGCCAACAGGAACAGCCCCAGGGCGATGCGATAGATGACGTAGGGCGTGAAGCTGACCGACTGCAGCAGTCGGAACATCAGCTGGAGCGCCACGAGGGCCGCGCCGAAAGACAGGACGGCGGCGATGCCGGCATCGCGGGCCAGCGCGCCATCGGCCTCACCGACCACGTCGAGCCCCACCAGGACACCGGAGGCGAGGATCGTCGGGATCGACATCAGCATCGCGATCCGCGCGGCCTCGGACCGCTCGTAGCCCATGGCGCGCGCGCCGGTGATGCAGATCCCCGAGCGCGACGTGCCGGGAATGAGGGCGACGGCCTGCCAGAGCCCGAGCTTCAGCGCGGCGCGCGGTGTCCAGTCCGCGAGGCCCTTCAGCTGCGCGCCCCGCCGGTCGAACCACCAGAGCAGGAGGCCGAACCCCAGCATGGCCCACCCGATCACCGCGACCGAGCGCATCGCCTCGGTGCCGACCGTGAGCTTGATCGCCAGCCCGGCGAGGATCACCGGGATCGTCGCGATCGCCAGCCCGGCGGCAAGCCGCGTCTCCGCATCCTTCCGCCCCTGCAAGAGCCCCAGCATCCCGACCAGCGCGCGCGCCACGTCGGACCGGAAGTAGAGGATCACGGCCCCCAGCGTGCCGACATGCACCGCCACATCGAGAACCGGTCCCTGATCCGCCAGCCCGGTCAGCGCGGGCAGCAGGATGAGATGCCCCGAGGAGGAGACCGGAAGGAACTCCGTCACGCCCTGAAGGACGGCCAGAAGAAAGAGATGCCAGAGGGCCATTGCTCGATTCGCCTTGTTTGCGCGCAGTGTGAATCACCCGTGCAGGCAGGGAAAGCGAAGGTATGGGGCCGACTCGGCCCTAATATGCGACGGCTGCTTGCGGAAATCCGCGGACATGCATAGAAAATCCGACAAATGGGTCAGCAAAGCTGACTTTATATCGACAGAGGCCTTGTGTATGGAGGGCGTCTGGTCCTGGAGGTGGTATGGCGAACAAGATGCTCCGTTTCGTGACGGTCGAACGGCAGACGCCCGAAAAGCGAGATGCCTCGGACCGCACCGACGATTTCGGCGAGATCTACCGCGAGTTCGCGACTGCGCGGGCCGAGGAGCAGGCCGCGCGATGCAGCCAGTGCGGCGTGCCCTATTGCCAGACCCATTGCCCGCTCCACAACAACATTCCCGACTGGCTCCGCCTGACCGCCGAGGGGCGGCTCCAGGAGGCCTACGAGATCAGCCAGGCGACCAACACCTTCCCCGAGATCTGTGGGCGTATCTGCCCGCAGGACCGTCTTTGCGAAGGGAACTGCGTCATCGAGCAGTCGGGCCACGGCACTGTCACCATCGGCGCGGTCGAGAAATACATCACCGACACCGCCTTCGAGAATGGCTGGGTGCCTGCCATTGCGCCCCGCGTCGAGCGGAGCGAGAGCGTCGGCATCATCGGTGCCGGGCCCGGCGGGCTGGCGGCGGCGGACATGCTCCGGCGTGCGGGCATTCAGGTCACGGTCTATGATCGCTACGACCGCGCGGGCGGCCTCCTGAGCTACGGCATTCCCGGCTTCAAGCTGGAGAAGGAGATCGTCACCCGGCGCAACGACCAACTCGCCCAAGGCGGCGTGGCGTTCGAGCTGGGCGTCGAGGTCGGGCGGGACATTGGGTTCGAGGAAATCCGGGCCGAGCACCACGCCGTCATCGTCGCCACAGGCGTCTACAAGTCGCGCGAGCTGGACGAAGCGAATTCGAACGCGCCGGGTGTCGTGCGCGCCATCGATTACCTGACGGTGTCGTCGAAGAAGTATTTCGGCGACGATGTCCCCGAATTCGAGAGCGGCGAGATGGATGCGCATGGAAAGCGCGTCGTCGTCATCGGTGGTGGCGATACGGCGATGGATTGCGTCCGCACGGCGATCCGGCAGGGCGCGACCAGCGTGAAGTGTCTCTATCGCAGGGATCGGGCCAACATGCCCGGCTCGCAGCGCGAGGTTCAGAACGCCGAGGAGGAGGGCGTCGAGTTCGTCTGGCTGACCGCGCCCGGCGGCTTCGAAGTTCACCCCGTCGTCGACACCGCCGAGACGGGACAGGTCGCGCCGATCAAGGGTGTCACGGTCCAGAAGATGCGGCTGGGCGAGGCCGATGCCACCGGGCGTCAGCGTCCCGAGATCATCGAGGGCGCCGACTATCTCGAAGAGGCGGACCTCGTCATCAAGGCCCTGGGCTTCGAGCCCGAGGATCTGCCGACGCTCTGGGGCGCCCCGGAGCTGGAGGTGACGCGCTGGGGCACGGTGAAGGCCGATTTCCGCACCCACGAGACGGGGCTCGACGGCGTCTACGCGGTCGGCGACATCGTGCGCGGTGCCTCGCTCGTGGTCTGGGCCATCCGCGACGGGCGCGAGGCTGCCGAGGCGATCCTCGATCGGCTGGCGGTCGGCCAGACCACGGTTGCAGCCGAATGAACGGTGAATGTTCCATTCGGCGTGGTCCGATCGTCGGCCGTCGGCGCTGAGGTCACGCCCATGACCCTGCCCATCGAAGACGTCCTGCGCGACGACGATCTGCACGTCCGGTTCCTAAAGGGGATCTCGGGCCGTCTTGTCGTCGTGTTCACGGGCATCGGCGCGGGGTTCGGCGGCGCGCAGCTCGACGAATTCGCGGCCAGCGCGTCGGGCGGTGGTGCGAACGACGTCCTCTTCGTCACCGATCGCCGCCAGAGCTGGTACGCCGCGCCGGGCCTCTGGGACCGGATCGTTCGATTGGTCAGCGACGTGATGGCAGTCGAGAAGACGACCGAGCTGGTGACGCTGGGCAACTCGATGGGCGGCTTCGGGGCCATGCTGGCGACGCGCGACCTGCCGGTCCGGCGCGCCATCGCATTCTCGCCGCAGGTCTCGATGGACCCTGGCATCCTGCGGGACGTGCGCTGGCCCGACGTCGCCGCCACCTTCGGCCCCCTGCCGATCCGGTCCACCGCCGACCTCGTGGGCGCGGTCGATGCGGAATTCTACGTCGCCGCGGCGAAGGGCTGCGAGGCGGATATGGCGCATCTCGACCTGCTCCCCGAGCACGAACGGCTGCACCGCTTCGTCCTCCCCGGACGGGCGCATAACGTGGCCGGCCGCCTCAAGGCCGCGGGTCATCTGAGCAATGTGATCACAGCCATCGTGTTGGGCCGGACCAAGCGCGTCACGACGTTTTTCAGACGCTATTCAAGGGAACTGACGGCATGAGCGTCGATGTCACCCCCTATCGCCGGGTCGGCCGTCTGGACGGACGCTGCCTGTGCGGCGACGTGCAGATCACCGTGGACGGCCCCCATGTCGCGGCTGTCGGTGCGTGTCATTGCGCGATGTGCCGGCGCTGGTCCGGCGTGGTACAGGGCGGGTTCGCCGCCGATCCCGCAGGCGTCACCGTGACCGGGGCCGTCGCGACCTATGCCTCCTCGAAATTTGCCGAGAGGGCCTTCTGTCCGACCTGCGGCAGCCATCTGTGGTTCCGCGACACCGACGGGGATGCGGAATACGAATTCGCGCCGGGGGTCTTCGCGGCCGCCGCCGATTTCCCGCTGATCTCCGAGATCTATATCGACCGGGCGCCCGCCTATGCGCGGCTCGCCGGCGACCATGCAACCGCGACGCGCGCCGAATACGAGGCCCGTTCGCTTTTCGTCGAAGGAGACGACCCATGACGCATTGGTTCACCGAATGGGAGCGCGACGAGCTGGCGCGGCGGGCAAAGACGGCTGAGACCAGTCTCTATCACGAAGAGTCCGAGCATGCGTCTTGTGGCGTGGGCCTCGTTGTCGACATCAAGGGCAAGAAGTCCCGCAAGGTCGTACAGGCCGGGATCAATGCGCTCAAGGCGATCTGGCACCGCGGCGCGGTCGATGCGGACGGCAAGACCGGCGACGGCGCGGGCATCCATGTCCAGATTCCCTTCAAGTTTTTCGGCGAGCAGGTCGCGCGCACGGGCCACACCGTCCGGGACGAGGCGCTGGCCGTGGGCCAGGTCTTCCTGCCGCGGAACGATTTCGGCGCGCAGGAAACCTGCCGGACGATCGTCGAGACCGAAGTGCTGCGGATGGGGCACTACATCTACGGCTGGCGGCACGTGCCTGTGAACATCGAGGTGCTGGGCGAGAAGGCCAACGCCACCCGGCCCGAGATCGAGCAGATCCTGATCTCGAACGCCAAGGGCGTGGACGAGGAGACATTCGAGCGCGAGCTCTATGTCATCCGGCGGCGGATCGAGAAGGCCGCCATCGCGTCGCAGATCGGCGGGCTCTACATCGCGTCGCTGTCCTGCCGGTCGATCATCTACAAGGGCATGATGCTGGCCGAGCAGGTGGCCGAGTTCTATCCCGACCTCAAGGACGAGCGGTTCGAGAGCGCCTTCGCGATCTATCACCAGCGCTATTCGACCAACACCTTCCCGCAGTGGTGGCTGGCGCAGCCCTTCCGGATGCTCGCCCATAACGGCGAGATCAACACGCTCAAGGGCAACGTCAACTGGATGAAGTCCCACGAGATCCGGATGGCCGGTGGCGCGTTCGGGGACCATGCAGGCGACATCAAGCCGATCGTGCCGCAGGGCGCCAGTGACAGCGCGGCGCTGGATTCGGTGTTCGAGGTGCTGGTGCGCGCAGGCCGCAACGCGCCGATGGCCAAGACGATGCTGGTCCCCGAGAGCTGGTCGCAACAAGCGGTCGAGCTGCCGCAGGCGTGGCGCGACATGTATTCCTACTGCAACTCGGTGATGGAGCCGTGGGACGGTCCTGCCGCGCTGGCCATGACCGACGGCCGCTGGGTCTGCGCGGGGCTGGACCGCAACGGCCTGCGGCCGATGCGCTATACCGTATCGGGCGACGGCCTCCTGATCGCGGGGTCCGAGACGGGCATGGTGCCGGTCGACGAATCCAAGGTGATCGAAAAGGGCGCGCTGGGGCCCGGCCAGATGATCGCGGTCGACATGACGACCGGCAAGCTCTTCCACGATCAGGAGCTGAAGGACGAGCTGGCCGCAACGCTGCCCTTCGGGGAGTGGGTCGAGAAGATCACCGATCTGGAGGAGGTCACCAAGGGCATCGCCGAGACGGCGATCCATGACGGGGCCGAACTGCGCACGCGACAGGTCGCCGCCGGCTACTCGGTCGAGGAGCTGGAGCAGATTCTCGCGCCCATGGCCGAAGACGGCAAGGAGACGCTGGCGTCCATGGGTGACGACACGCCCTCGGCGGTCCTCTCCGAGAAGTACCGCCCACTCAGCCACTTCTTCCGTCAGAGCTTCAGCCAGGTCACGAACCCGCCGATCGACAGCCTGCGCGAATTCCGCGTCATGAGCCTCAAGACGCGGTTCGGCAATCTCAAGAACGTGCTGGATCAGGACAGCAGCCAGACCGAGATCCTCGTCCTCGACAGCCCCTTTGTCGGCAACGCCCAGTTCCAGGCGATGTTCGAGCATTTCGAGGATTCGGTGACGACCATCGATTGCACCTTCCCGGCGGGCGGCGCGCCCAATGCGCTGCGCGACGGGCTGGAGCGCATTCGGGCCGAGGCCGAGGATGCCGTGCGGTCGGGTGCGGGCCATATCGTCCTGACCGACCGCTTCCAAGGTGACGACAAGGTCGCCATGCCGATGATCCTGGCCACCAGCGCGGTGCATTCCTGGCTGACGCGAAAGGGTCTGCGGACGTTCTGCTCGATCAACGTGCGCTCGGCCGAGTGCATCGACCCGCATTATTTCGCGGTGCTGATCGGCTGCGGCGCGACCACTGTGAACGCCTATCTCGCGCAGGACAGCCTGGCCGATCGCATTTCACGCGGTCTTCTGGAGTGCTCGTTGGACGAGGCGGTCGCCCGGTATCGCGCGGCGATCGACGCGGGCCTCCTCAAGATCATGGCGAAGATGGGGATTTCCGTCATCTCCTCCTATCGCGGCGGTCTCAACTTCGAGGCGGTCGGTCTCAGCCGTGCGATGGTGGCCGAGTATTTCCCCGGCATGCTGAGCCGGATTTCCGGGATCGGGACGACCGGCCTCCAGCGGAAGGCCGAGCAGGTCCATGCGCAGGGCTGGCAGGGCACCTCCAACGTCCTGCCCATCGGCGGCTTCTACAAGGCGCGGCGTTCGGGCGAGAAGCACGCCTGGGAAGCGCAGACGATGCACATGCTGCAGGCGGCCTGCGACCGGGGGTCGTTCGAGCTCTGGAAGCAGTTCTCGGCCGCGATGCAGGCGAACCCGCCGATCCATCTGCGCGACCTGCTGGCGATCAAGCCGATGGGCAAGTCGATCCCCATCGAGGAGGTCGAGAGCATCACCTCGATCCGCAAGCGCTTCGTGACGCCGGGCATGTCGCTGGGCGCGCTCTCGCCCGAGGCACACAAGCTTCTCAATGTGGCGATGAACCGGATCGGCGCGAAGTCGGATTCGGGTGAGGGCGGCGAGGATCCGGCGCATTTCGTCCCCGAGCCCAATGGCGACAACCCCTCGGCCAAGATCAAGCAGGTGGCATCCGGACGCTTCGGCGTGACGGCCGAGTACCTCAACCATTGTGAAGAACTCGAGATCAAGGTCGCGCAGGGGGCCAAGCCCGGCGAGGGCGGGCAGCTTCCGGGCATGAAGGTCACCGACCTGATTGCGCGGCTGCGGCATTCGACTAAGGGCGTGACGCTGATTTCGCCGCCGCCGCATCACGACATCTATTCGATCGAGGACCTCGCGCAGCTGATCTACGACCTCAAGCAGATCAACCCGCGGGCCAAGGTGACCGTGAAGCTGGTTGCGTCCTCGGGCGTGGGCACGATCGCCGCGGGCGTGGCCAAGGCCAAGGCCGACGTCATCCTGATCTCTGGGCATAACGGCGGCACCGGGGCCAGCCCCGCGACCAGCATCAAATATGCGGGCCTGCCGTGGGAGATGGGCCTGACCGAGGCGCATCAGGTGCTGGCGATGAACAACCTGCGGAGCCGTGTGACGCTGCGCACCGATGGCGGGCTGCGCACGGGGCGAGACATCGTCATGGCCGCGATGATGGGGGCCGAGGAATACGGCATCGGCACCGCCGCGCTGATCGCGATGGGCTGCATCATGGTGCGCCAGTGCCAGTCGAACACCTGTCCGGTCGGCGTCTGCACCCAGAACCCCGAGCTTCGGGCCAAGTTCACCGGCACCGCCGACAAGGTCGTGAACCTGATCACCTTCTACGCCCAGGAGGTGCGAGAAATCCTGGCCGAGATCGGGGCGCGGTCGCTTGACGACGTGATCGGGCGCGCGGACCTTCTGACGCAGGTCTCGCGTGGCTCCGCGCATCTGGACGATCTCGACCTGAACCCGCTCCTGATCACCGTCGATGGCGCGGACCGGATCGAATACGACCGCGCCAAGCCGCGCAACACGGTGTTGGATACGCTCGACGCGCAGATCGTGCAGGACGCGCAACGCTTCCTCGACGATGGCGAGAAGATGCAGCTGTCCTACGCGGTGCAGAACACGCTCCGCACGGTCGGCACGCGCACCTCCAGCCATATCGTGTCGAAGTTCGGGATGCGGAACGGGCTCCAGCCCGACCACCTCCACGTCAAGCTTCAGGGCTCGGCGGGGCAGTCGCTCGGCGCATTCCTGGCCCCCGGCATGAAGATCGAGGTCTCGGGCGACGCCAACGATTACGTCGGCAAGGGCCTCTCCGGCGGAACGGTCGTGGTGCGTCCGCCGATGGCCTCCCCGCTCAAGGCGGATGCCAATGTCATCATCGGGAACACGGTCCTTTATGGTGCGACGGACGGCTATCTCTTCGCCGCGGGCCGGGCAGGCGAGCGGTTCGCGGTGCGCAACTCCGGCGCGAAGGTCGTGATCGAGGGCTGCGGCTCGAACGGTTGCGAATACATGACCGGCGGTGTGGCCGTCATCCTGGGCGAAATCGGCGCCAATTTCGGCGCCGGCATGACCGGTGGGATGGCGTATCTCTACGACCCTGACGGGGTCGCCCCGAGCCTGATGAACCCCGAAACGCTTGTGACTTGTCCCGTCACCGTCGCGCATTGGGAGGCGGAGCTGCGCGGTCTCGTCGAACGGCACCGCGCCGAGACCGGATCGCGCAAGGCCGGGGCGATCCTGCAGGACTGGGAGACCGAGAAGCGGCACTTCCTGCAGATCTGCCCCAAGGAGATGCTGATCCACCTGCCCGCCCCGCTGACCGAGGAGGCGGGCGCGATCCCCGCGGAATAGAGACGCTCTTCGTCCCTTCAAGTCACCCCGTCCGCGACGCCGCGGGCGGGGTTTTCCTTGACCGGCGCCCGGCGACGCGGTTGGAGGGGGCGTGGCGAAGAAAACCTCCCGATCAAGCCGTGCCCGCAAGGCGAAACCGACGATCCGCACCCGGGTCGGGTCGGGTCTGCGCCGTGTGATCGGCTGGCTGTTGCGCGGTGTCGTGGCCGTTGCGGTGATCGTGTTCGTCTGGGTTTTGGCCTATCGGTGGATCGACCCGCCGACGACGCCCTATATCTGGTCCGAAGGGCAGCGACTGGGCGCCGTGTCGCGCGACTGGCGGGATCTCGATGCGATCGCCCCGTCGCTCGCCCGATCGGTGGTCGCCGCCGAAGATGCGAATTTCTGTGATCACTGGGGGTTCGACGTCAACGCCATCCGGAGCGCCATCGAAGCCGGAGCCAATCGCGGCGCCTCGACCATCAGCCAACAGGTCGTGAAGAACGCGTTTCTCTGGCAGGGACGGTCTTGGGTGCGAAAGGCGGCGGAAGCCGTGATCACACCTGTGATGGAGACGCTCTGGCCCAAGCGGCGTATCGTCGAGGTCTATCTCAACGTGGCCGAGATGGGCGAGGGCGTGTTCGGCGCGCAGGCCGCGGCCCGGCATTGGTTCGGCGTGGATGCCGACGACCTGACGCCGGCGCAGGCCGCGCGGATCGCGGCGATCCTGCCCAATCCCAAGGCCCGGAGTGCTGCGCGACCGTCGGCGGAGATGCAGCGGAAGGCCCGCCGGGTCGCGGATGGGGCGGCGACCATCCGCGCCGATGGCCGCGCCGCCTGTTTCGAGGATTGAGCCGTCCCGGCGGCCCCTGTATCCGGGTGCCATGATCCAGCTCTATCACTTCGCCCTGTCGCCCTTCTGCCGGAAGGTCCGCCTCGTGCTGGCCGAGAAGAAGCTGGAGGTCGAACTCGTCGAGGAGCGCTACTGGGAGGCGTCGTCCGAGTTCCTGCGCCGCAACGCCGCCGGCAAGGTGCCCGTGCTCCGCATCGACGGTGCCACGCTCAGCGACAGCGGCGCGATCTGCGAGTACCTCGAGGAGACCGTTCCCACCCCGAGCCTCTTGCCCGGCGACGCGGCGCAGCGGGCCGAGATCCGGCGGCTGGTCGCGTGGTTCGACGACAAGTTCCACCACGAGGTGACGTCGAAGCTGGTCTACGAGCGGATCAACAAGAAGCTGACCCGCGCGGGCTATCCCGACGGCGCGAACGTCAAGAACGGGGTCAAGGCGATCCGCTTCCATCTCGATTACATGGGCTGGCTGCTGGATCGGAACCGGTGGCTGGCCGGGCCTGACATGAGCCTCGCCGACTTTGCGGCCGCGGCGCATCTGAGCTGTCTCGACTACAGCTCGGATGTCGACTGGAACCGGAACGAAGGTGTGCGTGACTGGTATGCGAAGGTGAAGTCGCGGCCCGCCTTCCGCTCGATCCTGGCCGATGTCGTGCCGGGATTCCGCCCGGCGGCGCATTACGCGGACCTGGACTTCTGAGCCTCCGCACCCGCCTCGGCGCCGAGATCCGGGACGCGGGCTTCGTGTCCTTCGGCGTGACGCGGCCCGATGCCGTGCCCGAGACCAGCGCGCGACTGGCCGCGTTTCTGGACGCCGGATATCACGGACAGATGCATTGGATGACCGAGCGGACCGCTTGGCGCGGTGACGCGTCCGCGCTCTGGCCGAAGGCGCGGTCGGTGGTGATGCTGGCCCATTCCTACGCGCCTGACCACGACCCTCTCGGTGACCTGAATCGTCCCGAACACGGGGCAATCAGCGTCTATGCCCAAGGGCGGGACTACCACGATATCGTCAAAAAGGCCCTGAAGCGCGTCGCGCGCTGGATGGTGGCCGAGACAGACTGCGCCGTGAAGGTCTTCGTCGACACCGCCCCGGTGATGGAGAAGCCGCTGGCCGAGGCCGCGGGGCTGGGCTGGCAGGGCAAGCACACCAACCTGCTGAGCCGCGACTTTGGCAACTGGGTCTTTCTCGGCGCGATCTTCACCACGCTGGAATTGGAGCCCGACGCGCCGGAGGAGGAGCATTGCGGATCCTGCCGGGCCTGTCTGGATATCTGCCCGACAGATGCGTTTCCGGCGCCATTTCAGCTCGATGCACGGCGCTGCATTTCCTACCTGACGATCGAGCATCGCGGCCCGGTGGACGAGGAGTTGAGGGGGAAGATGGGAAACCGGATCTATGGCTGCGACGATTGCCTTGCGGTCTGCCCCTGGAACAAGTTCGCTGTCACGGCGTCGGACCTGCGCTATCACGGACCGCATCGCGCCCCGCCGCTCGACGAATTGGCCAGGCTGGACGACGCCGGGTTTCGCGCGCGATTCTCGGGGTCGCCGATCAAGCGGATCGGGCGGGACCGGATGGTGCGGAATGTCTGCTACGCGATCGGGAACGGTCAGCAACAAAGGCTCAAACCCGTTGTACAGGGTCTGAGCGAGGATCGCGACGCGGTTGTCGCCGATGCGGCCCGCTGGGCGGTGGAGCGGCTCTCGTGAAGACGCTCCTGAGCTTCGGGCACGGGTATTCCGCGCGGGCGTTGACGCCGCATCTTCTGGCCAAAGGCTGGCGGATCATAGGGACGACCCGGACGGCGGATAAGGCGGATGCCTTGCACGCCGAAGGTGTCGAACCGCTGATTTTCGGCGGGCCGCTCGATGATGTGATCACAGAGGTGACCCATGTGCTGACCTCGGTGGCGCCGACATCGGCCCGAGATCCGGTACTGGACGCCTATTCGCCCGTGTTAGAGCCGCATTTGGGGCGCATGGATTGGGTCGGATACCTTTCGACGACTGGCGTGTATGGCGATCATGTTGGGGCTTGGGTGGATGAGACGACACCGCTCTCACCCTCGACCGAACGGGGTCGGATGCGCGTCGCGGCCGAAGCGGCCTGGCGCGCGATCTGCCCGGCGACCCACATGTTCCGCCTGGCGGGTATCTACGGACCGGGACGCGGACCCTTCGCCAAGGTGCGCGCAGGCACGGCACGGCGGATCGTCAAGCCGGGCCAGGTCTTCAGCCGTATCCATCGCGACGACATCGCGCAGGTTCTGGCGGCCAGCATCGCGCGGCCCGATCCCGGCGCGGTCTACAATCTCTGCGATGACGACCCGGCACCGCCCGAGGATGTGATCGCCCATGCGGCGGAGCTTCTGGGCCTGCCGGTCCCCCCGGCCGAGGACTTCGCAACCGCCGAGATGTCGCCGATGGCGCGCAGCTTCTATGCCGAATCGAAGAAGGTGCGAAACGACCGGATCAAGGACGCGCTGGGCGTGCAGCTCCTGTATCCCGATTACCGCACCGGACTGGCGGCATTGCTCGCCGACGCGGAATGATGCCGCACCCCGTTTCGCGCGCCGCGAAGTTGCGGTAGGTTCGCGCCAAGAACAGTGCAATGACACGTCGCAGGCAGACATGACCGTATTTTCGCGCCGCCTGGCGCTGGCGCTCATCGCGTCGGCCCCGCTCACGGCCTGTAGCAAGTTCATCACCTATCGCGGGCCGCAGGTCACGCGGGTCGAGGTGCAGAAGACCAACCGCAAGATGTATCTCTTCCATCACGACCAGCTGCTGGAGGCGTTCGACATCCAGTTGGGCTTCACCGCCGCGGGCCCCAAGCAGTTCGAGGGCGACGGACGCACGCCCGAGGGGCGCTACATGATCGACCGGCGCAATCCCGACAGCGCATTCTACCTCTCGATCGGGATCGATTATCCCAACGAGCAAGACCGGGAGTTCGCGTCAAGCCGGGGGCTGAAGCCCGGCGGCGACATCTTCATCCACGGCTGGGGCGACAAGCGGCGGGGCCGGTCGAACGACTGGACCGCGGGCTGCATCGCCGTGAAGAATCGCGAGATGAAGAAGATCTACGCGATGGTCCAGAACGGCACGCCGATCGACATCTTCCCCTGACGGTCGGGTCAGGTGCCCGTGGTCAGGGTGTACCAGATCTTGCCGTTGTTTTCCTGGTAATAGGCGAAGCCCATCTGGCGCGCGTTGGCGTCGAGGATGACGCGGCGGGGGCCGGCCTCCTGCATCCAGGCGGCGACGGTCTCGAGTTCGGATTCGTAGGTCTCCGAGATGGCTTCGCCCAGAAGGCGCCCCGAATAGCCGACGCGCCGCGCGCGATCGATCGGGCTGGAGCCGTCGGAGCCGAAATGCCACGGCCGGTTCTGGAGCGACATGTCGCGGGAATGGGTCGCGGCGGCGGCCGATAGCTCGGAGTTGAGGGCCAGCGGGGCGGCCCCGGCCCCCTGGCGCAGCGCATTGACCGAATCGAGCACCCGGAACGGGATGCGGCGCCCGTCGGCCGAGGAGATGCGATAGAGCTTCGGCAGCGGCTTCCCGTCCGGTCCCACGCTGGGCGGCGGCGGCGCGCAGGCCGCCAAAGCGGTGCCGGAGAGCAGGATCAGGGCGGTGCGGCGATTCATGGTCGGGTTCCCGTCGGTCTTTCGCGATTTCGACGGGACTATAGCGGAGCGGATGCCAAGGCAAATGCCGCGCGAGGTGGAATGCGCGAGATTTCCCCGATTCGCGCGTGGTTTGATTTGATCGCGACCCGGCCGCGCCCTAGCCTTTGGAACAGGATCGCCAATTCCGCGCGCCTGCGCGCGACAAGATGAAGGAGAGACTGATGCGTAAGCTGAACCGCCGCGCCCTGCTGCTGACCGCGAGTGCCGCCACCGCCGGACTGGCCGCCCCGGCCCTGTCGCAGACCCTGCCGGATACGGTGCAGACCCGCAGCGCGCTCTCGGGCACGACGCGGCACAATATGGCGAGCTTTCGCTCCCATGATTGGCGGCCATTCTTCTCGAATCTGCGCAACGGGGCGATTCTCGTCGATATCGAAAGCCGCGCCCTGCATATGTGGCAGGAGAATGGCGGATATCACCTTTATCCGTCGTCGGTTCCGTCCAGCGAGCAGCTGACGCGCCGGGGCCGGACCCGCGTCGTCCAGAAGGTGGTGGGGCCGACGTGGCGCCCGACCCCGAACATGCGCCGCCGCAACCCCGAATGGCCCGCCGTCGTTGGGCCGGGTCCGAACAATCCGCTGGGCACGCATGCGCTCTATCTGGGCTGGACCTACTACCGGATTCACGGGACGCACGACACGCGCAAGATCGGGCGGCGTTCGTCCTCCGGTTGCATCGGCCTCTACAATGAACACATCGCCGAGGTTTTCGCGATGACACGGGTCGGAACACAGGTGTTGCTTATTTGACGTAGCTTGCCGGGAGGACACAGGAATTCACTTTACTTCCCGTTGCATTGGCCCCGCGTAACTGTTTAACGAGCTTGCACGAGGTACAGTCTTGGGTGCCATATGGTGTGGCAACTGTCGCCTCACCGATGGCGTATCTTGGAGGATACTATGAAGAAACTCGCTCTCGCCGCCGTTCTGACCGGCGCCGCCACCACCGCCTTCGCAGGCAACATCGCGCCCGCTCCGGTCGAGCCCGTTGTCATCGTCGAGGACACCTCGTCCTCGTCCGCTGGCATCGTCGTTCCGATCCTGGCGCTGATCCTGCTGGCCGCCGCCGCCGCTTCGGACTGATCCGAACGACGACGGAGCCTTTCGTAGGTTTCAAGAAAAGGGCGTCCCTCCGGGGGCGCTCTTTTTTCTTGGGCGACAGGCGCGCGTTCGACCATGCTGGGCTATGATCCGCCTGCTCGAACCCGATCGCGCCCTCGCCCTTCTCCGACACTGTCCGATCCACGCGGCGACGCCTTTGGTGCGCCACGGTGATCTCCGGCTGAAGCTCGAATCCGAACGGATGGGCCTCGGGGCGTTCAAGGCGTTGGGCGGGGTTTATGCCGTCGCTCGCCTGCTGGGCGGCACCCCCGAGGCGCTGGCCGACGGAAGCGCCGGCCGGGGTCGCGTGTTCGTCTGTGCCAGCGCAGGAAACCACGGTCTGGCGGTCGCGGCCGGGGCCCGGCTGTTCGGGGCGCACGCGCGTGTCCACCTGAGCGCGCAGGTGCCCGACCGATTCGCCCGGAGGTTGCAGGGGCGCGGCGCCGAGGTCGTGCGGTCCGGCGAGACCTATGAAGAGAGCGTCGCGGCGGCCATCGACGATGCCGAGGCGACGGGCGCAACCCATCTCGCCGACGGGTCGTGGCGCGGCTACACCGAGCCGCCGCGCCTCGTGATGGAGGGGTACACCGTGATCGCCCGCGAGATCGCGACCGAAACGCGGGTCTGGCCCGACCGCGTCTATCTTCAGGCCGGGGTCGGGGGGATGGCGGCGGCATTGGCCGAGACGATCCGCGCCGACTGGCCGGTCCAGCCCGAGATCGTCGTGGTGGAGCCCGACCGGGCGGCCTGCCTTGCGGCCAGCGCGGCCGTGGGCAGACCCGTCACCGTCAAGGGCGATGTCAGCATCATGGGGCGACTGGACTGCAAGGCGCCCTCGATGCTGGCCGTCGAGATCCTCGCCCGCTGCGACGTGCGCTACGCCACGCTGACCGAGGCCGACTCCCGTGCCGCGGTCGAGCTTGCGGCGGGGCTGGGCCACGCGACAACGCCGTCGGGGGCGGCGGGGCTGGCCGTCGCGCATCGCGAAGGATCATCGGGCGCGCTCTGCCTTCTAACGGAAGGGTCGGAATAAAAAGGACCCCCATGCCACAAGGGCACGGGGGTCAAGGTGCGCCCGCCGGACATTGGACAGCGGGCGCAGGCGGTAACTCGTCGGGAGGTCAGTTCAGCGCGTCGCCCATCTCGTCCCGGATCTGCTGGCGCAGCGTGTCGATGCAGACGCGCTTGCCCTCGCGCTTGAAGTGCCAATAGGTCCAGCCGTTGCAGGACGGCGCGTTCTCGTAGGCGGCGCCGACCTGGTGGATCGACCCCTTGATGCCCTCGCCTGAAAGCGTGCCGTCGGCCCGCACCTTGGCGCGGTGCCGTCCATTGCCCGAGAGAAGTTCTTCACCCGGCCGCAGCATTCCGCGCTCGACCAGCGTGCCGAAGGGCACACGCGGCGCGCTTCGCTTCGAGGTCGTGGTTTCGATGGCCGCCTTCTCGTAGGGGCGGGCGTCGGCGATCCGCGCCTCGGCGATGTCGCGATACTCGGCCTCGCGCTCGATCCCGATCCAGCGGCGCCCGAGCATCTTGGCCACGGCGCCCGTGGTCCCCGAGCCGAAGAACGGGTCGAGCACGACGTCGCCGGGATTGGTCGTCGCCACCAGCACGCGGTGCAAGAGCGCCTCGGGCTTCTGGGTCGGATGGGCCTTCTCGCCGCGCGCGTTCTTGAGGCGCTCGTGGCCGGTACAGATCGGGAAGGTCCAGTCCGAGCGCATCTGGATGCCCTCGTTCAGCGCCTTCATCGCCTCGTAGTTGAAGGTGTATTTCGACCCCTCGGCCTTCGACGCCCAGATCAGGGTCTCATGCGCGTTGGTCAGCCGCTTGCCGCGGAAATTGGGCATCGGGTTCGACTTGCGCCAGACCACGTCGTTCAGAAGCCAGTAGCCCGCATCCTGGATCGCAGCGCCGACGCGGAAGACGTTGTGATAGCTGCCGATCACCCAGATCGCACCGTCGGGCTTGAGCACGCGACGCGCGGCCCGCAGCCAGTCGCGGGTGAACGCGTCATAGGCGGCGAAGCTGTCGAACTGATCCCAGGCATCGTCCACGGCATCGACGGTCGAGTTGTCGGGCCGGTGCAGGTCGCCCTTGAGCTGCAGATTGTACGGGGGGTCCGCGAAGATCAGGTCCACGCTGTCCGCCGGCAGGGCGTCCATCGCCGCCACGCAATCGCCGGACAAGATGGTATCGAGCGGAAGCGCGGACGCCTCCGGGGTGGGTCTTGCCATGTCTGTCGCCTCGTGTGGCGCCCTCGTTGATCGGGGTCGCCTTGTTGGTGTGAGGCTACGATGGCGGGCCGGGGATCATTGGTCCACAAGTGGAATGCGGCAAGATCGGGGCAGGGTTACTGACACAACATCTTGCGTATTGGTGCGAAGCTACGCCGATGATGTTGCGTCACACCGTATTGTGCGAGGCCGTCCTGGTGTTGCCGCGTGCCGTATCCGGCGTTCCGCTCCCAGCCATAGCCCGGATGCTGTTGCGCCAGCGCCGCCATGCCCCGATCCCGCCTTATTTTCGCCAGAACCGAGGCCGCCGCGATGGACGGTGAGAGCCCGTCGCCGCCTATGATGAGCGTATGGGGACAATCGACCCAGCCGGGCCGGTCGTTTCCATCGATCAGCAGGTGGTCGGGCGGCGTGCCGAGGGCCGCGACGGCGCGCGCCATGGCGAGGTGGGTGGCCGCGCGGATATTGAGCGTGTCGATCTCGGCGACGCTCGCCTCGCCGTAGCCGATCTCGCAGCAGGCCTCGAGGAGGGCCGCGAGGGCCTCGCGGCGCCGGGCGGTCAATCTCTTCGAATCGTCCAACCCCTCGGGGGGCGGCCCGATCAGGCGCGCGGCGCAGGCCACGACCGGCCCGGCCCAGGGCCCGCGACCGACCTCGTCGAGCCCGACGATGACGCGCGCCCCGCGGTCACGGGCGGCCTGCTCGTAAATGGATTGCGGGGGCAGGATCGACACGCGGCCAACCCTGCCCCCTCTCCCGGCGTGACGTCAACGCATGCGCGTCAACGCCTTGCGGTGCGGGGAGACCAGCCGTCCCGCGCAAGGCAGCGCGGGCCGTAGATGTTGCGCGGACCCCGGTCGGTCCGCAGCTGTCGAATGCATTGCGGCGGCAGCGCGCCGGGACGTGCGACGGCGTTCTGCATGCAGCGCGCGCCGTAGCCCGAGACGAGGCCGCGATCGGTGCGCAGCGTCACGTAGCACTGCTCGGGCAGGACGCGGACATTGCGGCGGTCTTGCCGGGGCCGATCGCGATGGGGGTGGGCGCGGGTATGATCCGTGCCGGTACGGTGGCTGTGGGCCCCGAGCCCGGAATGCCGATGGCTGTAATATTCCGGTTGGTGGACGGGCGCACGGGCGACGGGCGCGGCGCGGCGTTCGCGGTTTCGCTCGACGGCCTCCTTGAGGATGTAGAGCGCGGCGAGACCGCCCAGCACCTTGGCCACGTCCTCGGCATCGGCGCGGGCGGGGGCGGTGGTGGCAGGCAGGGCGATGGCGGCGGACAGGATCGCGGCGGTCAGAATGCGGATCATGGGCAGGGCTCCTTCGCGGTCGGGGTTCGAGGTCGGACACCCCGTCCGTCGCCCAGGTCGGCCGGGTCCCTCAATAACGGAGCGGTGTCATGGGATAGCCGCGCCCTGAATCGCCTCGGATATTGATTGCGGCGCCGCGATCCCCCATCAGGGAGGCATGAACCCCGCACTTCCCCTGATCCTGACCTTCGCCCTTGCCTCTCCGGGCTGGGCGGCGTGCTATGCCGATTACAAGGCAAAGCAGGACGACCCCTTGCGCCTGCACTACGGTGTGGTCGAACTGCCGGATGACCGATGCGATATCGGCTCCGCCTCCGAAGTCATCGCCGCCCGGCTGGGCGACGGCTGGCAATTGCTCGAGGTGACGTCCGTGTTCGGCCCAGACGGGCTCGAGGAAAGGGAAGAGAGTGCCGGCGAATACTTCCTCCGTTACTGAGACGCGCGCGGCCTCGGCCAAGGTCGTGGGCTTCGGCATCGCCGCGATCGTCGTCATCCTGGCGGCGGCGGCGATCTTCCTGTTCGCCACGCTGCCCGACGGCAACGCGTTCAACATGCGCGTCGAGCGCCTGTTCGTCGAAGCCGACCTGACCACCCGCGCCGAGATCGGCCTTCTGGAGGTTCTGGCCCAGTCGGGCACCGCCTTCGGCGAAGTCCTGGCCAGCTACCGGACCGTCATATTCGTGCTGCTGGTCTTCGCGACCGCGCTGCTGATCGCCTGCGTCGTGCTGCTTCTGGCCATCGTGACGCTGAACCGCCGGATGGGCGAGATCGAGCGCTCGGGCATCCAGGTGACGTCGCTGGTGCTGGCGCGGGCCGAGAACGCGGTGATGCTCAACGATATCGAGCTGAAGCTGACCGATGCGGCGATGGAGACATTGTCGGTTCTGGCCGAGGCGCGGCTGGACGGCGACATGCTGACCGGCGCGCAGATCGAGGCGATGATCTCGGGCAAGCCCGAAAGCGATTGCGAGGAGGCGGCGGGGGCCACGCGCATCAAACGGCTGCGCGACGCGCTGGGCAACCAGATCGTGACCCATCTGCTGATCCGCAACATCACGCGGCAGGGTTATGTGCTGGCACTCGATCCGAAGGTGATCCGCATGATGTGAGGGCTATCTGCCCTGTCATGCCGAACTATCCCGAAACCCCGGACGGCCGCTATTTCGTGGCCAAGGCGCGCCTCTGGCGCAAGACCGACCCGTCTCTGCCCGAGGACGCGCGGCAGACGGCCGTGCGAGACCTGATGGCGGCGCGCCGCGCGGTCCGCGATGCCGATGGGCCCGATGCGATGCGGGCCGCGCGAGCGCGGGTGCAGGATGCCAAGGTCCGATTGGGCGAACGGGGTCCGGTCTGGTGGGCGGATGGTGCGCCGGACGTCACGAGGCGGGCGCCCTGGAACACCGAGTATGCGGAATGGTGGGCCGGTCTCGACGCCGAGGCGCAGGCGCGGGGGTCGAGCTAGAACCGAAGGCGCAGCGTCGCGATCTCGAACGGTCCGAGGGGCACTTCGATGACGGCGCCCGATGGCAACGGCGTACCCGTGGGCATTTCGTGCAGGTCGGTCGGCTGGATGGATCGTGCGGGGCGGTCGAGCGTGATCCGCGCCTCCGTCTCGTGCCCCAGCCGTTCGAAGAGGCGCAGCGTCCAGCCATCGCCATCGAATGCAGGCTTCAGGGTTTCCACGATCACGCCCGGCGTGTCGCAGCGGATCGCGATGCCCGGCGCGGTCGCGCCGCCGGCCGGGATGATCCGCAGCGGCGTGTTCAAATCATAGGCCGCGTGGTCGAGCAGGTCCTGCCGATCCGCGGGAAACGGCATCAGCGCGTAAGTGAAGCGATGCGCCCCCTGGTCGGCCTGCGGGTCGGGCGAGGTCGCCGACTTGATCAGCGTCAGCCGCATGGTCGAGCCCTGGGTGTCGTGCCCGTACTTGCAGTCGTTCAGGAGCGCGACGGCTTGGGACCCGTCGGTGAGCTGCGCCCATTTCTGGGCCGGCACCTCGAATCGGGCGGCGTCGAAGGCCGACACGCGGGAGGTCGCCCGGGCGATCGTGCCCCACTGGATATCGTAGAGCGCAGTGTCCGCCTCGAGCGCGACGGGGAAGGCCGCCTTCAGGAGGATGTGGCGCTCGTGCCAGTCGACCTCGGTGTCGAAATCGATCCGCGCCGATCCGGCGGTGAGGCGGATCGTCTGGACGATCGCGCTGTCGCGCCAGTTATGGGTCACGCGGAGGGCCACGCGCACCGGCCCGGTCTCGACGATCTCGCAAATGGCGGGGGCGGCGATGGCCTCGCAGCGGTCTTCGTAATGTGGATCGATATCCCACGCGTCCCAGCAGATCGGGCGGTCCTCGAAGGCCAGAAGGCGGTTCGCGGGCATGTCGGTCAGGATCTCGCGGCCTGTGACGCGGTCGGTCACCGCGAGAAGCTGGCCGTTGGCGGCGACGGTGAGCTCGACCTGGCTATTGGCGAGGATATGGGTCGTGCCGTCTTGCGTGATCGTGGCGGGTGCGTCTGGCGTGGCGGCCTCGGGCAGGGCCGTGACGGAATAGGCGGGCAGGTCGGGCAGCAGGCGGAGCGTGCCGTCCGGCGTGACTTGGCCCGCTGCTTCGGCGGGCAGGAGGGCGACGCGCGGCCCGGTGGTCGGGCAGGTGTTCAGAACATGCGGCACGGCGCCCGCCAGTCGCGCAGCGGCGGCCGTGGCGGCAGCCTCCGTCATCTCGGCCAGCCGGGCGTAGTCGCGACCGGCATCCTCGAAGACGGCGCCGATGGAGGTGCCGGTCAGGATGTCGTGGAACTGGTTGAGGCAGAGGAGGCGCCACGCGTCGGTCAGATCGGGCGCGAGACCGGCCATCGCCGACAGCGCCTCGGCCTCGTGCAGGGCGCGCTCGGCGAAGCGGTTGGCCCGCTTGATCCAGCCCTGCGACGTGAAGGTGCCGCGATGGCCCTCCATGTAGTGCTCGCCATGCCAGATCGGTAGGTCGGGCGTCGTCTCCAGAGCGGCGAGCGCGTCGCGCACCGTCGACATGCGCAGGCGTGGCATCCCCGGCATTCCGCCCATGATGCGGGCCTTTTCCAGGAGCGTCTCGGTCGGGCCGCCACCGCCGTCGCCATAGCCGTAGCAGATCGGCAAGCCGGTCGTGGCCGGGCCCTGGGCGTGGGTGACGGTGCCCAGCACCTCGGCTGCGCTCAGATCGGATTTGTAGTTCGTCGGGAAGGGCAGGTACTGGACCGGGCGCGGCGTCGTCAGGATGTGGGCCAGCACCCGGCTGCCGTCGATCCCCTCCCAGTGATGGGTCGAGAACGGGACGCGGTTGATCTGGTTCCAGTTGAGCTTGTTTGTGACGAACCAGTCGAGACCCGCCTGTCGCATCAGCTGCGGCACCTGGCCGGGGAAGCCGAACGTGTCGGGCAGCCAGAGCACGGGCGTTTCCACGTCGCCGAACATCTCGGCGAACCACGCGCGGCCGAGGGTGAGCTGGCGCACCAGCGCTTCGGGGCCGGGGATGTTCAGGTCGGGTTCGACCCACATGCCGCCCATCACCTCCCAGCGGCCCTCGGCGACGCGGGCGCGGATCGCGTCGAACATTTCGGGATAGTCCTGCCGCGTCATCTCGTAGAGGGCGGGCTGGGAATGCGAGAACCGATAGTCGGGATCGGCCTCCATCAGGCGCAGGACGTTGGAGTAGGTCCGCGCGTTCTTCAGGCGGATCTGATCGACCGTCCAGAGATAGGCGATGTCCATATGCGCGTGGCCGATGCCGTGCAGGACCTCGTCGCGGGGCGGACCGGCGGCGGCGATACCGGCTTCCAGGCATCGCATGGCATCCGGGACAGACGCGTAGAACCGCTCGCCCATCGGGTCGCGCGTGTCGAGCACGAGAAACGCGGCGTCGAGCGCATCGAGCAGGCCCCGCGCGGTGGCGTCGTCGCGGGGGAGGGTGGTCGCCACGTCGAGCGCCGTTTCGGCCAGCCTGTGGAATGCGAGCGTGGCGGGGCACCGCTGCACGAGCGCGGGCGTGCCCATCATCAGCTTGGCGCGGGCGTCCGGATCCGGCGGCCACCCGGCCAGCCCCGTCCAGCCGTGAAGCGAGACGACATGGGACGCGCCATCGGCCAGCCCGTCGTCGAGCGGGACGGTGTGGTGATAGCGGTCTGCGGACCCGATGGGCGTCCTGTCGATATGCAGCAGCGCCTCGGGATGGTTGAAGATGTCGCCCGAGAGCCCAAGCGGCAGGTGCAGCGCGAGGTGTTCCGGCTTCCAGTCCGCCGGGACGGTGAAGGACGTCTTCAGCACGAAGTCGAGATCGGCCCCGCCCCAATAGGTGCCCGGCGGGATTTCGGGCCAGCCGGTCGGGTCGGCGCAGATCGGCGCGTCGATCATCGGGCCGGTCAGCGGCATCAGCCGCAGCGACGGCAGCGCGAGATGCCGGCGATGGATCATCGGTTCGATCAGCTTGAGCCGGGTCGCGATCTTCTCGCGGGTGAAGCGCCAGGTGTGGTGACGTTCGGGCATGGGGGTCAGGCGGGGGTCAGGTCGAACCCGGGCACCGTGCCGCGATGGACCGCGGCGGTGCGCGCAGCCTCGGCCTCGTCCGCCGACGGATCCCAGTCGATGCCGCCGCCGCCCCACGCGCGGTCGAGATCGGGCCACGGGATCGAATCGATCAGAAGCCGCGTGTAGGGGTGCTGCGGATCGCCGATCACCTGCCGGGGCGGCCCCGACTCGACCACGTGTCCCTTGAAGAGAACCATGACGTAATCGCTGACATGATAGGCCGTCGCCAGGTCGTGGGTGATGTAGAGGATCGAGATGCCGTGCTTGTCCTTCAGGCCGTAGATATTCGACAGGATCGAGGCGCGGAGCGAGGCATCGACCATCGAGACGGGCTCGTCCGCGATCAGGAGCTTGGGGCTGAGCATCAGGGCGCGGGCGACGATCAGGCGCTGGCGCTGACCGCCCGAAAGCTGGTGCGGATAGCGCGGCAGCACGAGATCGGGGTCGAGGCCGACCGCCCCGCAGGCGTCTTCCATGGCCTGTCTGGTGTGGGCCTCGGATCTGGCCAGGCCGAAGCGCTTGAACGGGAAGCGCAGCGCGTGACTGACGCGGTAGAACGGATTGAAGCAGGCATAGGGGTCCTGGAACACGGCCTGCACGTTCTTGCGGAATCCGAGGCGTTCGGCGGCGCCCATGCCGTAGACGTCGCGCCCCTCGAAGAGGACGCGGCCGTCCGAGGGCGGATTGAAGCCCAGCATGATCGACCCCATCGTCGACTTGCCGGACCCCGACTGGCCGACGATCGAGATGATCTGCGGCGTGTCGCCCTCGAGCGCGAAGGACATCGGGTGAAGCGCCGTGACCGCGCCGTAGCGCTTGGAGACATCCTCGAAGCGCAGGAGCGGTTCGGGACTGTCGCGGCGGGGCGCGGGCGCGCCGCGGTCGGGGTTGAGGAAACTCTCGCCGCCGACTAGCGGCACCGAGGAGATGAGGTCCTGCGTGTAAGGATGCTTCGGGGCCTCGATGATCTGGCGGACGGTGCCGTGCTCGACCAGTTCGCCGTCCTTCAGCACCGCGAGCTCGTCCACCGATTGCGCCATCAGCCCCATGTCGTGTCCGATCAGGATCAGGCCGGACCCGATCTGCGCCTGGATGGCGTTCAGCGTCTGCATCACCTGCCGTTGGGTGACGACGTCGAGCGCCGAGGTCGGTTCGTCCGCGAAGATGAGGTCCGGGTTGAGGATGATCCCGAGCGCGATGCAGACCCGCTGCTTCATGCCGCCCGAGAGTTCGTGCGGGTAGAGGCGGCCGGTATGAGCGGGCAGGCCCACCGAAGTCAGCGCCGCATCCGAGCGGGCCTTGAGATCGGCGCGTGGAACGTTGCCTTCATGGGCGATGATCGCATCCCACATCTGCGGCTCGACCCGCATCACGGGGTTCAGCGAGTTCATCGCGCCCTGCGGGATATAGGCGATCCGGTCGAGCCGCGTGCGGCGCATCTCTTCTTCGGAGAGCGACAGGATGTCGGTGCCCGCGAGGTCGATCGTGCCGGACGACACGCGCCCCGGCTCGGCCAGCATCTGCATCACGGCAAGCGCGGTCGTGGTCTTGCCCGACCCGCTCTCGCCGATGAAGCCGACGCGACGCCCCTTGTGGATGGTGAGGTCGAGGGCTTTGACCGCCTGGACGATGCCCTTGGGTGTCGGGAATTCGATCGAGAGATCGCGCAGCGTCAGGACCGGCTTGTCGAGGGTCGCATCATCCATCAGCTCAGCTTCCTCAGGCGGGGGTTCGAGACCTCGTCGAGGCCGAGGTTAATGAGCAGGAGGCCGATGAAGATCACCGCCAGCAGGATCGTCGGAATGCCCCACCACCACCAGAGATTCTGGATCAGCGCGCCCGCGTTGATGGCCTCGTAGATGGTACGCCCGAGGGTCGGGATACGCTGGGGGCCGAGGCCCAGCACCTCGAGGCCGACGGCCGTGACGATCGACGTGGTGACCGAGGCGATGAACGACCCGAAGAGATAGGGCACGAGGTTGGGCAGCATCTCGCGGAACATGATGTGCGGCGTCGAGGCGCCCGAGAGCTGCGCCATCTGGACATAGCCGGACCGCTTCATCGACAGGACCTGCGCGCGGATCAGCCGGGTCGGCGATTGCCAGACGAACCCCGCAATCAGGAGCGCCATCATCGTGAGGCTGACATCACCGTAGGAGGTCTGGAACACCACCAGGATCAGGAGCGGGGGGATCGTGATCATCACGTCGGCCAGAACCCGGATCGTGTCGTCGACCCGACCGCCGATGAAACCCGCCGAGAAGCCCAGCGCGATACCCGCGCTCATCCCGATGAGGCTGGCGAGGAGGCCAACGAAGAGCGTGTTCGGCGCACCGACGACGATCATCGCCAGCATGTCGCGCCCCGCGCCGTCCGTGCCCAGGGGATAGGACCCGACGCCGGGCTGGCCACGCAGGTTCTCGAAACCGACGGGCGGCAGCTTGAGCGGTGCGGAGCCGGTGAAGACGAGATCGAGATCCCAGAGCAGCCGTCCGATCAACCCGAGTGCCACGATCCCCAGAAGCAGTGCCGCGCCCCAGATCAGCTTGGGGTTCAGCCACGGGTTGTCGAACCGCCGGATGCGCCGCGCCTGCCGCTTCTCGGCACGGGTCAGGGGCAGATGGCTCTCGGCCTGGGCGGTGTCGTCGTCGGTGGAGTAGCTGGTCATGGCTGGTCTCCGTGGGATGGGTTCGGCGAGGGGCGCGGCGCGCTCGCGATGGCGACCGGGTGCGGCGGACATATCGCGGGGCGATGCATACCTGCGCGTCGGATGGCATGACGTCCTTGCATCATCTCACGCGCTCTCATGCCGGATGCGGGGGTCGATGAACGGGTAGAGCAGGTCCACCAGGAACACGCTGATCGCGGTCATCAGGATGATGACGAAGCTGACGCCCTGGATGACGGGGAAGTCCTGGTTGAGGATCGCGTCGTAAAGCAGCTTGCCCATGCCGTTGTAGGCGAAGATGCGTTCGACCAGCACTTGCCCCGCGATCAGGAGGCCGATCTTCAGCGCGAAGGCCGTGATCTGCGGCAGGATCGCGTTGCGGATCATGTAGCGGTAGAGAATGTAGCGCGGACGCAGCCCCTTGGCCTCGGCCAGCTTGACGTAATCCTCGCCCTGCACGGTGATCATCAGGCCGCGCATCCCCAGCGCCCAGAACCCGAAGGTCACGATCACGATCGAGAGCGCGGGCAGGATGCCGTGGTGGATGACGGATTGGACAAAGGCCCAGTCCCAGCCCGGTTCGACCATCAGGCCATAGGCGCCTGTCAGCGGGAACCATTGGAGCTTGGCCGCGAAGATCCACATCAGGAGCAGTCCCGACAGGATCGGCGGGATCGAGGTGAAGACCATCGCCGCCGGGATCGCCACGCGGACGAGCTTGGGCGACCGGTCCCAGACCATCAGCGCGCCCAGCAGGTTGCCGATCACGAAGGTCACGATCAGCGACAGGATCATCAGGCCCAGCGTCCAGGGCAAGGCCGTCAGGATCAGCGACGAGACGGGCGTTGGGAAGGCGGCGGTCGAGATGCCGAAATCGAAGGTCAGCGCGCCACCGAGGAACTTGAGATATTGCACGACCAGCGGCTGGTCGATGCCCATGTTGGCGCGAAGCTGGGCCAGGATCTCGTCGGCATTGGCGACCGAACCCGCACCCGAGGCCATACGGCCCAGCGCGATCTCGGCGGGGTCGACCGGCGAGAGGCGGGGGATGATCCAGATGATCGTCGCGGCGATCACCACGGTCAGCACGAGCGTGATCAGGCGATTGACGAGGTAGTCGCGCGGGATGCCGAGCATGTCTGGTCCTCCGGGGTGGGGACGGGCCGCCGGGGCGCCCCGTCCGTCGATATCGGCGGCGCCTACTCGGCGGCTTCGAGGTTGTGGATGATCTGGTGGGCGTGGTTCCACCAGAAGAACGGGTGGTTGTAGTAGTTGTCCGCCGTCGGCCAGCCCTCCCAATAAGTCGTGTTGAACGGGATCAGCTTGGCGGCCTGTACCAGCGGCACGAAGGGCATCTCGGCGTCGAGATACTGGTAGGCCTCGGCCACCAGCGCGGGGATCTCTGGGTCGCCGAGCGCGCGTCCCTCGATGTCGTCCATGATCGCCGAATAGGCCTCGGCCGCTTCGCCGCTCCAGCGCGAGGTATTGTTGAAGCCGGGCGAGCGCTCGCCCACCGGGACCACGTCGCCGGTCGTGTAGCGGCCCATCGAGGCCCAGGGCTCGTTCACCGATCCGCAGCTGAGCCAGCTGTAGCTCATTTCGTAGGCGCCGAAGGGCAGGACCTCGCCCCAGAAGACGCCGTTCTCGACCGGCACGGCGCGGGCGTCGATGCCCGCCCGCTGAAGCTGCTCGACGATGACGTCGATCGTCCGCGTGTACTCGGTCGAGGCCGAATTGACGTGGATCTCGACGCTCAGCGTCTCGCCGTCCTTCTGGTAATAGTCGCCGTCGCGGGTCCAGCCCTCGCCCTCGATCAGGGCCTGCCCGGCCTCGGTATCGGCACTCGCCGGAAGGTCGTAGCCGGCCTCGGCGATGGCATCGATGAAGGGCGCCATCGAGCCGTATTGCGCGAACATCGTGCGCGACGCCTCGGTCGTGCCCTCGTAGGCGACATTCACGATCTGGTTGCGGTCGATGATGTGGGCGACGGCGCGGCGCATCGCGGCGTTGTCCCAGGGCGCGACCGTGGTGTTGATCTCGAGCTGGCGCGCGCAGGGGTCGGCGGCCGCGTAGGGATAGCCTTCGTGCCAGGCGATCACTTCGGGGTTCTGGGCCTGGATCGCCTCGAACGTGCCGATGGTGACGTTCTGAGCGGCATCGAGCTGGTTCGAAGCTATCAGCTGTGCCCGGCTCTCCTCGCCACCGGTCTCGAGGAAGACGACGCGGCGCGGCGCGGGCAGGTCCATGAAGCCGGTCTTGGCACCCCACCAGTCGTCGTTGCGGTCCCAGATGGCGCGGTTCGTCGCCGCGCTCGTGAAGGTATAGGGACCGGTGCCGATCGGCTCGGGGAAGGTGAAGGTCGCCGGGTCCTCGCCGGCCCAGACATGCTCGGGCATGATGAGGAACGAGCCGAAGATGCGGATGCCGAAATTTTCGACCATGAAGCGCGGGTTGGGTGCCTGCAGCGCGATGCGCACCGTCTGGGCGTCGACCTTCTCGATGCTGGCGACCTGGCTGCGGAGCGTGGCGGCCTCCCGCGCGGTGATCTCCTCGTTCTCAAGCGCCATCTCGACGCTGAACACCACGTCGTCGGCATCGAAGGCCTCGCCGTCGGACCACTCGACGCCGTCGCGAAGCGAAATGGTGAACTCCGTGCTGTCGTCATTGGCCTCGAAGCCGGTGGCCAACCAGGGGTCCAGCTCGCCCGTGCCGTAGTTGAGGATGAACATCGGCTCCCACATGACCTGATGGCCGCCATGCATACGGCGGACGCCCGTCCCGTCGGTCAGCCAGTTGAAATTGGCCGGATCGGTGATCGTGCGGTCGAGGTCGAAGATCACGGTTTCCTCGCGGCTTGCGTCCTGCGCGAAGGCCGTGCCGGCGAGCAGCGCCAACGCGGCGGTTCCCGTGACGAGATATCGGATGGTCATGTGTCTCTCCCTTGGTGGTGCTTATCTGAGGTGATCGAGGACCAGCACGCGGGTGCGGTCCGGCAGGTCGTCCGCCGCCAGGTCGGCGCGCGGGCCGAAGGCGAAGTCGATGTCGTCCTCGTTGAAGTGATCGAGAAAATCCTGGAGCCACTGGATGTTCGCGGGTCGGTAGGCGAGCGTCCGGAAGTGGATCGGGATGACGAGCTTCGGCCGCACCCGGTGGATCATGTGCATCAGGTCTGGCAGCCGGATCGTCGGCGGACCCCCGGTCAGCGCGCAGAGCACGTCGACCCCCTCGAAGAAGGCGGTCTGGTCCTCGTTGAGCGCGTTGCCCACATCGCCCATATGCGCGATCTCGATCCCGTCGAGCGCGAAGCGGTACATCGCGTTCTGGTTGGCCGTGCCGCGCGGATGATGCTCCCATTCCTCGGCGGCGATGGCCCGGACGCGCAGGCCGCCGACCTCCGCCTCGCCCTGCCCGTCGCCCGCGATGTCGAGCGTGTTGCAGGTCACGGGGTCGCCCGCAATCAGGTCCGAGCGGCAATGCGCGTCGTCGTCATCCGACGAGGTCAGGACGATATCGGCGGTCTCGGTGATCGCCGGGTATCCCAGCACATCGGGCGTGAAGGGATCGGTCATCACCGACCGCTCCGCCCCTTCGAACAGCATCGCGGCCTGACCGAACCACGTCACCCGCATCAGTTGTTCCCCACGATGTGAGGGCTGGTGGTGGCGGTGATGTCATCGTTTTCGGGACGGGGATGGACCGACCAATCGCCCGGCTCGCCCCGGCAGAGGATCGCCTCGACCCCCCGCGCCCAGGCGGCGTCTGTTATGCGGACCTCGGGCGGGCAATAGCGCAGCGTCAGGCCGCAGCGGCGGCGATCCGAGCGATTGGGCTGCGAGCCATGCACCAGCATGTCGGCATGGAGCGAGACCTGACCGGCGGCCAGCACGTTGTCGAAGGGCGCGCCCAGCGCGTCGGCATCCGCCGTTTCCTTGTGGAACACCGCTTCGCCCCCGGTCGCCTGTACCGACAGCGCGCCGCGGTCATGGGTGCCCGGAATGAAACGCATCGCGGAATTCTCGGCATCGGCGTCGTCGATGGCCAGCCAGACCGTGACGGTACGCGCCGGATTCAACGACCAGAAGCTCGCGTCCTGGTGCCACGGCACGGCCTTCGGATCATGGGGCCGCTTCGACAGGATGGCACTCGCCCAGCAGAGGATGTCGGGGCCGATAATGTCCTGCACGAGGTCGAGGATCCGCGGATCGGTCGCGATGTCGTAAAGCCCCGACAGCCGCGCCTGGTAGCAATTGATGCCGTAGGCCCCGGCCTCGCCCATTTCCGCCATCAGCCCGTCGACATAGCCCCGGATCGCGGCGATTTCGGTGGCATCGAAGACGTCGAAGGGCTGCACGAACCCGTCGCGGTTATAGGTTTCGACCTGTGCCCGCGTCAGACGCGTGGCCGTGTCGGTCCGCACGGGTCGAAACCCGAGATCGAGCTCGGTCGCCAGCATCCCATCCCTCCATGCTGGCCTTCGACGTTAGGGACGCCGGGGCCGGGGCGCTGCGCCTTCGGTTGATATTTTTTTGGACAGGTTTGATATTTCATGGGCAGGATGGGAATATCCTTACCCTGGTTTGCCCCATGCAGATCGAGACCTTCCGCATCTCCAGCTATATTCCCGCCAGCGAGGCGTTTCACTTCGCCCGCAAGGGCTTGGCGCGGCGCTGGCCCGCGCGCGCGCATGACCACGATTTCCACGAGGTCTTCCTGATCACCGAAGGACATACCGAGCATTGGGTGAACGGCGTCACGCAGGTGCTCGGCGAGGGGCATCTGGCCTTCGTGCGGCCGGGGGACGCGCATGCCTTCCGGGCCGACCGGCGCGTCGGATGCCGGATCGTCAACGTCATGTTCCGATCCGAGACGGCGGCGCATCTGGCCGGGCGCTATGCCGACACGGTTGCCGGGCGGTTCTTCGACAGCGATGCGGCTCTGCCCGAGGCGCATCTCCTCGATCCCGCGCGGTTCGAGCGGGCGCTGACCGTCGCGGGGCAGCTTCAGGTGACCGATCGGTCGCTCGCGCGGATCGAGGAGTTCCTGCTGACGCTGGTAAACCGGGTCGCGTCCGACCAGAGCCATGCGGTCCGCGACGGGCCCGCCTGGTTCGCGCGCGCTTGCATGGCCGCGCAGGCGCCCGCGGTGTTTCGCGCCGGGGCCGCCGGGTTCATCGCCGCCGCGGGCCGCAGCCACGAGCATGTCTGCCGCACCTGTCGTGACGTGCTGGGCATCACTCCGACCGAGTTCGTGAACCGTATCCGCGTCGATCATGCCGCGCATCTGCTGCGCAGCGAGGACACGGCGATCGAGAATGTCGCGCTGGCCTGCGGCTTTGCCAATACGAGCTATTTCTACCGCTTGTTCCAGCGCGCCTACGACACGACGCCGCGCCGCTACCGGGCGCGGCACCACCGCGACCCGTTCCGCTAGACCCCGAGAACCACGTCCGCCGGGCGCGAGCCATCGCGGACACGCGCGGCATTGGGGAGGTCGTTGCCGTCGATCTTCGCGGCGGCCTCGGCGGGGGCGAGGTTCGCCCACCGATCGGCCAGTCGCGCACGCAGCACCTCGTCGGGGACGTCCAGCCGAACGGTCAGGTCCCACGGTCCGAGATCGCGCCAGCCTGGCTCGTCGAGGAGGAGCCAGTTGCCTTCAACGACCACGGTGCGGATCGCGGCGGGGATATGGCCCGCCCCCGCGATGGCGATCTCGCGGCTGCGGTCGAAGATCGGGTGATAGACGTCCTCGCCCGCCCGGAGCCCGTCCAGCACGCGGGACAGCCCGCCGATATCGAAGGTGTGGGGCGCGCCCTTCCGCGGGCGGTCGCCGCGCGGGGTCAAGATGCGGTCGTCGAGATGGAAGCCGTCCATCGGCAGGAGGGCCGCGTCGCCTAGCTGGGCAACCAGCGCCTCGGCCAGGGTCGATTTGCCCGAGGCGGGCGGCCCGACGAGGGCCACGAGCAGGCGATCGCCCCCAAGATCGGCCAGCCGGTCGAGGATCGGATCGAGCGTCACGCCGCGACCGGCGCGTCCTTGGCGCCCGTCATGAAGGCGACCGCGTCGGACATGGTGTAATCTTTGGGATCGATGACGGCGAGGCGACGGCCGAGCCGATGGACATGGATGCGGTCCGCGACCTCGAAGACATGGGGCATGTTGTGCGAGATCAGGATGATCGGGATGCCACGGGCGCGGACATCCTGAATCAGGTCGAGGACGCGCCGCGACTCCTTGACGCCCAGCGCGGCCGTCGGCTCGTCGAGGATGATCACCTTCGATCCGAAAGCCGCCGCGCGTGCCACCGCAACACCTTGGCGCTGGCCGCCGGACAGGGTCTCGACCGCCTGGTTGATGTTCTGAATTGTCATCAGCCCGAGGTCGTTCAGCTTGGCGCGCGCCTCCTCCTCCATCCGGGGGCGGTCAAGCATCCGGAAGACCGAACCCGCGATGCCCGGTCGTCGCAATTCGCGGCCCATGAACATGTTGTCGGCGATCGACAGGGCCGGCGACATGGCAAGGGTCTGGTAGACCGTCTCGATCCCCGCCTCGCGCGCCTCGATGGGCGAGGAGAAGCGGACGTCGCGCCCGTCGAGCTGGATCGTGCCCTCATCGGCGACGACCGCCCCCGAAAGCGCCTTGATCAGCGTCGACTTGCCCGCGCCGTTGTCGCCGATCACGGCGAGGATCTCGCCGGGCATCAGCTCGAAATCGCAGCGGTCCAATGCGGTGACCCGCCCGTAGCGCTTGGTCAGGCCCGAGGCCGCGAGAATGGGTGTCGTGGTCATGCCGCCACCTTTCGAATCCACTGGTCCACCGCAACGGCCGCGATGATGAGCACGCCGATCAGCAGGTAGGTCCATTGCGCGTCGGCCCCCATCAGGCGCAGCCCGAGAGTGAAGACGCCGACGATCAGCGCGCCGAAGAGCGTGCCGAGGATCGAGCCGCGCCCGCCGAAGAGGCTGATGCCGCCGATCACCACGGCGGTGATGCTCTCGATATTGAGAAGCTGGCCCGAGGTCGGCGAGACCGAACCGATGCGCCCGATCAGGGCCCAGCCCGCGATGGCGCAGATGAAGCCCGCGGTGGCGTAGACGCTGATGAGGGTCCGCTTGACCGCGACGCCCGAAAGCTCGGCCGCGTCCGGGTCGTCGCCCACCGCATAGACATGTCGGCCCCATGCCGTGTGACGCAGCACGTAGGCGAGGATGAAGACGAGCGCGATCATCACGACGACGCCCACGGTGAAGACCGCGCCGCCGATCTGGAATTTCCAGCCCAGCAGTTGCAGCACGGGCGCGTCGTTCGAGATATCCTGGCTGCGGATGGTCTCGTTCGCGGAATAGAGGAAGTTGGCGGCCAGAACGATCTGCCACATGCCCAGCGTCACGATGAAGGGCGGCAGGCGGACGACGGCGACGAGGATGCCGTTCACCGCGCCGATCAGCGTGCCGACGGCCAGGCCGCAGACGATCGAGATCTCGGCCGGCAGGCCGTAGCGGAAGGTGAACTGTCCCATCACGACCGAGGAGATGACCGCGATGGCGCCGACGCTGAGGTCGATGCCCGCGGTCAGGATCACGAGGCTCTGGGCGGCGGCGACGATGCCGACGATCTGCACCTGCTGCAGGATCAGCGTCAGGGCGAAGGGGCTGAAGAACTTGGATCCGAGCAGCAGTCCGAAGGTCACGATGGCCGCCAGCAGCACGATGAGCGGCACCAGAGCAGGTGTCGTGTGCAGAGCGTGGTGGAAGCGACCGACGAAGCCCGAGGCGTGGTCGTCGAATTGCGCCACGCGGGCGTCGGCGGCGCGGGTCGCGCCCTCGTAGTCGTCGCGGTCGGTCATGTCGGGGTCCCCTCCGTCGCGATGCGGGCCCGCCGGGGCCCGCATCCATCCTATCAGAGTTTCGCCGGGATCAACCCCAGCAGAGCTCCGTGCCCTCTCCGACGCTGATCGACTCGACACCGTCGGCGGGACGGTCGGTCACGAGGGCCACGCCCGTGTCGAAGAAGTCCTTGCCGTCGGTCGCCTCGGGCTTGGTGCCGTCGGCGGCCCAGGCGGCGATCGCCTCGATGCCCTTGGACGCCATCAGCAGCGGGTATTGCTGCGACGTGGCCCCGATCACGCCATCGGCGATGTTCTGGACGCCGGGGCAGCCGCCATCGACGGACACGATCAGGACATCGTTCTCGCGGCCGATCGACTTCAGCGCCTCATAGGCGCCGGCAGCGGCGGGCTCGTTGATGGTATAGACGACGTTGATCTCGGGATCGACGGCCAGGAGGTTCTCCATGGCGCGGCGGCCGCCTTCCTCGTTGCCCGCGGTGACGTCGTTGCCGACGATGCGGGGATCGTCCTCATCGCCGTTGACGTTCGGATCGGCCAGATCGATGCCGAAGCCCTGCAGGAAGCCCTGGTCGCGCAGCACGCCCACGGTCGGCTGGCTGACGGCGAGGTCGAGCATGGCGATCTTCGCGGTCTCGGCATCGTCGCCCAGCGTCGCGGCGGCCCATTGGCCGATCAGTTCACCGGCCAGGAAATTGTCGGTGGCGAAGGTCATGTCGGCGGCGTCGATCGGCTCGAGCGGGGTATCCAGCGCGATGACCAGAAGACCGGCGTCGCGGGCCTGCTGGACGGCGGGCACGATGGACGAGGTGTCGGAGGCGGTGATCAGGATGCCCTTGGCGCCGTCGAGGATGCAGGTCTCGATCGCCTGCACCTGCGTTTCGTGGTCGCCATCAACTTGACCGGCATAGGTGGACAGGTTGATGCCCAGCTCCTCGGCCTTGGCCAGCGCGCCTTCGCGCATCTTGACGAAGAACGGGTTGGTGTCGGTCTTGGTGATGAGGCAGGCGGAGACGGCATGCCCATCCGCGGCGGCGAGGCCTGCGGTCAGAGTGGCGGCGATCGTGGTGCCGGCGAGAAGCGCTTTCATATTCTTCCTCCCAGAAGCTGGGCCTCCGGTACTGCCCCGGCGACCTCGATGATCCGACCCGGTGCGCCGGGACGATGTCCCCGTGCCTGACAGACGGTGGCGATCGCTGTCAATAAATTAGTTTACTTTCCTTATTAATCGGCGCGTGCCATGGTGCGCTGACGCCCGGAGTGCGAGAGAGGGCCATGAGCGACCCATCCGACATCGATCCCCTCTTCGGCGCCCGCGTGGTGACGCAGATCAGCGCGGGGCTGAGCCAGAAGGGTGTGCGGGCGCATAATGAACGGCTGCTGCTGTCGCTTCTGCAACGCCACGGGGGCCTTCCGGCGAGCGAATTGGCGCGGCGCGCGGGGCTCTCGCCGCCGACCGTTTCCGTGATCCTGCGGCGTCTCGAATCCGAAGGTGTGATCGAGCGGGGCGAGCCGATGCGCGGCAAGGTCGGCAAGCCGTCGATGCCGATGCTCGTGCGGCCCGACGGGGCGCTGTCCTGGGGGCTAAAGATCGGGCGTCGCTCGGCGGACCTCGTTCTGATGGATCTGACCGGCGTGATTCGCGCCGAACGCCGCCTGACTTATGCGCGTCCGATCCCCGAGACGGTCTTCGCATTCCTCGCGCGTTCGATCGAGGAGATTGCGGCGACGCTCGACCCGGTGCAGCGGAGCTGTCTCTGCGGGATCGGCGTCGCCGCACCCTTCGAGCTCTGGAACCGCCCGACCCACGCGACGAACGGTCCGGAGGACGTGTTCGGGGCGTGGCATACGGTCGATCTGCGCGCACGCGTCGAGGCGCTGACGGGACTGTCGGTGATCGTCCTCAACGATGCGACCGCCGCCTGTCAGGCCGAGCAGGTCTATGGCCGCGGGCGCGAGTTCCGGGACTATGCCTACATCTTCATCGGTGCGTTCGTGGGCGGCGGCGTCGTGCTCAACCACTCGGTCTATGAGGGGCGGCAGGGCAATGCGGGTGCGCTGGGTTCGATCCGAAGCGTCGGGCCCAATGGCGAGGCGATGCAGCTTGCGGACATGGCGTCGATCCATGTGCTGGAACGGCGGCTGCGCGAATCCGACCTCGATCCCGACCTGCTCTGGCGGCAGCCGCTCGACTGGTCGGGGCTGGAACGGCATGTCGATCCCTGGCTGGGGCGGGTGGCGCAGGAGCTGGCGCGGGCGAGCCTCTCGATCTGCGCCGTCATCGATTTCGAGGCGATCCTGATCGACGGGGCTTTCCCCGCCGAGATCCGGCAGGACCTCGTGGAACGGGTGCGCCGTTACCTGGCCAATCAAGACGTGCGCGGTCTGATCCCGCCGCGAATCGAGCCGGGCAATATCGGGCCGAACGCGCGCGCGCTGGGCGCGGCAAGTGCGCCGATCTTCTCGCAGTTCATGCTGAACACGAACGCGGGGCTCGCGGTGGCTTGAGCGGCCGGTTCGCCTAGCTGCGCAGATACGCGGCCAGCGCCGCCTCGGTGCCGTCGTTCCAGATCAGCCGGAGCCAGCCCGCGAAGGCATCCGCAAAGCGCGGCTGCTCGCCCAGATCGCCGTAGAGCGCCTCCTGCTCGAGCCAGGCCTGCGGTCGTTCCCGCGCGACGGCGGCGACGGTCTGCAAACGGTCCCAGATCGGGTCGTTGGGCGCGATCTCGCTGCCGTCCTCGCGCGTGCCCTCGCACATTCGCGCCCAGAGCGCCTGGACCAGCGCCAGCCCCTCGACCGACGTCCCGGCCGCCAGCGCGTCGCGAATCACAGGATGCAGAAACCCCGTATGTCGCGACGCGCCGTCGAAGGCGACGCGGCGCACGGTGTCCACGATCCGCGCGTTCGAGAACCGGGCCGCCACCAGGTCGACATAGGCTTCGGGCGTCATGCCGGGCACCGGCGCGACATGGGGGACGATCTCCTCGAGCTCGACCTTGCGGAAGAGCGCGGCGATGGCCGGATGCGCCATGCAGCCCGCGATGGTCTCGATCCCCAACAGTTCGCCCGGATCGGCGATCACCTGGTGGCCCGCGTTGAGCAGGCGGATCTTCATCGCCTCGTAGGCATGGACATCCGACGAGAAGGTCGCACCCGCGTGGTCCCATGGCGGCCGCCCGGCGCAGAAATCATCCTCGATCACCCATTGGCGGAAGTTCTCGTGGGTCACCGGCGCGGCATCCGCAATCCCGAGGTCGCGCACGAGCGCCAGCTCGGCCGGGCCCGTCGCCGGGGCGATCGAATCGACCATCGCGTTGGGGAAGGTTGCGTGCGCGTCGATCCAGTCCGCGAGGTCGGGGTCCGAGTAGCGCGCCAGAGACACGACCGTCTGGCGCAGGATGTCGCCATTGCCCTGAAGATTGTCGCAGGACTGGCAGGTGAACGGCCCGTGGCCGGCATCGCGGCGACGGCGCAATGCCTCGATCATGGCGCCGAATGCGGTGCGGGGCGTCTCCGGATGGGCTGCGTCGTGTCGGATGTCGGGGTGGTCCGCATCGAAGCCCTTGGTGGCGGCGTCGATGAAATATCCACCTTCGGTCACCGTCAGCGAGACGATGCGGATATCGGGCTCGGCCATGCGGGCGATCAGGGGGCCATGGCCGTCGGTAAGTTCGACGAACTCGATCATCGGACCGATCACTTCCGCCGAGACGCCCTCGGGCGACAGCTCGATCAGCGTCGTCAGGCCGTCCTGCGCCAGAAGGCGTTCGCGCATCGCCGCATCGGCGGGGCGCACGCCCGCGCCGACAATGGCCCAGTCATGGGCCAGCCCGTCCTGCATCAGCCGGTGCAGATACCACGCCTGGTGCGCCCGGTGGAAATTGCCGAGCCCGATATGGACGATGCCCGCCGTCAGCGCCGCCCGATCATAGGTCGGGACGGACACGCCCGGCGGCAGGTCGCCCAGGGTCGCGTTCGACAGGGGCGTCAGCTCATCCACTGGCCACCGTCCACGTTGAAGCATTGCGAGACGACATAGTCGCTGTCGGCCGAGGCGAGGAAGACCGCCATCGGCGCGAGGTCGGAAGGCACGGCGAAGCGGCCCGCGGGCACCCCTGCCTCGACCTCGGCCTTCTTCTGGCCGGGGCGCTTGCCTTCGAGCCGCGCGAAGGTCGCGTCGACATGCACCCAGTGCTCGCCGTCGACGACGCCGGGCGCGATGGCGTTGACGTTGATCCCGTGACGGATGAGGTCGAGCCCCGCCGATTGCGTCATCGAGATGACCGCGGCCTTGGTCGAGCAATAGACCAGCACCAGCGGCTCGCCCCGGCGGCCTGCCTGGCTGGCCATGTTGATGATCTTGCCGCCATGTCCTTGTGCGATCATCTGGCGCGCGGCGGCCTGCATGGTGAAGAGCGTGCCCGCCACGTTCACCGCGTAGAGCCGGTCATAGGTCGCCCGCGTGATGTCCACGGTCTCGGAGGCATCGAAGAGGGCGGCGTTATTGACGAGGATGTCGAGCTTCCCCGCGCGGTCCACGACCGTGGTAACGGCTGCATCGATGCTCCGCTGGTCGCTCACGTCGATCTCGACGGCATAGGCGCCGTGGCCGATCTCGGTCGCCGTGGCCTCGGCGGCGGCGCGGTCGATATCGGCGACGGCCACGGTCGCACCCTCGGCCGCGTAGGCCATCGCGAAGCCACGCCCGATGCCGCGCGCCGCACCCGTGATCAGGGCGGATCGTCCGTCGAGCTTCATGCCAGCCGCAGGCCTTGCGCGTCGAAGCGGTGAATCTTGTCGGCCTCGGGCGTGAGATAGACCGTATCGCCGTGCCGCAGGTCGATCTCGCCGCCCGCGCGGACGGTGATCGTCTCGGCCAGACCCGTGTCGTGGACATGGAGGAACGTGTCCGACCCCAGATGCTCCGACAGGCCGACCCGCCCGCGCCACGATCCGTCCGAGCCGGTGGCCGAGGGCATCAGGTGCTCGGGGCGAACGCCGATCGTATGGGCGCCGTGCCTGGCGGCTTCGGGCCCCTCGAAGAGGTTCATGGTCGGCGAGCCGATGAAGCCCGCGACGAAGAGGTTGCGCGGCGTGCGGTAGAGCTCCAGCGGCGAGCCGACCTGTTCGATATGCCCGGCGCGCAACACGACGATCTTGTCGGCCATGGTCATGGCCTCGATCTGGTCGTGGGTGACGTAGATCATCGTCGTGGCCAGCGACTTGTGCAGCTCGCCGATCTCGACCCGCATCCCGTGGCGAAGGGCGGCGTCGAGGTTCGAGAGCGGCTCGTCGAAGAGGAAGGCCGCCGGCTCCCGCACGATGGCGCGGCCGATGGCGACCCGCTGGCGCTGGCCGCCCGAGAGCTGTCCTGGGCGGCGGTCGAGATAGTCGGTGAGGTTCAGGATGTTGGCCGCGTGCGCGACGCGCTTGTCCTGCTCGGCCTTGTCCATCTTGGCCATGCGCATCGGGAAGGCGATATTCTTGCGCACCGACATGTGCGGGTAGAGCGCGTAGGACTGGAACACCATCGCGAGGCCGCGCTTGGCGGGCGGAACGGTCGAGACATTGCGCCCGTCGATCTCGATATCCCCGCCGGTGACGTCCTCGAGCCCGGCAATCAGGCGCAAGAGCGTGGACTTGCCGCAGCCCGATGGCCCGACGAAGACGACGAACTCGCCATCCTCGATCTCGAGGTTGAGGGGCGGGATGACCTCGACGTCGCCGAAGCTTTTCGTCACGCCCTGCAATGTGATGCGACCCATATCGGTCTCCTTACTTGACGGCGCCGAAGGTGAGACCCCGGACAAGTTGCTTCTGGCTGAACCAGCCCATGATGAGGATCGGCGCGATGGCCATGGTCGACGCGGCCGAGAGCTTGGCGAAGAAGAGCCCCTCGGGCGACGAATAGCTGGCGATGAATGCGGTCAGCGGCGCGGCGTTCGCGGCCGTCAGGTTCAGCGTCCAGAACGCCTCGTTCCACGCGAGGATGAAGTTCAGGAGCAGCGTCGAGGCGATGCCCGGCACCGCCATCGGCGTCAGCACGTAAAGGATCTCGGATTTGAGGCCCGCCCCGTCCATCCGCGCGGCTTCGAGGATCTCGGACGGAATCTCGCGGAAATACGTATAGAGCATCCAGACGATGATCGGCAGGTTGATCAGCATCAGGATCACGACGAGGGCGATCCGGCTGTCGAGGATGCCGAACTCGATGCAAATGAGGTAGATCGGGTAGAGCACGCCGATCGCCGGCAGCATCTTGGTCGAGAGCATCCAGAGCAGGATGTCCTTGGTGCGCTTCGACGGCACGAAGGCCATCGACCACGCGGCGGGGACCGCCACCAGCACCCCGAGAATGGTCGATCCGCCCGCGATGATGATGCTGTTCCAGAGGAACTTCATGTAGTCGGACCGCTCCTGCACAACCTCGTAATTCTCGAGCGTCCAGTCGAAGGCGATGAAGTTCGGCGGCGAGGCAATGGCCTCGGCCTCGGTCTTGAAGCTGGTCAGGATCGTCCAGAGGATCGGGAAGAACAGCAGAAGACCGATCCCCCAGGCGAGGAGGGAGACGATCGCCTTGCGGCGAGGCGTGACGGCGCGGGCCATGTCTGTGTCTCCTCAGTCGAGATTCTTGCCGACGATCCGCATCAGGAAGATCGCGACGATGTTGGCGAGGATGACGGCGAAGATGCCGCCCGCGGAGCCGAGGCCGACATTCTGGCTCTCGAGGACGCGCTGGAACACGAGGTACGACAGCGTCCGCGTCCCGAAGGCGCCGCCGGTGGTGACGAAGATCTCGGCGAAGACCGCCAGCAGGAAGATCGTCTGGATCAGGATCACGATGGTGATCGCGCGCCCCAGATGCGGCAGGATCAGGTGCCAGAACCGCGCGAGCGGCGGCGCGCCATCCATCTCGGCGGCCTCCAGTTGCTCGGAATCGAGCGACTGGATCGCGGTCAGCAGGATCAGCGTCGCAAACGGCAGCCATTGCCATGACAGGATCAGGATCAGCGACAGGAGCGGCGATTGCGACAGGAAGTCGTGAGGCGTCGCGCCGAAGAAGCGCCAGACATGGCTGAGGACGCCGTTGGTCGGGTCCATCATCATGTTCTTCCAGACCAGCGCGGACACGGTCGGCATGATGAAGAAGGGCGAGATGACGAGGATCCGGACAATGCCCTGGCCGAAGATCTCCTCGTTCAGGAGCATCGCCAGCAGGATGCCCAGCGTCACGGTGATCGCCAGCACCGCACTCACGAGGATGAGCGTCGTCCAGACCGAGTCGAGGAAAGCCGAGGAGCTGACGAAGCGGACGTAGTTGTCGAAGCCGATCCACGGCTCGAACACGCCGCGCAGCGGGCGGTAATCGGCGAAGGAGAAGTAGAGCGTCATGCACAGCGGCACGAGCATCCAGCCCAGGAGCAGCGTGACCGCGGGTGCCATCATAAGGCGGGCGGCGGATCGGGAATGGGCTGTGGCCATGTCGGTCTCCTCCTTGGGCGGCGCCCGGCATGGGTGCGAAGCCGTCGGGATGCGATGGGGATGCGGCCGGCGCGAGGTCGGCGGCCATCATCCGGATCCGGGGGGCGGCGCGCGGCCGCCCCCCGTGGTCGAGATCAGTAGCCTGCGGCTTCCATCTCTTCGGTGGTGATGGCCTGCGCCTTCTCGAGCGCTTCCTCGACGGTCTGCTGACCGGCATAGGCGGCCGAGAGCTCCTGGCTGACCTGGGTCCAGATACCGGCCCATTCGGGGATCGCGGCGAACTGGATGCCGACATACGGCACCGGGTCGACGGTCGGGTTGTTCGGGTCGGCCGACAGGATCGAGTCCAGGGTCATCTGCGCGAAGGGCACGGTCTGGTACTCGGGGTTGTCATAGAGCGACTGGCGCGCACCCGGCGGCACGTTGGCCCAGCCCTCGTTGGCGGCGACCATCTCGATATAGGCGGTCCCGGTGGCCCACTCGATGAACTCCTTGGCGGCGGCTTCCTTCTGCGTGCCGGCCGGGATGCCCAGCGCCCAGGCCCAGAGCCAGTTCGAGCGCTTGCCGAGGCCGTTGTCGGGCGCCAGCGCGAAACCGACCGAATCCGCGACGGTCGAATCATCGGGATTGGTCACGAAGGACGCGGCGACGGTCGCGTCGATCCACATGCCGCACTTGCCCTGCTGGAACAGCGCGAGGTTCTCGTTGAAGCCGTTGGTCGCGTATCCGGCGGGGCCGGACTCGTCCATCATGTCCTTGAAGAAGTTGACCGTGGTGGCCCACTGCTCGCTGTCGAGTTGCGGGGTCCAGTCCTCGTCGAAGACGCGCGCGCCGAAGGAGTTGGCCATCGAATTGATGAACGCGCCGCCTTCGCCCCAGCCGGCCTTGCCGCGCAGGCAGATGCCGTTGATCTCGGCGTCGCGATCGGTCATCGCCGCGGCCGCTTCGCGGATGAAGTCCCAGGTCGGCGCATCCGGCATCTCGAGGCCCGCGGCCTCCATCAGGTCGGTGCGGTACATCACCATCGAGGATTCGCCGTAGAACGGCGCGGCATAGAGCGTGCCGTCATGCGACAGGCCACCGGCCATCGCGGGCAGGATGTCGTCCACGTTGTACTCGGCAGACAGGTCGTCGAGCGGGATCAGCCAGCCGGCGGCGCCCCAGATCGGCGCTTCGTACATGCCGATCGTCATCAGGTCGAAGGCGCCGCCCTTGGTGGTGATGTCGGTGGTGACGCGCTGGCGCAGCACGTTCTCCTCGAGCGTCACCCATTCGACGCTGTGGCCGGTCTTCTCGGTGAAATCGTCGGTGTAGCCCTGCATGCGGATCATGTCGCCGTTGTTCACGGTGGCGATGGTCAGCGTGGTGGCATGGCCGTCGGCGAAGGCCGACCCCGCGACGAGCGCAAGGGCCGACGCGCCGGTAAGCGCGTACTTGATGGTCATTGGTGTCCTCCCTGGACGTCTGGTTGGGGGCGAACGTCTGCGCCCTCGCATGCAAGGCTACCCAGCCCTCCCGAGACCTGTCAACGAAAATTCTTTACCCGCGTAAAGTTTACATCGGGAAGTTTCGTCAGGCAGAGTGCCGTAAGATTAGGCGCGCCGCGAACAGGGATTCGGTCCGCGCCGCGAAGCGTCCGCCGCTCGCGATCAACTCGAAAAGCGCCTCGACGCTGCGGTTCGAGACGGCCTCGTAATCATGGGCCACGGTCGTCAGCGCGGGGCTGGTGTATCGGGAGAACGGATGGTCGTCGTGGGACGCGATCCGCAATGCGCATCCCGTCCCCCGGCCGACCTTCAGGCCGGATTCGTAGCAGGCCGACAGGAGCCCGATCGCAAGCCGGTCGTTGCTGCACAGGATGGTTCTGGACGGCAGCGACCGATCGGCGATGGCCGCCATCCCCGCCTCGTAGCCGATCTGCTCGAACCCCCAGCCGGTGCCCTCGATGCGCACGAGATGCGGCTCCAGTCCATGCCGTTCCATCGCGGCCAGATAGGCCAACCTTCGCTTGTTGGCGTTCGGGTTCGCGGGATGCGCCATCTCGAAGAGGCAAGGTGGCTCTCCCGTCGCCACCAGGTAGTCGACGCTCTGGTTGACGAAGCTGTAATTGTCGGACCCCACGAAAGCTTCTCCCAAGCCTTCGATATTGCTGTCGAACAGGACGGTGGGCACATCCGCGCAGAACCGCTCGGCAGCGGTGCGGTCGGTGATCCGACCCAGCGGTGCCAGTAGAACGCCCGCGGGCTTCAGCGATCGAAGGCTATCGAGGATCTGGACCTCGAGCTGCGCGTCGCCGTGGGAGCTGAAAAGCAGCGGAGAGAAGCCGCCATCGATGCAGCGCCGCTCGATATTGCGCGCCATCTCGGCAAAGAACGGGTCGGCGAGATAGGGCACAACGATGCCGACGGTCTTGGTCAGACGGCGGTTCTGGTTGATGGCGTAGATGTTGGGGCTGTAATCGTAGGTCTCGAGCGCCTGCTCGATTTTCGCACGCGTCGATTTTCGCACGCTGTCCGGGTCGTGGAAATATTTCGAGATCGTTGGCCGCGAGATCCCGCTGACGCGGGCAAAGGCTTCCATGTTCGGGATTTTTTCCGGTGCCATACGAAGGGTCCGATGCGTGGATCAGTCGACCGGTCCGCGGAATCGGCAAGGGAAATGCCACACGCGCCGTGTCTAATTTTACATTAGGAAAGTTTCGACCGGGCGGTCAACCGAACCGCCGCTCACCCGTCATCCGGCGAATCGCCGTCGCGCGCGGCGGCAGCCCGTGCGCTGGCCCAACGGTCCACCCATGTCAGCCCGATCAGCGCGAGGCCCAGCGCAAGGAACGCCGTGACCCGGAAGAGCCCGCCCAACGCGGCTGCATCCACGAGGAAGACCTTCGCGACCGTCGCACCCAGCACAAGCGTGCCCGCACGTCGCAGCGTAGGCGCGCCGCGCGCCAGTCCCTGCCAGAAGAGCACCGCGCCCAGCACGATCAGCGCCACGGTGTAGACGACCATCTCGGACGAGGCGATGCCGTCGTCGATCGACATCTCGCCCGCGCCGCGGATCGCGTGGCGGATGGCGAGAATGCCCCAATAGGCCGCCGTCGCGAGGCCTGCGCCCTTGAGGATGCGACGTCCGAACCCGCCGTCCCATCACCAGAAGGGCCACAGCCGGGACGAGATAGGCGGGGATCAGCGTGTTGAGCACGGGCGGGCCCGCGACCGGCTGGCTGAAGACGCCCACGAGCGGCGAGATGAGCGTCGCACCGACCAAGAGCGCGCCGAGGCCCAGAATGCCGAACAGCACCGCAACCGCGAGACGGGGCCGTCTGAGACCGCTCCGCCGGCGGACGAGTTCGAGTTGCGTCGCGGCCAGTCCGAACCAGATCGTCGTGATGAGGCCCGCCGTCGCGTGGCCGGTGTCGATGTCGAGCGCCTCCATGCCGCGGATCAACCACGCCGTCAGCGTGAAACCGGCCACCCCGAGCGCGGCCATCTCGGCCACGTCGGCGGCGGCGGATGCCGGGCGCGGGAGGCCCGTCAGCTGTCCGCGTGCAAGCCAGAAGAGGATCGCGGGCAGGGCCATCGCGGCGGAGGCTTCGAGGATCGGTCCGGTCTCGATGTGCCAGGCGAGGCCCGGATCGGCCATCAGGCGCCATGTCACAAAGGGCGCGGCGAGGATGACGAACCAGCCGAGTTCCGGCAGGGACAGGCGGCGCGCCAGCCACGCCGCGCCGAAGGCGAGCCCCGCGACAGCGACGGTCAGGGCGGTGTCACCGATCAGCCATCCGAGCCCGTAGCCGATCAGCGTCGTTGCCATGAGGCCCGCAATGGCCACTGAACGCCGCGCCCCGGCCCGCGCCCAGAGCGCCGCGGCCCCTGTCAGCGCTGCCGCCGCCGCCATCGCGATCAGCGCCCAAGGGTAGGCGCCCAGGATCGCGGGCGCGTTCGCCGTGACATGCAGCAGGAGGCCCATTGCCGGGAACGTGATCACAGCCCCGAGCGCCCAAGGCGTGCTCCAGGTCGGAGCCCGGTCTCGGCTGCGCAGGAAGGCCACGACCGAGACGATCGCGCTGACGACCAGAAGCGCGAGGATGACGAAAGCGCCCTCGGGAAGACCCTCGGGCACGACATTCGGCTCGAGCGGTTCGGGCGTGCGCGCCCAGGCGAGTGGCGCCATCGCCAGGAGCGCCGCGACCGGCGGCAGAGCTTGGTCCTGGAGGGCACGGGCATGCCGGCCGAAGAGCGAGATCGCAAGGAATAGAGCCGCAGCAAGGCCCGCGCCGAGAAGGACATCCTGCCGGGCGAGGCCGTAGGCGACCAGTGATCCGATCGCGATCGTGGCCGCCGCCATGAGGGTCGACGGATCGGGCATCCGGCGACGCGTGAGCCATTCGGTGACCATCCGACCGGGATGGACCGGGACGCTGCGCCCGGCGGGGAAGGTGAGCGCAAGGAGCGTGATCACACCAATCGCGACCGTGTGAGCCGGCGCGCTGTCCGGGTCGGACGCGTGGATCAGGATCGAACCGCCGAGACCCGCGCCGAGCGCCAGCCAGGACACCCAGCGACCGGGCCAGCGGCGGACGGCGTCGATGGCGAGCCCGAGCAGGGCCAGCGCGGCATAGTAGCCGTGGAGCAGCGACAGATCCTCGCCACCACCGCCAACCACGAAGGGCGAGAGCGCGCCGCCGATCAGACCGGTCGCGACGAGGACGGGGCCGTGGAACCAGCCGAGGACGACCGACAGGAGCGAAATCGCGACGATGGCGGTCAGACCCGCCAGCGGTCCGATGAGGCCGTAAAGATGGATCGCGCCGAGAACAGCACCATAGGCGGTCACGATGCCGGCCCCCGACAGCACCGACGGGATCCCGAGCGTCAGGGTGGCGCCGGATTCGGGCGCGTCGCCAAAGCGCTGCCGGATCACCTCGCCCGCGACGATCAGGGCCGCCGCGAACGCAAGCGCCGTGCCGATGCGCACGACGGGCGGGAAGACGCCCCGCTCGGCGCCGTACTGCACGAGGAAGATGCCCGCGAGGGCAAGGGACGCCGCGGCCGCCGCAAGGAACCAGTTCGCCGCAAGCCAAGCCGCGCCGCGGGTGAGGAGGCCGGGCGGCTGGGGGAGGACCGGCTCGGGCGGAGGCGCGGAGGCCTCGGCCGGGACGGGTTCGGGCCTAGGGGGCGTGGTCCATGGGTTCGGCGCGGCGACGGCCGGGTCGGGTGCGGTCGGCGCGGCGATCGGTTGGCGTGCGGGCGCCTCGGGTCGGTCGATCGCGGCGAGCGCGGCTTCGAGTGCCGCGATGCGGCGTCCCTGCCGGACAGAGCGCACGGCGAGTACGACGAGCCCGACCGGAATCGCGAGAAGGGCGGCGATGGCCCCGAGGGCGAAGGTCATCTCGAACATGCTGCGCGGCCCCGTCGTCTTCGACCCGAGGGCTAGCATCCCTTCCGGTCAGGGCACCAGAAGGACCTTCGGGGCGGCGACGGCCCCGGCACGGATATCCGCGAAGGCCTGTGCGCCTTCGGACAGGGGTCGCGTTTCGGTCCAGTCGAGCGGCCCGAGGCGGCCGTCGGTGATGGCCGCCACTGTCTCGCGGAAATCGGCGGCGGTGTAGGTATAGGTGCCGATGAAGGTGATCTCCTGCAGTGTCATGCGCCGGATATCGAGCCCGCCCTCGGCCTCGCCCAGCCCGATATGGCCGATCACGCCGCCGGGGCGCGCATGGGCCGAGGCCGTCGCGCGGGTTGCGGCATAACCGACGCCGTCGATGACGAGGTCGAACTGCGCGCCCGGATCGAGGTCGTTTGGCGCGATGGCGGTCTGGCGGCACGTCGTCTCGAGCGTGGCGCGGCGCGCGGCATTAGGCTCGAGAATGGTCACCGTCTCGACGCCTTGCGCGGCAAGCGACAGCGCGGCCCCCAGCCCGATGGCGCCGCCCCCGATGACCAGCGCGGTCGCAGCGGCGCCGTCCAGCGCGCCGCGGGCCAGGCGAACGGTGTGCCAGCCGCAAGCGATGGGTTCGGCCAGCGCGGCCTGTGCGAAGGCGGTGTCGTCGGGGATGGGGATGAGGTTCGCGCCCGGCATGGCGACGGCCTCGGCGAAGGCGCCCTCGCGGGGCGGCATCGAGATGATCTGGCGCGTCGCGCAGAGGTTGTCGCGGCCCGACCGGCAGGCGGGACAGGTGCCGCAGGTCACGAGCGGGTTGATCGTCACGCGTTCGCCGCGCCGGGGGCCGCCCTCGATCGTGCCCGCGGCCTCGTGCCCGAGGATGAGCGGTGTGGGCCGCCGTGCGTCATGGCCGAGATAGGCATGCATGTCCGACCCGCAGATGCCCGAGTGCGCGATCCGCACGAGATGGTGGCCGGGCGGGACCTGCGGGTCCGGCACCTCGCGGAGTGCGAGGGCCTCGGGCGCGGTCTGGACAAGGGCCTTCATGGCAACTCCTATTTCGCGGTGAAGCCGCCATCGACCATGAGCACCTGACCCGTCACGTAGGCGCAGGCGTCCGAGCAGAGGAACAGGAGCGGCCCGTCCATGTCCTCGGGGCGGCCGTTGCGGCCGATGCAGGTCTGGGCGGCGTTGCGCGCGGCGCGGTCGGGGTCGGCGAAGACGGCGGCTGTCAGCTCGGTTTCGAAGAAGCCGGGGCCGATAGCGTTGGCGGTGATGCCGTGCCGCGACCAGGCTTCGGCCATCGCGCGGGTGAGCTGGGCCACGCCGCCCTTGGACGCGCCGTAGGCCAGACCGGCAGGAAAGGCGCGCGTCGACTGGAGCGAAGCGAAGGTGACGATCCGACCCCAGCCCTTGCTGCGCATCGCGGGAACGAGCGCCAAGCTGAGGAAGAACGGCACCGCGAGATTGAGGTCGAGCGTCGCGTCCCAGGCCTCGCGGGTGACGTCGTCCGCGGCCTGCCGGGGGTTCAGGCCCGCCGCGTGGACCGCGATGTCGGGGGCGCCGAAGGGCGTTGCCGCCGCCCGCGCGAGGTCGGGTAGCGACGCGCGGTCGGTCAGGTCCCAGGGCAGGGGGGCAATGGCGCGGTCGGGGCCCTCGGCCACCAGCGCGTCCAGCGCCTCGGCCCGGCGGGCGACGGCGACGACGCGGGCGCCGGCGCGCGCGAGCGTCAGCGCGGCGCGGCGCCCGAGCCCCGAGGACGCACCGGTGACGAGGGCGACGTGGCCCGAAAGCTCGGGGGCGGGGACCATGTCAGCCCGTGGGGCTGAGGTCGAAATTCTCGCCCGGGAAGAACTTGGCGAGCCGGATGTCTGCGGCGCGGGCATGGCCCTCCATCCCCTCCAGCCGCGAGATGCGGGCGGTGGCGATGGCGACTTCGCGCGCCGCCTCGCGGGTAGAGCGCTGCCAGGTGACGATCTTCATGTACTTGTGGACCGAGAGGCCGCCCGTATAGGTCGCCGCGCGCGAGGTCGGCAGGACGTGGTTCGTGCCCGACGCCTTGTCGCCGAAGCTGACCGTCGTCTCCTCGCCGAGGAAGAGCGAGCCGTAGCAGGTGAGGCGATCCAGCCACCAGTCGAGATCCTCGCAAAGCACGGTCAGGTGCTCGGGCGCGTAGGCGTCCGATGTGGCGGCCATCTCCTCGCGGTTGGCGCAGAGGATCACTTCGGCGTAGTCGCGCCAAGCGGCGCGAGCGTTGTCGCGGTTCAGCTCGGGCAGGTCGTCGATCAGTTCGGGCACCAGCTCCATCACGCGGTCGGCCATGGCGCGGTCGTCGGTCACCAGCCAGACGGGCGAGTTGTAGCCGTGCTCGGCCTGGCTCACGAGGTCGGTGGCGGCGATCATCGGGTCGGCGTCCTTGTCGGCGAGCACCAGCGAATCCGTCGGGCCCGCGATCATGTCGATGCCGACGCGTCCGAAGAGGATGCGCTTGGCCTCGGCGACGAACTGGTTGCCGGGCCCGACGAGGATGTTGGCCTTGGGGAGGCCGAACAACCCGAAGGTCATCGCCGCCACGCCCTGGACGCCGCCCATGGCGAGGATCTTGTCGGCGCCGCAGATATGCGCGGCGTAGACGATGGCGGGCGCGATGCCGATGCCGGGCCGGGGCGGCGAGGCGACGGCGATGTGGTTGCAGCCCGCGACCTTGGCGGTGGTGACCGTCATGACGGCCGAGGCGATGTGGCTGTAGCGGCCGCCGGGCACGTAGCAGCCCGCGGCATCGACCGGGATCGCCTTCTGTCCTGCGACGAGGCCCGGGATGATCTCGACCTCGACATCGCTGACGGTCGCCTTCTGCGCCTCGGCGAATTTCTTCACGTTGGCATGAGCGAACCGGATATCGGCCTTCAGCTTCTCGGGGACCTGCGCGATGGCCGCGTCGATTTCCTCGGCGGTGAGGAGGACGTTGCCCTCGTAGCGGTCGAACTTGGCGGCGTAGTCCATCGCGACGGCGTCGCCACCCGCCTCGATCGCGTCGAGGATGCCCTTGACCGTCTCGTGCACGTCGGAGGCGTCCGAAGTCGCGGTGAGGGTGGCCTTCTTGAGATATTCGATGGGCATGTCGGACCTCACTTGTAGATGTCGGGCAGGAGCGCGGTGGAGATCGGCGGATAGAGCGCGATGATCAACGTCACGATCAGCATGAAGAACACGAAGGGAATGGCGCGCCATGCGATCTTGAGGATCGACTCGCCCGTGATCCCGGACACCACGAAGAGGTTGAGGCCAAGGGGCGGCGTGATGAAACCGACGCCCAGCGCGGTGATCATCATGATGCAGAACTGGATCTCGTTCATGCCGATATTGTCGGCCAGCGGCTTCAGGATCGGCGCGAGGATGACGATGTTCGGCGTCGTCTCCATGACGCAGCCGGCAGCGATCAGGATGCCGACCATCAGGAGGATCAGGAGCGTCGGATCTTCGGTCAGCGAGGTGACGGCGGTCACGAAGCCCTGCGGCACGCCCATGATCGCGAGCGCCTGCGCGAGCGGCAGGGAGAAGGCGATGATGGGCAGGATGACGCCGTTGACCTTGGCCGAGGAGACCAGCATCGCCGGGAAATCCGACAGCTTCAGGGTGCGCAGGCCGAAACCCATCAGGATCGTCACGACAACGGCCACGGCGCCGGCTTCGGTCGGGGTCAGGCGCCCCGAGAAGATGCCGTAGAAGATGATGCCGGGGACGATGAAGGCGTACCAGCCCGACTTCAGCGCCCGACCCAGATTGGCGGCCCATTCGCCCGTGGTCAGGATGCCGCCGCCCTCCCAGAGGTTGAGGCGGTTCATGACGATGTTGGTCACGAGAATCGACACGAGGATGCAGAGGCCGGGGATCAGCGCGGCGAGGAACAGCGTCGAGGCCGAAATGCCGAGGACGAGGCCGATGATGATATAGGCGATCGAAGGCGGGATGAGGATGCCGGTACAGGCACCCGCGGCGACGAGGGCGCAGGCATAGGGCCGGGGGTAGCCGCTCTCGACCAGGCGGTCGATCGTCATCCGACCGACGGCGGCCGCGCCCGCGGCGTCCGAGCCCGAGATGGCGGCGAACATGCCGCAGACGAGGACCGTGGCCGAGCCGAAGCCGCCCTTGGCCCAGCAGGTCAGAGCCTCGGCCACGTCGAGGAACTTGCGGCTGAGGCCGGTCCGCACCAGCACGTCGCCCGTCAGGATGAAGAGCGGCACGGCCGTCAGCGCGAAGTGGTCGATCCCGTGAAACAGGCTCTCGCCCACGAGGCTGAGCGGCAGCGCGCCGGAGAGCATGAGCATCGAGATGGCGGCGACGCCGATCGCGGCCCAAACGGGCACGGCGAGGGCGACGAGCAGGACGAAGAGGATCACGGGAACGTAGAAGTCCCATCCCAGGATGACCGTCTGTTCCTGAAGCTGGTTCCAGAGCATGGCGCGTCCCCTCAGTCGAAGAGCTTGTCACCCTCGTAGACGGCGCGTCCGTCCCGAAGGTCGCGCAGATCGCGCAGGAAGGATTGGATGAGCCGGAACATCATCAGGCCGAAGCCGATGGGGACCGCCATCAGGAACCAGACCTGGCTGATGCGCAGGCCGTGGGTCACCGAGCCGAACTTGGCCGAGACGAGCGCCGTCTCCAGAGACCAGTAAAAGGCGATGGCCGCGACGAAGAACATCACGAGGTCGCCGAGGATGTAGAGCGCCGCCTTCACGCGCGGCGGGACGTAGTTCATCAGCACGTCGATGCGGATATGGCCGCGTTCGCGGACGGCGGCGGCGGCCCCGATCCAGGCGAGATAGATGAAGCTGTAGCGGACGATCTCCTCGCCCCAGATCGAGGAGTAGGAGAAGACCTCGCGGCGGACGACTTCGATGAACATCGTGCCGACGAGCATCACGTAGAAGACCAGAAGCGCCCAGCGTTCGGCGTTCTTGTCGAGGGCCTGAATGATCGGTCGCATGGCGCGTCCTTCGGGCAGTGGGGTGGGGTGCGCGGCCCCGGATCGGGGGCCGCGCGTCAGGTGCGAGGTGGCGCCGATCAGGCGTCGTGCACGTAGTAGCGGCCTTGGGTTCCGGCGGCTTCCTCGAGCTTGGCGAAGGTGTCCATCGACCCCGCCAGCTCCATCTTGAAGCTGTCCCAGTCGGAATTCTGGTAGCCGCCGGCATCCTGCCATTCGGCCAGCTGATCGTCGCTGAGGCTGTGGAACTCCACGTTGGCCTTCATCAGCTCGGCCATGGCATAGGCGCGGGCCGAGGGGACCTTGGCGAGGTTCTGGTGCCGCGAGAACTCCGAGGCCTCCATAATGCCGTCCTGCACATCGGCGGGCATCGAGTTGAACCACTCGAGGTTGCACGAATAGACCTGACTGTCCGGGACCGCCTGCGTGAAGGTGACGTGGCTCAGGATGTCCTTGAAGCCGAACACGTAGAGCGCACCGACCGAAGGATCGAGCGCGTCGGCCACGCCCTGCTTGATCGCCGAGGGCGTCTCGCCCCAGGCCACCGGCGTCGGGTTGGCGCCGACCATGCGATAGTACTGCTGCAGCATCTCCGAGCCGGGCACGCGGAACTTCACGCCCGAAAGGTCGCTCGGCGTCAGCACGGGACCGGCGCCACCGGCGCGGACCGCGACGACCCGCGGGTCGATATTGACGTAGAAGAGCGGCTTGAAGCCGGCTTCCTCGACCTTGGGGTTCACTTCCTGCGCCCAGACATCCGAATGCACGAGGTTGGTGAACCGCTGATTGGAGCCGCAGAGATACGGCATGTTGATCAGGTCGGTGATCGGCGCGAAGGGCGCGAAGTTCGAGATCGAGTGCTGCGCGGCCTGGATGGTGCCGCCCTGCACGGCCTGCACCAGCGCGCCGCCCGCCCCGAGCTGACCGCCGGGGGCCAGCTTGACGTAGACCTTGCCGCCGGTGGAGTTCTGGATGTTCTCCTTGAGGTCGAGCTGCATGATCGGATAGCTGCGCGACGCGCCGAGCACGTAGGCCGTCGCGATCGTCATGGTGTGTTCGGCGGCGGCTTCGCGCTCGCGCTCCTCGTTCTGGGTCTGGGCCACGGCGGCGTCGGACCACAGAAGGCCCGCGCCCCCCGCGACCATCGCGGCGGTGAACGCACCGGTCCCCGTCAGCTTGAGAAAATTGCGGCGCTCGGCGGAGGCCAGCTCGTCGCGTTTGGTGTCCATCTCGTTCCTCCCTGGTGGATGGTTGGGTCGTCAGTCGTCGTCCGGTCGCGCCTTGGCCTTGGCATCTGCCTCGCGCCGCAGGATCGCGACGGTGAACGCCACGGCCGCGGTCAGCAGCAGCAGCATTTCGGCCACGTTGCCCAAGGGTGCGTCCCCCGCGACCGAGCCCATGACCACGTTGGTCACGAAGGCTGCGAGGAAAATCGCTGCGATGATGAGTGCCATTCCGAAGCCCTCCCAAGCGTCGGTGGTGACCGGTCGGTCGCCCCGATGAAAGCGCTTTCATAAGATTCGTGCAAGCGCTTTCATCAATCGGTGGCGTTTCTTTGTGCGGCGGGCGAACATGCGCGTGGAGGAATCTCATGTTTTCAGAATCGTGCATATGAATGCCGACCCCCCGGCCAAGCTGGCGGATGTCGCCCTGCGCGCCGGCGTGTCGGCGGCGACGGTCTCGCGCTGCCTGAATGCGCCTGACCGGGTGTCGCCGGGAACGCGGGCGCGGGTGCTCGATGCGGTCGCGGCGCTGGGCTACGCGCCCAATACGGCGGCCCGTGCGCTTGCCGCGCGGCGATCTGGCATGATCGGCGCCGTAATCCCCACCATGGAGAACGCGATCTTCGCGCGCGGCCTGCAGGCGTTTCAGGAGGAACTCGACGCGCGGGGCTACACGCTTCTGGTTGCGTCCTCTTCCTACCGCGAGGCGCTCGAGGCCGAGCAGATTCGGACGCTGGCCGCGCGGGGGACCGACGGTCTTCTGTTGATCGGCCACCACCGCGACCCGGCCGTGACCGAGGTGCTGGCGGCGCGGGGCATTCCCGCGCTGGTCGCATGGGCCCATGATCCGGGACCCGGCCGCCTGCCGGCGATCGGCTTCGACAACGCCGCCGCAATGGCGCGGCTGGCGCGCGCCGTTCTGGACGAGGGGCACCGCCGGATCGGTGTGATCTCGGCCGACACCGTGGGCAACGACCGGGCGCGCGACCGTCTGGCCGGCATCCGCCGGATGCTGGCGGCGGCGGGCGCGCCCTTGGCGCCGGAGCTCTGCATCGAGACGATCTACGGTGTCGCCGAGGGGGGCGTGGCCTTCGACGCGCTGATGAACTGCGCGACCCCGCCAACGGCCGTGATGTGCGGCAACGACGTGTTGGCGGTGGGAGCGATGCGCGCGGCACGGCTGCGCGGTCTGTCGGTGCCGCGGGACGTATCGATCACCGGCTTCGACGATATCGATCTGGCCACCGTGGCCGATCCGCCGCTGACGACGGTTCACGTCCCCCACCGCGAGATGGGGCGCCGCGCGGCCGGGCTGCTGGTGGACATGGTGGGTGCGCGCACGATCGACGGACCCTCGGTCGAGCTGGAGGCGACGGTGGTGCTGCGGGGAACGTTGGGGCCGGTGCCGGGCTGAGGGGCCCGTCAGACCGAGACGTCGGCCAGCACGTCCTCCCGCGAGGCCCCGACGCGCGCCTCGTCGCGCAGGACCGAGCCGCGCCGGAGCGCGACGATGCGATCCGCGAGACCCCACGCGAAGTCGAACCGCTGCTCGACCAGCACGATGGCCATGTCGCCCCGATCCCTCAGCCCTGCGACCACGCGCCCGATCTGGGCTATGATATTGGGCTGGATGCCCTCGGTCGGCTCGTCGAGCAGAAGGACGCGGGGCCGCGTTACCAGTGCCCGCGCAATGGCGAGCTGCTGTTGCTGCCCGCCCGAGAGGTCGCCGCCGCGCCGCCCCCGCATCTCCTTGAGGACCGGAAACAGGTCGTAGATCTCGTCATCCACGCGGCGCGCGTCCTTGGGTAGGCACGCAAAGGCGGTGGCGAGGTTCTCGGCCACGGTGAGCTGCGGGAAGACTTCGCGCCCCTGCGGCACGTAGGCGATGCCCGCGCGCGCCCGGTCGCGCGCGCCGGGCGGCAAGACAGCGCCGTCCAGCGTCACGGTCCCGCCCGCGGGATGCCGCCCCGCGATGGCCTTCAGAAGCGAGGTCTTGCCCGTCCCGTTCAACCCCATGACGCAAGTGATGCGTCCGGTCTCGGCTACGAGATCGATGCCGTGGAGGATCCGGCTGCCGCCGTAGTCGAGGGTGATGCCGCGCGCCTCAAGCATCGGCGGCCTCGGGGCGTCCTAGATAGACGTCGATGACGCGGCTGTCGGCGCAGACGTGGTCGAGCGACCCCTCGGCCAGTGCGCGCCCTTCGTGAAGGACCGTCACCCGGCAATCGAGGCGGCGCACGAACTCCATGTCATGCTCGATCACGACGACGGCGCGGGTCTTCGCGGCCTCCTTCAGCATGGCTGTCGTCCGCTCGCGCTCGGCTGCGGTCATGCCAGCGGCGGGTTCATCCACCAGCAGCAGCCGCGGCTCCTGCGCAAGCAGCATGCCGATCTCGAGCCATTGTTTCTGGCCATGGGACAGGATCGCCGCGCGGTCGTCCAGCCGGGCGGCGAGCCCGACGCGGTTCGCGATCTCGGTGGTGCGCTCGCCCATTGGCGGGCGGCGGGTCAGAACCGTGAAGGGCGCGCGGGGCGAGGCGAGCGCCATGGCGAGGTTCTCGGCCACGGTCTGGTCCTCGAAGACGGTGGGCTTCTGGAACTTCCGCCCGATGCCCGCGCGGGCGATGCGCGCCTCGGACATGCGGGTCAGGTCGCGCGACAGCTCGCCGTAGCGGATGGAGCCGCTATCGGGCCGGGTCTTGCCGGTCACGAGGTCCATGAAGGTCGTCTTGCCCGCGCCGTTCGGGCCGATGATGGCGCGCAGTTCCGGCTCGCCCACCGAGAAGGAGAGATTGTCGATGGCCTTGAAGCCGTCGAAGCTCTTGGTGACGCCGGACACCTCGAGAAGCGCGCTCATGGCTGTTCCTCCTCGGCTCGTCGTGATCCGACATCCGGTCCGAAATCGCCCTGGCGCGTGCGCGCCGCGCGGCGGTCGGTCCAGAGATCGACCAGCCCGCCGAGGCCCTTGGGCGCGAAAAGCGTGACGAGCACGAAGCTGAGGCCCAACAGCACGAGCCACCAGTCGGTCCAGCGGATTTCGTAGAAGCCGAGATCGATATCGGGTGCGCCGCCGCCGGTGAACCACGACGAGGCCAGCGACACGACCGCCGCCCCGATCACCGCGCCATAGAGCCGTCCGCGCCCGCCTATGGCGACCCAGACGGGGAGGTAGATCGACGCGATGGGCGCGATCTCGGCCGGGTTCACGATGCCCGCCTGCGGATAGTAGAGCGCCCCCGCCAGCCCCGTGACCATTGCGGTGCCGGTGAAGATGGCGAGCTTGTAATGCTCGACCTCGTAGCCAAGGAACCGGACCCGCGCCTCGTCGTCGCGAATGCCGCGCAGGACCGAGCCGAAACGGCCCGAGACCACCCAGACCGCGAGGAGGTAGCCGAGGCCCAGCGCCAGCGCCGAGGCCCAGAGGAACCAGAGCGAGATGACGCGCTGGGGCACGTCCGAGAGGCCGGGGATGTTCTGCAGCCCCGAGAGGCCGTTATTGCCGCGAAGGCCGCTGTCGTTCTGGAAGAGCCAAAGCGACAGCGCCAGCGTGCCCGCCTGCGTGAGGATCGAGAGATAGACGCCCGCGACCCGGCTGCGGAACGCCAGCCAGCCGAAGATCAACGCCATGAGACCGGGGACGAGCACCGCGAAGGCCAGTTGCAGCGGCAGCGACGACGCGAAGGCCCAGAGCCACGGGATCTCGGACGAGCCGACGACGCCGAAGATCTGCGTGCCGATGGCCTCTTCGAGTTCGAGGGGTGTCGGGGGCAGGGGCGCGCGGGCCAGCGTCTCGGCGACGATCCCCTCGGTCCGGTCCCACATCAGCCACATGCCGATCGCGTAGCCGCCGATCCCGAAGAACGCGAAATGTCCGAGGCTGAGGATGCCGGTGTAGCCCCACACCAGGTCGAAGGCGAGTGCGGCGAGGCAGAGGCAGAGCGTCTTGCCCAGAAGCTTGACGAAGGAGGTCGAGACGAGCCCGGCCGAGGCCATCAGCGTGACCGCGATGGTCAGGAGCGCGAGCGCCGCGAGGACGACCATGACGTCTATGCGCGCCATGAGCGGGCGGCGCCGTGTTCCGGGCGTGGGAGGCGCGGAGGGTGCAGTCGCGTCGGTCACTGCACGAACCTCCCCTTCTGGGCGACGATGCCGCGTGGACGGACCTGGATGAAGAGGATGATGAAGAGGATCATGTAGGTTTGCGCCGCCAGTGTGTTCGACGGGTTCAGCCACTCGATTCCCTTCTGGAGCCCGCCGATCAGCCCCGCGCCCGCCAGCGTGCCGAAGACCGAACCGACGCCGCCCACGACGACGGTCATGAAGGACTGGACGATGTAGCCGGTGCCCATCTCGGAGGTGACCTGCCCGAAGAGGCCGATGGCCACGCCCGCCACGCCCGCGATCCCCGAGCCCAGCGCGAAGGTCGCCATGCCGACCCGGTCGGGGTCGATCCCGAGCGACGCGGCCATGCCGGGGTTCTGGGTGACCGCGCGGACCTCGAGCCCGAGGCGTGTGCGCCGCAGGATCCAGACGAGGAGGGCGAGGAACACCAGTGCGATGACGAAGATCGCGATGCGGATATAGGAAATGCCGACCACGTCGTTGAGCACCCATGCCCCCGCCAGCCAGTCGGGCGAGGTCAGGGGGACAGCTTGCGTGCCGAAGATGTTCTTGAAGACCTGCTGGAGTGCCACCGAGATACCGAAGGTCGCCAGCAGCGTCTCGAGCGGGCGGTGCGCGAGGTGCCGGATCACCAGCCGCTCCAGCGCCACTCCTGCGGCGGCGGCCACGAGGAACGCGAGCGGCAGCGCGATCACCAGCGAGGCCGTGTAGTCGGGCACGAAGCGCTGCACGACATAGCCGGTATAGGCGCCGATCATGATGAATTCGCCATGGGCCATGTTGATGACGCCCATGACCCCGAAGGTGATGGCGAGACCGATGGCCGCCAGGAAGTAGATCGAGGCGAGGCTCAGCGCGTCGAGGCCCAGATCGGCGGCCTGCGCACGCCCAACGCGGGCCTCGACCTCGGCCAGGGCGGCGCGGGCGGCGTCGGTGATGGCGGGATCGGGTTCGTCGTAGATCTCGGTAATGGGGTTGGCGGCAATCAGGGCCGCGGCGGCGTCGGGGGCGGGGCGCGCGGGCGCGGTGCCCGCCTCGACCAGCCGGTCATAGGCCGTCCAGCGCGCGGCCTCGGTGTCGAGCTGCGCCACGGGGAGGCCCGCGACCGCGCCGCCGTCGAGCGCCGCGATCAGCGCGGCGTCGCGGTCGGCACGGGTGACGCCGTCGGGCACGATGTCCTCTTGCGCCAGACGCGCGAGCGCGTTCGCTTCGTCGATATCGGTGCCGAGTTCGAGGATGCGCGCCACGTTGGCCCCGGCCTCCGGCGCGCCGACGATCGTTTTGGTCGTCAGGACGGCGTTGAGCGCCGCGCGGGCCTCGATCGAGACCTGGTCTGCCATCCAGTCGATCGCCTCGAGCCTGAGCGCGGGATCGGTGCCGAAGCGGATGGTGATCAGCCGGTCGAGCGCCTCCTTCCGGGCGCGGATGGACCGGTTCTCCTCGCCCTCGATGGAGGCGCGAAGCGGCGCCAGCAGGTCGGGGGTCGGGTTGCGCCCGAGCGCGTCAAGCGCCGCGCGGCGGCGATCCGGATCGGGATCGCTGAGCTGGAACTGCACGAGACTGGTCGCGATCAGCCGGCGGACGCCGGCGTTGGGCCGCAGCTGCGATGCATCGCGGCGTCCGATCTCGCCCGCATCGCCGCCATCCTCGACCGAGCGGAGGGCGTAGGCGTCACCGGCGCGGTCGCCGAAGAAGAAGAGACCATCCGCCTCTCGCTGGACGATGCCGCGATCGGCCCAGCCTTCGAGGAACGCCGTCATGCCCGGCAGACCCGATGCCGCGAGATCGTCGAGCACCGGCTGGATCGTCCGCCGCGAGGGTTTGGCGATGTCGTCGGCATGGGTCTGGAGCAGGGTCTGGATCGGCCCTTGCTGTGCAGATACGGGGACCGCCACGGCGAGGAACATCGCGAAGGCGAGCAGAAGGCGCATGGAGCAGGATCCCCCGTCGGGCGGGTCGCCCCGCCGGAAATGCCGGATAGCGGGGTATCCCCCGCCCGCCGGTTCTTGGTCGTGGAGGGCGGCCGCAGACCGGCCGCCCCGATGCGGTCAGTAGTTGGACTGGATCTGCACGCAGCTCTCGGTCTCGGTGTTGTACATCCCGCAGCCGAGACCCGGCCAGTCGGAGGTCAGCACCGCCGATTCCGGCAGGTGATCGGTCCAGGCATCGCCCTCGACCTCGGTGGTCTGCGAGATGATGTCGAACTGGCCGTCCTCGGTGATCTCGCCGATCAGCACCGGTTTCGCGAGGTGGTGGTTCGGCAGCATCACCGCCGTGCCGCCCGTGAGGTTCGGGAACTCCTGCCCGTACATCGCCTCTCGCACCGCATCGACATCGGTGGTGCCTGCCGCCTCGACCGCGTTCACCCACATGTTGAAGCCGATGTAATGCGCCTCCATCGGATCGTTGGTCACGCGGTCGTCGCCCATCCGGGCCTTCCATGCGGCCACGAACTCATCGTTGGCGTCGCTCTCGGCGGACTGGAAGTAGTTCCACGCCGCGAGGTGGCCGACGAGATCGGTCGTGTCGAGGCCGCTGAGCTCCTCTTCACCCACCGAGAAGGCCACGACGGGGATATCGTCGGCCGAGACCTCGGAGGCGGCGAGCTCCTTGTAGAAGCCGATATTGGCGTCGCCGTTGATGGTCGAGATCACGCCGACCTGGCGGCCGTCCTCGGACATCTCGACCACGTCGCCGACGATGGTCGCCCAGTCCGAGTGACCGAACGGGGTGTAGTTGACGAAGATATCCTCCTCGGCGACGCCCTTCGACTTCAGATAGGCTTCGAGGATGTTGTTCGTCGTGCGCGGATAGACGTAGTCGGTGCCCAGAAGCGCAAACCGCTCCACACCCAGTTCGTCGAGGAAGTAGTCGACCGCCGGGATCGCCTGCTGGTTGGGCGCGGCCCCGGTGTAGAAGACGTTCTTCGAGCTTTCCTCGCCCTCGTATTGCACGGGGTAGAACATCAGCCCGTTCAGCTCCTCGAGCACGGGGAGTGCGGATTTGCGGCTGACGGAGGTCCAGGAGCCGAAGATCACGTCCACCTCCTCGACGGTCAGAAGCTCGCGCGCCTTCTCGGCAAAGAGCGGCCAGTCGGAGGCCGGATCGACGACGACGGCCTCGATCTCGCAACCCAAGAGGCCCCCTGCCTCGTTCTGCTGATCGACCAGCATCTCGACGGTGTCCTTCAGCGTCGTCTCGGAGATGGCCATCGTCCCCGACAGCGAGTGCAGGACGCCGACCTTGACCGGACAGTCCTGTGCGAGGGCGGGCAGGGCGGGCAGCGCGAGGGCCGCGGCGATCAGGATGGGTTTGGACATGGCAGACACTCCGGTTGTTGGCGTCCGCACGCTGCCGTCGCGGGAACGTCCGGTCCAAGCGCCGGGCGCCGCCGCGATGCCGCGTTGCAGCGAGATGCGGAAATAAGCGGCAGATCGGGGCGTGGACGGGATCGGATTGGGCAGCGCGGAAAGTCGCCGATGCGACCGGGCGGCCATTTCGCACAGTCAGGAGCGCGGGGCGGGGCCCTCAGGACATGGCCCGGCACACTCGCGGCGTTCGGTTCCGTCGGCCACCGCTTGCCAGCGGCCGTCCGGATCGAAGTCGGCGCGATCCCGGCAGGATTCGAACCTGCAACCTGCCCCTTAGGAGGGGGCTGCTCTATCCAATTGAGCCACGGGACCCCGCCCCGCTGATAGCGCTCGCGGCGCGCGCTTGTCCACCGATGGGCGGGCGGGCTACACGGGGGCCAGACGCGCCCGGACCGGAGCCCGATTTGTCCCGCAGGAACACCCGCCACCAGCACCTGACGCTTCGCGACGTGTCCGAGGCGTCCGGCGTCAGCGAGATGACCGTCAGCCGCGTGCTGCGCAATCGCGGCGATGTCAGCGCCAAGACCCGCGAGAAGGTCATCGAGACGGCCAAGCGTCTGGGCTACGTGCCCAACAAGATCGCGGGTGCTTTGGCATCGAGCCGGGTGAACCTCGTCGCGGTCATCGTGCCCAGCCTATCGAACCTCGTCTTTCCCGAGATGCTCGCCGGCGTCGAGGAGGCGCTCGAGGGCACCGGGCTGCAGCCGGTCGTCGGCGCCACGGGCTACGATCCCGAAAAGGAAGAGCGCGTCCTCTTCGAGATGCTGTCCTGGCGGCCGACGGGCGTCGTCATCGCGGGGCTCGAGCATACCGAGGCGTCGCGCGCGATGCTGGCCAATGCAGGCGTTCCGGTGGTCGAGGTGATGGATGTCGACGGCGAGCCCGTCGATGCCGCCGTCGGGATCAGCCACTGGCGCGCGGGTTACCAGGTCGGCACCGAGATCGCGACGCGGGGCTACGCCCGTGTCGGCGTGCTGGGCACGAAGATGCATGGCGACCACCGCGCCCGGAAGCGGATCGAGGGGCTGGAGCGCGCGCTGTCGGAGGCGGGCATCGCGGTGGCCGACCAGATGGCCTATGACGGGTTTTCGGGCTTCGCCAAGGGTCGCGAGATGACGGCGGCGATGCTCGATCGGACGCCGGATCTCGACTTTCTCTTCTACACCAACGACCTGACCGGCGCGGGGGGTATGCTCTACGCGCTCGAGCGGGGACACGATGTCGGCGGTGCGCTGGGGATGGCGGGGTTCAACGCGTTCGACCTGCTCGGCGGCCTGCCGCGCCGGCTCGCCACTGTGGACAGCCGTCGCCGCGAGGCGGGGCGCGTCGCGGCGCAGATCGTGGCGGGTAGCCACGTGTTCGACGGCGACGACCGCCGGGTCGAGCTGGTGCCGACCTTCCTGCCGGGCGACACGATGCGCCCGCTGCCCGGCTCGACGGAGACCGGGGCGTGAGGTAACGTCCCGCCCAGTCCGGCAGAGACCGGGATGAGCAGAAGGGACGACGGCATATGGCGATGCCCGACAAGATGACGCCGCGCTACATGCGGCGCTACGGCTTCGAGGCCCGCACCATCATCGACGTGGGTGTCCTGAACGGGACGCCGTTCCTCTACGAGGCCTGGCCGGATCGCAAGTTCGTGCTGGTCGATCCCTTGGAGGAGAGCCGCGAGAGCGTGGCCAAGCTCTGGCCAAAGCTGGATTACACCTTCCATGTCGTCGCGCTGGGGGCCGCGCCGGGCAGCTTTCGGATGGATGTCGAGCCGGGACGCCTGGCGCGGTCCACTGTGGGCACACGCATGGATGCCGACGAGACCGTCACATCGCGCGAGGTGGAGGTCGTCACGCTCGACAGTCTGACCGCCGACCTGGAGGGGCCGCTTGGCCTCAAGATCGACACCGAGGGCCACGAGCTGGAGGTGCTGCGCGGGGCCACCGACACGCTGGCGCGCTGCGAGTTCGTCATCGCCGAGACCTCGATCAAGAAGCGGTTCGACGGCGGCTATCGCTTCTCGGAGGTGATCGCATTCATGGCCGAACATGGCTTCGAGGCGCACAGCTTTCTCAGCGGCCTGACGCGCGCGCCGCGCTTCTCGGACGTGCTCTTCATTCCTGCCGACGATTCGCGCTTCGACATGGCGCCGAAGGACGCGTCGTGACCGGGCGTGGTGCCGTGCGCCAGAACGGGCTCGACGCGATGGGGCACTTGCCCGTCGGCGGGCGCGGGGCGGAGGTCGGGACCCATGACGGCCGTCACACCGCCGAACTGGTCCGGATCGCGCAGCCCGCCGCGCTGACGCTGATCGACCCTTGGGCGAAGGACGCCGAACAGGACGCCCGGCCGCTGAACTACACCGCCCCGCAATCCGAGCGGGACGACCAGCTGGCGCAGGTCCGCGCCGCCCATCCCGACGCGACCATCCGGCGCGAGACCTCGACCGAGGCGCTGGCGGCTATGCGGGATGGGGTGCTCGACTGGCTCTGGCTCGACGGCAACAAGCAGTACGACGTGATCCTCGCCGATCTGGAGGCCGGCTGTCGCGTGGTGCGCCCGGGGGGCACCATCGCGGGCGGCGGTTGGCACTGGGCGGGCGAGCTCGGGCGGCCGGTGCGCGAGGCGGTGGGCGATCTGATCGAACGCCTGCCCGGGGCCGAGCTGCACCAGAAGGGGCAATATTGGGCCATCATCCTGCCCGAGACGGTCACGCTGGCGCCGCGCCCCACCGACGAGCGGTTTCTCGTCATTTCGACGATGAAGAACGAGGCGCCCTACATCCTCGAATGGGTGGCGCATCACCGGGCCATCGGGTTTACGGATTTCCTCGTCTACACCAACGATTGCGAGGACACGACCGACCCCATCCTCGACCGGATCGAGGAGTTGGGCGGCGTTCGGCACGTGGTAAACACGGTGCTGTCGCGCGGGCCGCACAAGTCGGCGCTAAAATGGGCGCGGGACCACGTGCTGCGCCACAAGGCGACGTGGATCCTGATCGCGGATGTCGACGAGTTCATCAATGTCCGCTCGGCCGATGGCACCATACAGGGCCTCCTGGCCGAGCTCGGTGCCGAGACCGACGTTGTCAGCTTCCCGTGGAAGATCTTCGGCAATGGCGGCATCGAGGCGTTCCGCGACGTGCCGATCACCGCCCAGTTCACCGCCTGCGAGAAGGCGCCAGGCCGGGGCGGCCGCCGCAAGCGCGACGTCAAGACCATGTTCCGCCGCTACGAGGCGATGTACCATATCGGCCTGCACCGGCCCCGCGTCGCGCCCGACTGGCAGGACAAGCTGGTCTGGAAGTCCCCCTCTGGCGAGGACATCAGCGAGAAGATGAACCCCTCGAAGACGTGGTCGATCAAGTGGGGCGGCTGCGACGAGACGGCCTATATGCACCATTACCCGCTCCGCTCGCTCGAGGCCTACATCCTCAAGAAGAACCGCGGGCGCGCCAATCACATCAACGAGGATCTGGGTCTCGACTACTGGGACAAGTGGAACCTCAACGGCGGGCGGGACGAGAGCCTCGTGGCGGGGGTGCCGGGATTCGCCGAGGAGATGGCGGCGCTGACTGGCGATCGCCGCCTGCGCCGCCTCCACCGTCTCGGGATCGAGTGGCATCGCGAACAATTCGAGACACTGATGGCCGAGCCGCGCTACCGCGCGCTCTGGGACGAACTGAAGGACCGCGAGGAACGCGCCGCCACCGAGTGACGCGCCTCTCTTTGCTCCTCAAGTATGCCGGGGGGGTCCGGGGGGCTGGCCCCCCGGCTATAGTCTTGGTCCGGGGGGCCAGCCCCCCGGCGACGTCAACATTCCGGCAGGTTGACCGCCAGCCCGCCCTGGCTCGTTTCCTTGTACTTCTCGCTCATGTCGATGCCGGTCTGGCGCATCGCCTCGATGCAATTGTCCAGCGGCATGAAATGGGTGCCGTCCCCGCGCAGGCTGAGCGACGCGGCCGAGACCGCCTTGATCGCGCCCAGCCCGTTCCGCTCGATGCAGGGCACCTGCACGAGGCCCGCTGCCGGGTCGCAGGTCATGCCGAGGTGATGCTCCAGCGCGATCTCGGCGGCGTTCTCGACCTGCGCGGGTGTGCCACCCAAGGCGGCGCATATCCCCGCCGCCGCCATCGCCGAGGCCGATCCGACCTCGCCCTGACAGCCGACCTCCGCACCCGAGATCGACGCGTTGTGCTTGATCAGCCCGCCGATCGCCGCCGCCGTCAGAAGGAAGGTCCGGATGCCCTCGGGCGTCGCCCCGACGCAATGATCGCGGTAGTAGCGGATCACCGCTGGCACGACTCCGGCGGCGCCGTTGGTGGGCGAGGTGACGACCCGGCCGCCGGCTGCGTTCTCCTCGTTCACGGCCATCGCATAGACCGAGAGCCAGTCGTTCACGACATGCGGCTGCGCGAGGTTCAGGCCCGCCTCGTCCTGAAGCTGGGCATGGATCGCACGGGCGCGCCGCTTGACGTTCAGCCCGCCCGGCAGGATGCCACCGACCCCGAGCCCCCGGTCGATGCAGCCATCCATCGCGGACCAGATCCCGTCGATCCGCGTGCCAAGTTGCGCCTCGGGGGTGAGCACGGACTCGTTGGCCCATTTCATCTCTGCGATGCTCTGGCCGGAGGCGGCCGCCATCGCCAGCATCTCGGCGGCGGAGCCGAACGGATAGGGATAGCCTGCCGCTTCCTTTTCGGCATGGAGGTCGCCGGGTTCGGTCAGTTCGCGCGCGGTCGCGACGAATCCGCCGCCGACGGAGTAATACGTCTCCTCCAATCGCAGGTTGTCGCGTTCGTCGAAGGCCCGGAGGATTAGGCCGTTGGCATGGCCGGGCAGCGGCGGGCCGCAATCGAAGATGACGCCCGCCTCGGGGTCGAGCGCCATCTCGGGCAGGCCTTCGGGGGCGACGCGGCCGGTTCGGCGCAGATCGTCCAGCGCCGCCTCGGCCGCGTCCATGTCGACGGTTGCCGGATCGAAGCCCAGAAGGCCCAGCAGGACGGCGTGGTCGGTGGCGTGCCCCTTGCCCGTCCAGGCAAGCGAGCCGTGCAGCACCGCTTCCAGCCGGGCGGGGGGGCCGGCGCCGGGCTCGGGCTCGGCGCCGCCACGCAGCGCCGCGAGGAACCGTGCGGCGGCTACCATGGGCCCCATCGTGTGCGACGAGGACGGCCCGATGCCCGGTTTGAAGATGTCGAAGATGCTCAGGAACATGCCGCCTACTCCCGGGCCGCGTCCCGGCCCTCTTCGTTGAAGGGGTAGTATTTCCAGCGCTGGTGCAACCAGTGCCATTGCGACGGGTGGCGCGTCACCCACGACCCGAGCCGGTCGTTGAACGCCCGCATCATCGTGGCCGCGTCCGATGCCGGGATCGGGGCTTCGATGACGACCCGCAGATGCCCGTCCTCCCAAGGGGCGAAGGCCGGGACCAGCGGCACGCCGTAGCGCAGCGCAAGTTCGGCCGCGACCGGCGAGGTCATCGCGGGCTCGCCCAGGAAGGGCAGCCAGATGCCATCGGTCACGTATTGATCGGGCAGGAGCGCAACGCGGCCGCCCCCCTTCAGATGGCGCAGCAGCACGCGCATCCCCGGCGCGCCCTTCGGGATGATCGGCGCGCCGCCGCGTTCGATCCCGGCGCGAAAGATCGGCTCGTAATAGGGGTTGTTGTTCGGCCGGTAGAGCGCGCCCGTCTCCAGCCCCTCGCGCTTGAGGACATGGCGGATCGCCTCCCACTGGCCGAAATGACCCGAGACGATCACCGCACCCCGACCGTCCGCATCGGCGGCCCGGAGCGCGTCCAGTCCCGGCCCCTCGGCGCGGATATCCGCGACCTCGGCGGCCAGGTCGTCGTTGAACCAGATCCCGGTCAGCGTCCGCCCGAGATTGCGGGCCGCCCGCACGGTCAGGGCCCGCTGGTCGGGCGCGGGCATCTCGGGATGGATCAGGGCGATGTTCTCGGCCGCGCGCCGCCGCAGCGTCGGGATCAGCCGCACCGCCATCGCCGTCACGCCGCCGACCACCGCCCGCCGCCACGCCAAGGGCAGCACCGACACAGCCGCCAGCAGCGCGCGCAGCGCTCCGGCCTGAATGCGATAGTGGAATTGCTCCATCCCGCCGGGGTGCCGCAGGACCGGGGCGGGGGCAAGCCATACTGGCAAGCCGCCGCCGATGCCGGCGATCGGGACTCCCGAAGCCCGGCGCCTGCCGCTAGGACCGGCGGCGTCATCAACCGCCTCGAAGTCCTGCCATGCGTTTCCTTCTCGTTGCCCTCCTCGTGACCCTTGCAGCCTGCGTCAGCACGCCCGACCCCGAGCCGGTCGCCCCGCCCGCGCCCGCGCTCTATCCCGGCGAGACGCCCGAGATCCGTGTGCTCGTCAACAAGTGGGCGGATCATTACGACTTGCCGCGCAGCCTCGTGCACCGGATCGTCCAGCGCGAAAGCGACTATCGCCCCGCAGCCCGCAGCGGGCCCTATTACGGCATCATGCAGATCCTGCCCGCGACCGCGCGCAACATGGGGATGCAGGGCAATCCCAGCCAGCTTCTCGATGCCGATACCGGCCTGAAATACTCGCTGCGCTACATGCGGGGCGCGTGGATGCTGTCAGGCGGGGACGAGGCGACGGCGGTGCAATGGTATGCCCGCGGCTTCTACTACGAGGCCAAGCGGCAGGGTCTCTTGCAGGAGACGGGCCTGCGCGGCGGTCTCTGGCAGCGCTACGACGCGGGCGAGGCGCAGATGCCGCCGATCGACGCGAATGGCCGGCTGATCACGACCCCGCCCGAGCCGGACTGCGTCCCCGCGACGGGATTCGCGGGCCTTCTGGGCGCCGAAGCCTGCACGTGACGTCGATGTCGGGGGTGGAGTGGTGAGCCGGCCGAGGTTCGAACTCGGGACCTACTGATTAAAAGTCAGTTGCTCTACCAGCTGAGCTACCGGCCCTCTCCGGCCCCGGCACCTAAAGCCGGGTCGGGGAGGCGTCAAGCGGGTGTTTCCAATGTATCGGACGGGGTGGTAAGGGCGCGCGGATGACCGACATGCGCCCCTCCGGCCTGCCCTTCATGAAGATGCACGGGCTCGGCAATGATTTCGTCGTGATCGACGGACGCGACGGCCACGCGGTCGACGCCGACCTCGCGCGCGCCATGGGTGACCGCCATCGCGGTGTGGGGTTCGACCAGCTCGCGTTGATCGGCGACGGGACGGATGCCGATGTCGAGCTGACCTTCTGGAACGCCGATGGCAGCACGGCCGGGGCCTGCGGCAACGCCACCCGCTGTATCGCCGCGCACGAGCTCGCAGCGCGCGGCCGTGATACGATGACGCTGCGGACCGAGCGGGGCCGCCTCGACGCCCGCGCGACGCCCGATGGCGTGTCGGTCAATATGGGCGCGCCCCTTCTGGATTGGCGAGAGGTGCCGCTGGCGCGCGATGTCGACACGCTGCACCTGCCGATCGACGGCGTCCCGGTCGCGACGGGCATGGGCAATCCGCATTGCACCTTCTTCGTCGACGATGCCGAGGCGGTGGACCTCGCCGCCTTCGGCTCCGCCCACGAGCATCATCCCCTCTTTCCCGAGCGGACCAATGTGCAATTGGCGCATCTTGTAGGTCCCGATCATTTGCGGATGCGGGTGTGGGAGCGGGGCGTCGGCGTCACGCTGGCCTCCGGCTCCTCCTCCTGCGCGGTGGCCGTCGCGGCCGCACGCCGGGGCCTGACGGGGCGCGCGGTCCGCATCGATCTCGACGGTGGCACGCTGATGGTCGATTGGCGCGCGGACGGCGTCTGGATGACCGGGCCGACCGCCCATGTGTTCGACGGGGTCTGGCATGGCTGACGACCTCCGAGCCCCCGCGCCCATCCTGTCGAATCACGGCTGCCGGTTGAACGCCTACGAGGCCGAGGCCATGCGCGAACTGGCCGGGCAGGCGGGTCTCACCGACGCGGTCATCGTCAACACCTGCGCCGTCACCGCCGAGGCGGTGCGGAAGGGGCGTCAGGATATCCGCAAGCTGCGCCGCGAGAACCCGAATGCGCGGCTGATCGTCACCGGCTGTGCCGCGCAGACCGACCCGGAAAGCTTCGCCGCCATGGCCGAGGTGGATCACGTCATCGGCAACACCGAGAAGATGCAGCCGTCCACATGGGCGGGCCTCGCGACCGGCGACACCGAGCCGGTCCAGGTCGACGACATCATGTCCGTGACCGAGACGGCGGGTCATCTGATCGACGGGTTCGGCACGCGGTCGCGGGCCTATGTGCAGGTCCAGAACGGCTGCGATCATCGCTGCACGTTCTGCATCATCCCCTACGGGCGCGGCAATTCGCGGTCCGTTCCGGCGGGCGTCGTGGTGGACCAGATCGCGCGGTTGGCCGATCGCGGCTACGAGGAAGTCGTCCTGACCGGCGTGGACCTGACGTCTTGGGGCGCGGATCTGCCGGGGCAGCCGCGGCTGGGCGACCTCGTGGCGCGCATCCTCCGCCTGACGAAGGTGCCGCGCCTGCGCATCTCGAGCATCGACAGCATCGAGGTGGACGACGCCCTGATGCGCTGCATCGCAGAGGAGGCTCGGCTGATGCCGCATCTCCACCTGTCGCTGCAGCACGGGTCGGACCTGATCCTGAAGCGGATGAAGCGGCGGCACCTGCGGGACGACGCGATCCGCTTCTGCGAGGCGGCCCGGCGTCTGCGCCCCGACATGACCTTCGGAGCCGACATCATCGCCGGGTTCCCGACCGAAACCGAGGCGCAATTCGCGGACTCGCTGGATCTGGTCGAGGCCTGCGACCTGACCTGGCTCCACGTCTTTCCCTATTCCGCCCGTGCGGGCACACCCGCGGCGCGGATGCCCGCCGTCGATGGGCGCCTCATCAAGGAGCGCGCCGCGCGCCTTCGGGCCGCGGGCGAGGCGGCCGTCGCCCGCCACCTGGCCGCGCAGGTGGGCCGCGACCACGCCGTGCTGATGGAGAGCCGGCGCATGGGCCGGACGCCGCAATTCGCCGAGGTCGTCTTCGAGACCGACCGCCCCGTGGGCCAGATCGTCCCCACCCGGATCGCCGCCGTCACCGAAGGGCGCCTCCGCGCCGCCTGAGCCTGCCTCCGACGGAGGGCGATCACGCAGCAGTGATCCGATGTGTGCGCGGCTTGCCGCCGCCGGGTTCGACGCCACGAACGACCGCGCCATGTCCCGATCAATCGGTGCCCCAAGGGCATCCTGCAACCGGGAGAGACCAAATGATCCACACCATGAACCGCCGCCGCGTGCTGACCCTCGGGGCCGGCCTCGCCTCCGCCGCCGTGCTGACCGGCTGCGTGACCGCCGATGTCGGCCGTGCCGATATCGTGGACACAGCCGTCGCCGCGGGTGACTTCAACACGCTGGCCGCCGCGCTGACGGCCGCGGGCCTCGCGGACACGCTGAAGGGTCCGGGACCGTTCACGGTCTTCGCGCCCACCGATGCGGCCTTCGCGGCCCTGCCCGCGGGCACGGTCGAGAACCTGCTGCTTCCCGAGAACGTGGATACGCTCCGTTCGATCCTCACCTACCACGTGGCGCCGAACAATTACCCGGCCTCGTCCCTTCTCGGCGCGCATGGCAGCCTGCCCACGGTCAACGGCCAGTCGCTGCGCGTGAACGGCACCGGCGGCGGCGTTCAGGTCGGCGGCGCGACCGTCACGACGCCCGACGTCTTCGCCTCCAACGGCGTGATCCACGTCATCGACACTGTCCTTCTGCCCTAACGTAGGCGGAACCCGCTGCCGTCGGGGCGGCCGCCCAGCGCGGTGACCAGCCCGGCGGCAGCAATCAGCCCGATCCCGAGCCAGCCCCAGGGCCCCGGCAGATGCGCGAAGATCGCGAAATCGAGGATGACGGCGAAGACGAGCCCCGCATAATCGAACGGCGCCAGTGTCGAGACGGGCGCGCGCGCCACGGCCTCGGTCGCGGTGATATGCGTCGCCGCCCCGAGAAGCCCCGCACCCCCGAGCCATGCCCAGAGGACGGCCGTCATCGGCACCCAGCCGGTCACCAGCATCGCCGCGAACCCGATCACCGTGCCGATCGCGGCGAAGCTGAGCGCGATGGAGATCGTCGTCTCGGTCGCCGTCATCGCGCGGATATGGACCCGGACCAGCGCCATGACCCCCGCGCTGGCGATCCCCGCCGCCATGCCCGAAAGCTCCGCCCAGCCCCAGTCGGGGCGCGCGACGGAGGTGTAGAGCATGGCCATCATCCCCGCGAAGCCCAGCGATACGGCCAGTACCGTGCGCACGGTCAGACGCTCGCCCAGGAGGATCACGGCCGCCGGAATGCTGAGGACGGGCGCGAGATACGACAGCGCCTGCGCATGGGTCACGGGAAGCTGCCCCAGCGCGTAGAAGTTCAGAAACATCGCGAGCCCGCCCGCCAGCCCGCGCACGAGGTGCTTCTTCGGAGCACGCGGCCGCCAGTCGCGCGGTGGCGCGCTGAGCCATGCCCAGAGGAGGAGCGGCGGCAGCGACAGCGCGGCCCTCAGAAACACGATCTGGCCCGTTTCGGCATGGGTCGCCGCGCCGTGGACGCAAAAGCCCAGACCTGTGGCGAAGGCCGCCGCCGCCAGACGCAGGGCGATGGCCGACCCCTGGCGGTCGGCGCGGGACAGGGGGACGGGCACCATCGCGGCAGATTGCGCCCGTCCCCGGCGCACGGCAAGGTCCGCCGCGACCCGAAGGGAGGCCCCGCTCATGCATCCGAATCTCACCTTTCGCAGCGATGCGGATGCCCGCACGCTGGACCTGATCCGCGACCGCGCCTTCGGCACGCTGGCGGTCAACGCCCCCGACGGCCCGCTCCTGTCGCATATCCCGGTCCACCTGTCCGGGGATGCCTCCCACGTCCTGCTTCACCTCGTCCGCTCGAACCCGATCCTGCGGGCGTTGGGCGACGGGTTGCCCGCGGTGATCGCGATCACAGGGCCGGATGGCTACGTCTCGCCCAACTGGTACGGAATCGACGATCAGGTCCCGACCTGGAACTACGTCGCGGTCCATCTGCGTGGTCCCCTGCGGCGGCTCGACCCTGGCGAGATGCGCGCGACGCTCGACGCGCAGTCCGAACCCTACGAGTCGCGGACCAATCCCGAGATGCCATGGACGGCCGACAAGATGACGCCCGAGGTGCTCGAGCGGATGATGCGCCAGATCGTGCCCCTGCGGATGGACGTGGACAGCATCGCCGCAACGTGGAAACTTTCGCAGAACAAGCCCGACGAGGTCCGCCTGCGCGCGGCCGACGCGATCGAAACCGCCGAGATCGGCTCGGACCTGCCCGAACTGGCCCGGCTGATGCGAACCGAAGGATAAGACCGAATGCAGATCCTCTCCTCTCCCGCGTCGCCCTTCGTCCGGGCGTGCCGCGTCCTGATTCTCGAGACGGGGCAGGACGATGTGGACATCCGGGACGTGACCGCGAACCCGATGGGCGGCGATGCCGATCTGAACGCGGCGAACCCGTCGGGCAAGATCCCGGCGCTCGTGCGCGAGGACGGCCCCGCGATCTACGACAGCCGGGTGATCTGCCGGTTCCTCGACCAGAAGGTCGGCGCGGATCTCTATCCCGAGAGCCGTCTCTGGGAGGTGCTCTCGCTCGAAGCCAATGCCCATGCCGTGATGGAGGCCGCCGTCGGCATCACCTACGAGAAGCGTCTGCGGCCCGAGGCGTTGCACTGGCCCGACTGGTTCGACGCGCAATGGACCAAGATCGCACGCTCGCTCGACGCGATGGAGGCGCGTTCGATGCCGCTTCTGGAGGGGCCGCTGAACATGGCGCAGATCGCGACCGGCTGCGCGCTGGGATATCTCGACCTGCGGCATGGCGACCGCAACTGGCGCGACGGCCGCGACACCCTCGCCGCATGGGAGGCCCGCTTCGCCGAGCGCGACGCGATGCAGGCCACGCGACCGGCGTGACCCGGCGGCCGGTCACCATCAACCGGACCGACGACCTGGGCGCCGCGCTCGCCATCCGGGCGGCCGTCTTCATCGACGAACAGGGCGTCAGCCTCGCCGACGAGGTCGACGGCCTCGATCCCGAATGCATCCACTGGCTGGCCACCGATGCCGAAGGTCCCGTCGCCACGCTCCGCGTCATGGACGTCACGCCCGAGGAGGGACCGCGCACCGCCAAGATCCAGCGCGTCGCGGTCCTGCCGCGCGCACGGGGCACCGGCCTCGGGGCCATCCTGATGCGCGACGTTCTCGAGGATCTTCAGGCCGAGGGCTACGTGCGCGCGATCCTCGGCGCACAGTCTCAGGTGACGGGTTTTTACGAGGCGCTGGGCTTCGCCGCCCATGGCCCTACCTATGACGACGCGGGCATCCCGCATCAGGATATGACCCGCGAACTCTGACGGCCCTGCGCTCGAATGTCCGCTGGCGTTTCCTGTCCCCCCTGCGCTAAGAGGCGCGGGGTGTTCCGGCGGCCATAGGCCCGTCCGCGGACGCATTCGAACGAGAGACGGTCCGACGGGACCCTGAGACGGGAGATGGCCGAGTGTCACACGCCGACGATCATGCGGGAACCCGCCGCGACTTCCTCTACTATGCGACGGCCGGCATGGGTGCCGTCGCCACGGGCTTCGCGGTCTGGCCCCTCGTCAACCAGATGAACCCGTCGGCCGATGTCGAGGCGCTGTCCTCCATCGACGTCGACGTCTCCATCCTCGAGCCCGGCTCTCAGATGACGGCGCTCTGGCTCGGCAAGCCGGTCTTCATCCGCCGCCGCACCCCCGAAGAGATCGAGCTGGCGCGCGGCGTCGAGCTTTCGGATCTGCCCGACCCCCTGGCCAACAATGCCAATATCGACAGCGACGCCCCCGCCACCGATGAGAACCGGGCGACCGGCGAGTCGGGCGAATGGCTGGTCCAGATGGGCGTCTGCACCCATCTCGGCTGCGTGCCGCTGGGCGACGGCGCGGGCGATTTCGGCGGCTGGTTCTGCCCCTGCCATGGATCGCATTACGACAGCGCCGGACGCATTCGCCGCGGCCCCGCGCCGCGCAACCTGCCGGTGCCGCCGGTGGAATTCCTTGACGACACAACGATCCGACTGGGCTGAGGGAGCGACACAGATGGCTGGTATTCCCCACGACGAGTACGTCCCGACAACGCAGGGCGAAAAGTGGATCGAGAAGCGGCTCCCCATCATCGGGCTGCTCTACAACACGCTGATGATCCCCACCCCCAAGAACCTCAACTGGATGTGGATCTGGGGCATCGTCCTGACCTTCACGCTGGTCCTGCAGATCGTGACCGGCATCATCCTCGTCATGCACTACACGCCGCATGTCGACCTGGCCTTCTCCTCGGTCGAGCACATCATGCGCGACGTCCGCGGCGGCTGGGCCATGCGCTACATCCACCAGAACGGCGCCTCGCTGTTCTTCGTCGCGGTCTACGCGCACATCTTCCGCAACCTCTATTACGGCTCCTACAAGGCCCCGCGCGAGATCACGTGGATCCTCGGGATCATCATCTACCTGCTCATGATGGGCACGGCCTTCATGGGCTACGTGCTGCCCTGGGGTCAGATGTCCTTCTGGGGCGCGACCGTGATCACCGGCCTCTTCGGCGCGATCCCGTTCATAGGCGAGTCTCTCCAGACCTGGCTTCTGGGCGGACCGGCGGTCGGCAACGCGACGCTGAACCGGTTCTTCTCGCTGCACTACCTGATGCCGTTCCTGATCCTCGGCCTCTCGATCGTGAAGATCTGGTCGTTCCACACGACCGGCAACAACAACCCGACCGGCGTCGAAGTGCGCCGCACCTCGAAGGCCGAAGCCAAGGCGGACACGCTGCCGTTCTGGCCCTATTTCGTCATCAAGGACCTCTTCGCGCTGGCGGTGATCCTCTTGGTGTTCTTCGCCATCGTCGGCTTCATGCCGAACTATCTCGGTCACCCCGACAACTACATCGAGGCGAACCCGCTCGCGACGCCCGCCCACATCGTGCCCGAATGGTACTTCCTTCCGTTCTACGCGATCCTGCGGGCCTTCACCTCCGACGTCTGGATCGTGATGTTCTTCAGCTGGATCTCCGGCGGGATCATCGACGCGGCGTTCTTCGGGGTGCTGGCGATGTTCGGCGCGATCGCGATCATGGCCTTCGCGCCGTGGCTCGACACGTCGTCGGTCCGCTCCGGCCGCTACCGCCCGATGTTCAAGTGGTGGTTCTGGCTTCTGGTGTTCGACTTCTTCGTCCTGATGTGGCTGGGCTCCATGCCCGCCGAGGAGCCGTGGGCCTCGCTCTCGCTTGTCGCCTCGGCCTACTGGTTCGCCTATTTCCTGGTGATCCTGCCGCTTCTGGGCGTCATCGAGAAGCCGCTGCCGCGGCCCGCCACCATCGAGGAAGACTTCGCGGCGCATTACGGACCCGATAGCGACGGTGGACCGGGAACCGGCCAGCGCTTGCCCGGCGAAAAAGCCGCCAGCCCGGCCGAATAAGGAGAGGGATAGATGAACATCCTCACGAAGGCCTTCGCGGCCCTGGCAATCTCCACCTCGGCGGCCCTCGCGGCCGGGGGCGCGGGCGAGGTCACGGATTTCGACTTCCCGTTCGAGGGACCGTTCGGCACCTACGACCAGAACCAGCTCCAGCGCGGGCTGAAGGTCTATACCGAGATCTGCTCGGCCTGCCACGGCCTGCAGTACGTGGCTTTCCGCGACCTCGCGGCGGATCACGGGCTCGGCTACTCGCGCGAGCAGGCGACGGCCTATGCCGAGCTCTACGAGATCTTCGATCCGACCCTGAATGGCGGCGAGGGCGACTTCCGCGCCGCCAGCTACCCGGACAAGTTCCCGGCCAACAACGCGGTGGGCGCGCCCGACCTGTCGCTGATGGCCAAGGCCCGCGCCGGGTTCTCCGGGCCCTACAACCTCGGCATCAACCAGATCGTGCAGGGCATGGGCGGCCCGGAATACATCGCCTCGCTCCTGACCGGCTACACCGGCGAGGAGAAGGAAGAGGCGGGCACCGTTCTCTACGAGAACCTCGCCTTCCCCGGCGGCTGGATCTCGATGGCCCCGGTGCTCTACGGCGACGACGTGGAGTTCGATGACGGCGCGCCCACGGACATGGAGGCGATTGCGACCGACGTCGCCGCCTTCCTGATGTGGACGGCCGAGCCCAAGCTCGCCGCGCGCAAGCAAATGGGCATCGTCGCGATCATCATGCTCGCGGTGCTGTCGGTGCTGCTCTACCTCACCAACAAGCGCATCTGGGCGCCGGTGAAGGCGCGGCGCACCACGCCGGCCGAATGACCTGACGCGCGCATCGGCGGAATTCGGGCCGTCCCTTCGGGGGCGGCCCTTTTCGTTGGCAACCGCGGCCTGACCACGCGCATTGTAGCGGATAGGAGGTCGCGCCCCATGTCCGACGATTCCCGATACCGCGGTGGCCGCGCCATCGCCTCCATCCTCGAAAAGCTGGGTTGGCTGGCCGCGATCGGCGGGATCGGCGTCGCGGGCTGGGTGTCGATGACGGGCGGGCCGACGGTACTCGACCGGATCGCAGCCGGGCTTCCGGGTTTCGGCCTGATGCTGCTGGGACTGATCGCGATCTGCGTGGCGGCCTTGACCCGCGCGACGATGGACGGCTCCGAGGCCATGCGCGAGATGGCCCAGTTGACGCGCGACCGCGCCCGCCATGCCCCAGACGCCCGTCTTGCCCTGCGTGCTGCCGCCGAGAAGGCGCCGCCGCGGCCCGTGCCCGCCCCCGTGCCCGAAGCGGTCTCGCCCGAGCCCGCCCCGCTCGACGACGTGCCCCCCGCGCCGCCGTCGCTGGGCATCGCGCCCACGCGCGCCAAGCTTTCGGCGACCAAACCCGACGCGCCGACCGCGCCCGCGAAGCCCGCGAAATCCGGCAAGGTCCACCCGATCTTCAGCGCCCGCCCGCCGCGACAGACGTCCTGATACGCAAACGGGCGCCCGATGATGGGCGCCCGTCGCAATGTTCAGTGTCGTCGCGGATCAGGTGAGCGAGCGCTCGACCTCCTCGCGCTCGAAGATCTCGATGACATCGCCCTTGCGGATGTCGTCGTAATTCTCGAACGCCATGCCGCATTCCTGGCCCGACTGGACCTCCTTCACTTCGTCCTTGAAGCGCTTGAGGGTCTTCAGCGTCCCTTCGTGGATCACTGTGTTGTCCCGCAGCAGGCGCACGCCCGCCGAGCGGCGCGCCACGCCTTCGGTCACGAGGCAACCGGCCACGTTGCCGACGCCGGTGACGCGGAACGTCTCGCGGATCTCGGCGTAGCCGATGAAGTTCTCGCGAACCTCGGCCGAGAGCAGGCCCGAGGCCGCCGCCTTTACGTCGTCCACGAGGTCGTAGATCACCGAGTAGTAGCGGATCTCGACGCCCTTCTGGTTCGCGGCCGCACGCGCGGGCGCGTTGGCCCGGACGTTGAAGCCGATTACCGGCGCGCCCGAGGCTTCGGCCAGCGTGATGTCCGATTCCGTGATGGCACCGACACCCGAGTGCAGCACGCGGACGCGCACCTCGTCGTTGCCGATCTTCTCCATCGCCTGGATGATCGCCTCGGCCGAGCCCTGCACGTCCGCCTTCATCAGGATGGGCAGTTCGGACACGCTCTCGTCGGCCTTCGCGTTGGCGAGAAGCTGGTCGAGGGTCGTGGCGGCTCCGGCGGCGGCGCGCTTGTCCTTTGCGGCCTGCTCGCGGTACTCGGCGATCTCGCGGGCTTCGGCCTCGGTCTTGACGACGTTGAGGACGTCGCCCGCCTCGGGCGTTCCGTTGAGACCCAGCACCTCGACGGGCACCGACGGCCCCGCCTCGTCGACGCGCTCGCCGCGGTCGTCGACCAGCGCGCGCACCTTGCCCCACTGTTCGCCCACGACGAAGATGTCGCCGCGCTTGAGCGTGCCATTCTGCACGAGGACGGTCGCGACGGGGCCGCGGCCCACGTCGAGCTGCGCCTCGATCACGGCGCCCTGCGCGGCGCGATCGGGATTGGCCTTGAGCTCGAGGATCTCGGCCTGCAGCGCGATGGCCTCCAGAAGCTGGTCGAGCCCCTGGCCCGTCGCGGCCGAGACTTCGACATCCTGCACCTCGCCCGACATCGCCTCGACGATGACCTCGTGCTGGAGCAGTTCCGTCCGCACGCGATTGGCATCGGCGGCCGGCAGGTCGATCTTGTTGATCGCGACGATCATCGGGACACCCGCCGCCTTGGCGTGATTGATGGCCTCGATTGTCTGCGGCATGACCGCGTCATCGGCGGCCACGACCAGCACCACGATATCCGTCACCTGCGCGCCACGGGCCCGCATCGAGGTGAAGGCCGCGTGGCCCGGCGTGTCGAGGAAGGTCAGCACGCTGTCGTTCTGGGTGACCTGGTAGGCGCCGATATGCTGGGTGATGCCCCCGGCTTCGCCCGCGACGACCTTGGCGTTGCGGATCGCGTCCAGGAGCGACGTCTTGCCGTGGTCGACATGGCCCATGATCGTGATGACCGGCGCGCGGTCCTTCAGATCGGCATCCTTGTCGGCCTCGACCTCGATGGCCTGCTCGACATCGGCTTCCGAGACGCGCTGCACCTTGTGGCCGAACTCCTCGATGATGAGTTCGGCGGTGTCGGCGTCGATCACCTGGTTCTGCGTGACCATCATGCCGTTCTGCATCAGGGCCTTCACGACGGCCGCGACACGCTCGGTCATGCGGTTCGCCAGCTCCGAGACGACGATCGTCTCGGGAAGCTGAACGGTGCGCGTCACCTTCTCCTGCGGGCCGCTATCGCCGCCACCGCGCCGCTGGCGCTCCTGCTTGCGGCGCATCGAGGCCAGCGACCGCTGCCGCCCGCCCTCGCCGCCGCGCAGGGCCTGGTTCACGGTCAGCTTGCCGCCGCGACGCTCGCCGTCGCCCTTGGGCTTGCCGCCATCGTCGTCGCGCTTGCGCCGCGCGTCGTTGCCGCCGGGACGGGCATCGGGTCCGAGATTGCGGGACCGGTCCGGCTTGTCGGCGGGCGGAGCCGCGGCGGCCGGTTCGGCAGGCTTCTCGCGGCCTTCGCGGGCCTCGCGCTGACGGCGCTCGTCTTCTTCGGCCTTCTGCTTGAGAAGCTCCTCGCGCTCCTTCTCGGCGCGCTCCTTCTCCTCGATCTCGGCACGGCGCCGGTCCCGGGCGTCCTTGGCTTCCTGTTCCTCGCGGGCGCGGCGCTCGGCGTCCTCGGCCTCGCGGGCCTTGGCGGCCTGCAACGCCTTCAGGCGGCGGTCCATCTCGGCATTGGTGGTCGAGGCCTGCTTGCCGCCCTGCGCGTTGACTGCAGCCGCCGACTGCGCGCCGGGCTTGGGCACGTTGACGCGTTTGCGCTTGGTCTCCACGACCACGTTGTTCGTCCGTCCGCGGGCGAAGCTCTGCTTCACCGTGCCGCTGCGCGCGCCACCGGACAATCCGAGGGGTTTCTTGCCGTCTGAATCGCTCATGCGTTCCCAGTATCCTTCTCGACAGCCGGTTTGCCGTCGTTCACATTTCTGATGCCCTGGAGCCTTGCGGCATCCTCTACAATACGTTGCGCCAAGGTGCCAGCGGCCACGCTGGCATGGATGACGCGGTCGCGGCCGAACGCCTGACCCAGTTCGTCTGCCGTCAGGAATCCGATCCAGCGGCCCCCTTCCGGCGTGCTCAACTTGCCCTTGCCCCGCTCCGATCCATCGGCGGCCTGCAACAGGACCTGCGCCTGCTCGGCCATGAGCATGGACTTCACCTTCTCGTAGCCCGCGACGGCCCGGCCGGCCTTGCGCGCGATGGCGATGCCGTCCTGCAGCCGCTTGAGAAGCGCGGCCTCGACCGTCTCGATCAGTCCTTCGGGGACGGCCACCTGCCGCTTCGCCCCTTTTGCGAACATGCGCTTGGCGACCGCTTTTTCCAAGGGGTCACGCGCCGAGGACACGTAGATCCCGCGTCCCGGCAGCTTGCCCGCGACGTCGGGATAGACCGTGTCGTCGGGACCGATCACGAATCGGACCAGCCCCGCCTTGGGGCCGGTCTCGCCGGTCACGATGCAGCGGCGTTCCGGCTCACTGCGATCTTTCGTTTTGCCACCTCGGCTCAAGACGATCCGGGGCGATCACGCCCCGGCCTCCTCGGTGGGGGCGTCGCCATCTTCCTCTTCGGACGTGCCGACCACCTCTTCGGGCGTGACCCAGCCCAGCATGACGCGCGCCGTCATGATCATGTCCTGCGCTTCCTCGAGCGAGACGTCGAAGGGCTCGAGCAGGCCGTCATCCTTGACGCGCTCACCGTTCTCGACCGTGTAGCCGCCGGCCAGTTCCCAGTCGGCGCAGGTCGCGAACTCCTCAAGCGTGGTGACGCCATCCTTGGTCAGCGCCTCGAGCATCTGAGGCGTCAGCCCCTCGAACCCGGCCAGATCATCCTGAAGTCCGGCTTCGCGCGCGGCGGCCATCGCCTTGGCGTTCTGGGCCTCGAGATAGTCGCGGGCCCGGGCCTGAAGCTCGTTGGCCGTGTCCTCGTCGACCCCGTCGATCACCAGCAGCTCGTCGACCTCGACGTAGGCCACCTCCTCGAGATTGGTGAAGCCTTCGGAGACCAGGAGCTGGGCGAAGAACTCGTCGAGATCGAGCGTGTCCATGAAGAGCTTGGTGCGCTCCTCGAACTCGGCCTGGCGGCGCTTCGACTCCTCTTCCTCGGTCAGGATGTCGATATCGAGACCCGTCAGCTGCGATGCGAGGCGCACGTTCTGGCCGCGCCGTCCGATGGCCAGCGACAGCTGCTCCTCGGGGACAACGACCTCGATGCGCTCGGCCTCCTCGTCGATGACGACCTTGGTCACCTCGGCGGGCTGAAGCGCGTTCACGAGGAACGTCGCGGCATCGTCCGTCCAAGGGATGATATCGATCTTCTCGCCCTGAAGCTCGTTGACGACGGCCTGCACGCGGCTGCCGCGCATACCGACGCAGGCGCCGACCGGGTCGATCGAGCTGTCGTAGGAGATCACGGCGATCTTGGCGCGGCTCCCCGGATCGCGGGCGCAGGCCTTGATCTCGATGACGCCGTCATAGATCTCCGGCACTTCCATCTTGAAGAGCTCTTCCATGAACTCGGGCGCGGTGCGCGACAGGAAGATCTGCGGCCCGCGCTGCTCGCGGCGGACGTCCTTGATGTAGACGCGGATGCGGTCGCCCGGGCGGTAGCTCTCGCGGCCGATCTTGTCGTTGCGGCGCAGCACGGCTTCGCCCGCGCCGACATCGACGATGATGTTGCCGTATTCCTCGCGCTTGACGAGGCCGTTGATGATCTGGCCGGCGCGATCCTTGAATTCCTCGAACTGGCGATCGCGCTCGGCCTCGCGGACCTTCTGCAGGATCACCTGCTTAGCCGATTGCGCGGCGATCCGGCCCATGTCGACGGGCGGGATCTGGTCGATCAGCACGTCGCCGAGGCCCGGCTGGATCGACTGGTCGAGTCCTTCGATCATCACCGCGTCGGCCTGGGTCGGCTTGCGCAGGTGGAAGGCGTTCACGACCTTCGAGTCGATCTGCTTGCCCTCTTCGCCGTAGATCGGGATCGTCTTGCGCCCGACGAACAGGTCGTCGCCCTGCGCCTTGATCGTCTGTCCGGCCATCTCGCCGGTCATCTCGGCCTTCTCGTTCTCCAGAAGGTCGTCCTCGACCACGGTGCGGACGCGGGTGAAGGTCGCCTGGCCGGTCTTGCGGTCGATCGAGACCTGCACGTCCATGTCGGCGCCGTAGCGGCTCTTGGCGGCGCGGGCGAGGCTCTCCTCCATCGCCTCGACCACGAGGCCGGGGTCGATCATCTTCTCGCGCGCGACCGCGTCTGCGATCTGCAGGAGTTCAAGCTGGTTCGCGGATGTGATTGCCATGTCAGTCTTCCTCGCCGTCCATCAATGTGGTGACTTCATCGAATTGGGTCTCGTCGATCTGGCCCTTGTCCTTGCGGGCGTTCAGGACCTCTCGGATCAGCTCGTCCGTCAGGATAAGCTTGGCGTCCGAGAGCCAGTCGAATTGCAGTCCGATCACGGGGCGCTCGCCGCCCTGCTCGATCTCGATCAGGACCTCGCCCGCCTCGGTGCCCTGCAGCACGCCCTTGAAGCGGCGCTGGCCGTCGATCAGCTCGGTCGTCTCGACGCGGGCCTCGTAGCCGGTCCAGGTCTCGAAATCCTTCAGCCGGGTCAGCGGGCGGTCGATGCCCGGGCTCGATACCTCGAGCGTGTATTCCTCGACGATCGGGTCCTCGACATCCAGCACCGCCGAGAGCGCGGTCGAGATCTCGGCCAGCGCGTCGACCTCGATCCCGCCCTCGGGCAGGTCGGCCATGATCTGGAGGTTGGCGTTCTTGCCGGACATCAGGCGCAGGCGCACGAGCTCGTACCCCATGTCCTCGATGACAGGGGCCACGATGTCGGCCAGACGCTTGTCCAGCGCGGTCTTGGCGATGAGATCAGACATTCGGTGTCCTGAAACAAAAAAGCGGGCCGTGCGGCCCGCTGTGACGATCGGTGGTGCCCGAGGGCGCCGCTGTTGAGGGGCAGATAGGCGAGCCGTGCGGGGATTGCAAGCGGCCGCGTCGCGCGCCCTACCGGGTCGGCCACTTTCCCCGTCGCCGTGCGGTCCTACCCTTTTGGTCCAGTAGGAGATTTCGCATGCCCGTCCTCACGCTCGCCCTGTCCGACATTCCCGAAGGCGTCCCGCATCAGCCGGGCGACGCGCCGGTCATCCTGATCCGCGAGGGGCGCGAGGTCACGGCGCTCGGCCATCTCTGCCCGCATCTGAACCTGCCGCTGAAGAAAGGCGTCGTGCGGGACGGCACGTTGATCTGCGCGTTCCACCACGCCTGCTTCTCGGCCCGGACCGGTCGTCAGACGCAGCCACCGGGCCATGGCGACCTAAGCCGCTACGACGCGACCGTCGACGGCGAGACGGTCACCGTCACGCTGCCCGACGACGCCGCGTCCCATGCCGCACCCGATCACGCCACAGAAGGTGTCGATCCGACCCGCGTCGTCATCGCGGGCGCCGGGGCCGCCGCCGAAGCCTGCGCCCACGGATTGCGCGAGGACGGGTTCGAGGGCGCGATCGCGATGATCTCGCCCGAGGCGCGTGCGCCCTATGACCGAACGATGCTGTCGAAGGCGGTGTTGACCGGCGCCAAGAACGCGGCCGACCTGACGCTGACGGATGCCGCGGCGCTCGCCGCGCGGGATATTGTCCTGATCCCCGGCAGGGTCGTCGTCATCGAGCCGGGCCGCGTCACGCTGGAGGGCGGCGGCATCCACGCCTTCGACCACCTTCTCGTGGCGCCGGGCGGAACGCCCAACGTGCCCGACCTGCCAGGCATCGACCTCGGCGGCATCCACACCCTGCGCGATGCCGATCATGCCACCGCCATCGCCGAGGCTGCCGGGTCCGCCCGTCGCGCCGTTTTGGTCGGCGGCGGCTTCATCGGCATGGAAGGCGCGCTTTCGCTGGCCAAGCGCGGGCTCGAGGTGACGGTGATCCTGCGCGAGGAGGTGCCGCTGGCCCGCGTGCTCGGCGACCGGGTGGGCCGTGCCATCTGGGCCGAGCACGAGGATGCGGGCGTGCGTTTCGTCACCGGCGCATCGGTCGAGGGCTTCGACGGCGACGGCCAGGTCGAGGGCGTGCGCATCGAGGGCGGCGACGCGGTCCCGGCAGATCTCGTGATCCTCGCCACCGGCGTCCGGCCCGCGACCGACGGGATCGACGGCCTGCCGACCGAGCGTGACGGAGGCGTCGCGGTCGCGGCCGACCTTTCGGTGCCCGGCCTCGACGGGGTCCATGTCGCAGGCGATTGCGCCCGTGTCCCGACGCCCTTCGGCCCGGCCCGGATCGAGCATTGGCGCGTCGCCCAGCAGCATGGTCGCGCCGCCGCCCGCGCCATCCGCGGCCATGCGCCCGAAATCGACATCCCCTTCTTCTGGACGGCGCTGGCCCGGCAGTATCGCTATGTCGGCCACGCGACCGAATGGGACGAAATCCGCTTTGACGGGGACCCGTCGGGCCCGTTCCTCGCGCGCTACATCACGGACGGTCGCGTCATGGCTGCCCTCGCGGCGGGACGCGACGCTGATCTTGCGGCGCTGCATCTCGAGATGGTTGCGGCGGGCGGGCCGCTTCCGGCCTGACCGCAGCACTCAGCCGCAGCGCAGCCCGAAGATCCGCCCCTGCCGGTCGACCAGCACGTTCAGCCGGTCAGGCACGAAATCCATCGTGACGGCCGTGTCCGGCCCGACGACACGGTGGTTCAGGTCCGCGGGCAAGCTGACCGCCGCGATATTGGCCCCCACCAGCGCGCCATACTCGCCGGCGCGGCAGGGATCGTCGGACTCGGCCTCCAGCTGGCAGGCGGCCAGAAGGAACAGGAACGGGATCGTGCGTCGCATGGGGTCCTCCACTCGTTCGTTGCAATCCACCCGGTGATATCCCAGCGTGACAGGCAATAACCGGAGGGGAATTCCAATGCGCACGAAAGCCGCCGTCGCCATCGCCGCGGGCCAGCCGCTCGAGATCATGGACGTCAATCTGGACGGCCCCCGCGAGGGCGAGGTGCTGGTCGAGATCAAGGCGACCGGCATCTGCCACACCGATGAATTCACCCTGTCGGGCGCGGACCCCGAGGGGCTGTTCCCGGCGATCCTGGGGCACGAGGGGGCGGGCGTCGTGGTCGATGTCGGCCCGGGCGTGACCTCGCTCAAGAAGGGCGATCACGTCATCCCGCTCTACACGCCGGAATGCCGGACCTGCGAATATTGCCTGAACCCCAAGACCAACCTCTGCCAGCGCGTGCGTGCGACCCAGGGCCAGGGGTTGATGCCCGACGGCACCTCGCGGTTCTCGACGCTCGATGGCGATCCGATCCTGCACTACATGGGCTGCTCGACCTTCGCCAATCACACCGTCCTGCCCGAGATCGCGCTGGCCAAGGTTCGCCCGGACGCGCCCTTCGACAAGATCTGTTACATCGGCTGCGGCGTCACCACGGGCATCGGCGCCGTCATCAACACCGCCAAGGTCGAGATCGGGTCGACGGCCATCGTCTTCGGCCTCGGCGGGATCGGGCTGAACGTCATCCAGGGCCTGCGACTGGCGGGCGCCGACCAGATCGTCGGCGTCGACCTCAATGCCGACAAGAAACCGATGGCCGAGCGCTTCGGCATGACCGATTTCGTGAACCCTGCCGAGGTCGATGGCGACCTCGTGGCGCATCTGGTCGAGCTGACCGGCGGCGGCGCGGATTACACCTTCGACGCGACCGGCAATGTGGAGGTGATGCGCACCGCGCTGGAATCGGCGCATAAGGGCTGGGGTGAAAGCGTCATCATCGGCGTCGCCCCTTCGGGAGCCGAAATCGCGACCCGGCCCTTCCAGCTTGTCACGGGGCGCGTCTGGCGCGGCACGGCTTTCGGCGGCGCGCGCGGCCGCACGGACGTGCCGAAGATCGTCGATTGGTACATGGACGGGAAGATCGAGATCGACCCGATGATCACCCACACGATGCCCCTGTCGGACATCAACAAGGGCTTCGACCTGATGCATGCCGGCGAGAGTATCCGCAGCGTCGTGGTATACTGATCCGCCCGACCCGGGCTAGGTGACCGGACGACGGGGCCACCGTCCCGACCGTCCGATACAAGGAATTCCACATGCCTTCGCGCGACCGCCCGCTCTATGCCGTCCTGATCGACGCCGACAACATTCCCGCCAAATACGCCTCGGCCGTGATGAAGGAGATCGCGGGGCTGGGCGAGCCGGGGCTGCGGCGGGTCTACGGCGACTGGTCGAGCGGCCAGTTGCGCGGCTGGTCCGACAAGGTGCTGGAGCTGGGCCTCGTCGCGCATCAGGAGACGGCGAACACCAAGGGCAAGAACGCCTCGGATATCGGGCTGGTGATCGACGCGATGGACATCCTGCATGGCGGCCGGTTCGACGGGTTCGTCCTGGTGTCGTCGGACAGCGACTTCACCCGTCTCGCCTCCCGCATTCGCGAAGAGGGGCTCGACGTGATCGGCATCGGCGAGGGCAAGGCGCCCGAGAGCCTGCGCAACGTCTGCAACCGCTTCATCCTGATCGAGAACCTCGTCGACGACGCCCCCGAGCAGGATGGCGCGAGCAAGCCGTCGAAGCGCAAGGCGCAGGACGCGCTGCCGCTGATCCTCAAGGCGATGGAGCGGATGGATCAGGACGACGACTGGTACGCGCTGGGCGCGATCGGATCGCAGATCGTCGCGGCGGTCCCGGATTTCGATACGCGGACCTACGGCAAGCGGAAGCTCTCGGACCTCGTGGGCGAAATCAAGCGGCTGGAGACGCGCAAGGAGGGTACGCAGCTCATGGTCCGTCGCGTCGATTGACGGCAAGGCCGGGGGACGCCCCCCGGGCCCCCGACGGCTTCGGCGCGCGTCATCCGCACAGTCTCGCCTTGCCCGGTCGGGGCCCGCTGGCTAGACCCCCGACCCGAGGAGAGCGCCCATGTCCCTGAACACCTTCGGCCACCTGTTCCGCGTCACGACCTGGGGCGAGAGCCACGGCCCGGCTCTCGGTGCGACGGTCGATGGCTGCCCGCCGGGCGTGGCCGTGCGGGCCGAGGACCTCCAGGTGTGGATGGACGCGCGCAAGCCCGGCCAGTCGAAGCACACCACGCAGCGCAAGGAAGCGGATGCCGTCGAGATCCTGTCGGGGGTGTTCGAGGGCGTCAGCACGGGCACGCCGATCCAGCTGATGATCCGCAACACCGACCAGCGGTCGAAGGATTACGGCGAGATCGCCGAGAAATTTCGGCCGGGCCACGCCGACATCACCTACTGGCAGAAATACGGCGTCCGCGATTACCGCGGCGGCGGCCGCAGCAGCGCGCGCGAGACGGCGGCGCGGGTCGCCGCCGGCGGCGTTGCGCGTGCGGCGCTGGCGGCGCTGGTCCCCGACCTTCGGGTCACCGGCTACATGACAGCGATGGGGCCGGTCGATATCGACCGCGCGCGGTTCGACTGGGACGAGATCGCGCGCAACGATTTCTGGTGTCCCGATCCGGTGGCCGCGGCCAAGATGGCCGACCATCTCGACTGGCTGCGGAAGGACGACCACAACTCGGTCGGCGCGATCATCGAATGCGTCGCGCGGGGCGTGCCCGCGGGTCTCGGCGCACCGGTCTACGGCAAGCTCGACACCGACCTCGCGGCGGCGATGATGTCGATCAACGCCGTAAAGGGCGTCGAGATCGGCGAGGGGATGCAGGCCGCGCGCCTGACAGGGCGCGACAATGCCGACGAGATCTCGATGGGGCCGGACGGGCCGGTTTACAGCTCGAACCATGCGGGCGGTGTCCTCGGTGGCATCAGCACCGGGCAGGACGTCGTCATCCGCTTTGCCGTCAAGCCGACATCGTCGATCCTGTCCGAACGGCGCACGATCACCAAGTCGGGCAAGGACACGACCATCGTTACCAAGGGCCGCCACGACCCCTGCGTCGGCATCCGGGCCGTGCCCGTGGCCGAGGCGATGATGGCCTGCGTCCTGCTCGACCATCTGCTTCTGCATCGCGGTCAGGTGGGGGATGCGGGCGGTCGGATCGGCTGAGTTCCGCCCGCCGTTCTTGAATAACATCAGACGCATGCGATCATCCAGCGACACGATCGCCGTCGGAGATGTCCCATGCGTGACCTGCTGATCCTCCTGTCCCTTCTGACCCTCGCTGCGGCGCCGGTGCGGGCGTCCGAGATCGACCGGGGGCGGGCCGCGGCGCAGGTCTATTCGGATCTGGCCGATGCGCGTCGGGCCGGGTGGAAGCGGTTCGGCGGACCCGCGGCCCTGATGGGGCAGCACTATTTCCTGCCCACGCGCGCGGACCTCGTCACCGGCCAACCGCTCGACCCCGCACGTCCGAGCAACCTGCTCTATGCCCAGATCGGCGGGCGGCAGGTGCTGGTCGGCGCGGCCTACAACTACAGGCTCGCGGCCGGCGAAATGCTGCCGGAGGGCTTCGCGGGGTCGCGCGATGTCTGGCACGTGCACGACGTCGCGCGGTTCACCGCCAACGTCACGCTGGATCGCCCGCTCCTGCGCTGGGCGGCGGCGCGGTTCGTGGCGCCCGAATTCGTCGGATCGGACGGGGTCGCGCGCGACCGGCTCGCCATGGTCCACCTCTGGACCATCCCCAATCCGGACGGGGCCTTCGCCAGCCACAATCGGGCGCTGGCCTATCTGCAGTTGGGCCTTCCGACCGAATGGGCGGCGGGGGCGTCGAAATCGGCGGCGCTGGGGTTGGCGCTGGCGGCCGAGGACGGCTGCGCGGTGGAAATCGACACCGATGCCTGGATCGCGAACCTGTCGCGGGCGACGAAGCGGCGGCTGCACTCGGCCTGTCGTCAGGCGGTGGATTACATGCGCCCGCGTCTTGGGTCGAAGTCGAGCGCCAACGCGGCGGGCGAGGCGGCGTGGGCGGGGTTCAGCCGGGTCCGCGACGAGGCTCTGACCCCGGCCCAGAAGCTGCGGATCGCGTCGATCGTGGATGACGGGCCGGGATTGCTCTGCCGCTAGGTCCGGCGCAGGCGGCTGAGCTGCACCGCGAGAATGCCGAAGGTCACGATCAGGACGCCGACGATGTCGAGGGGGCCGAGCTGTTCGGACAGAAGGGCCCATGCGATGACCACGCCGAAGAACGGGTTGAGGAAATGGAAGGTCGCGGCGGGCGTGGCCCCGATGCGCGCGACCAGGAGGAACCAGATGAACGTCGCCGCGAGGCCGGGGATCAGGGTCGTATAGGCGAAGGCGGCGATCAGGACGGGTGACCACGTCACGTCCCACGTCTCGAGCGCGAGGCCCACGGGCAGGAGCGCCAGCGATCCCACGATCATCTGGAGCCCCACCACCATCATCAGGTTGCCTCCGCCCGAGGCGCCCCGGACCGACAACGTCGCGACCGTCAGCGCGACCACCCCGAGGATGCAGAGCGCGATACCTGTGAGGTCCGCGCCACCCTGAAGGCGCGTTCCCATGATGAGGACGACGCCGAAGGTGCCGCCGAGGAGGCCCATGACACCCAGAAGGCGCGTGCCTTCGCGGAAGATCACCCAGTTCGCCAGCGCCACGAGCAGGGGCAGCGCCGAGGCGATGATGGCCGCGAGGGATGCCTCGATCCATTGCATCGCGACGAAATTGAGCCCGAGATAGAGCGCGTTCTGGCAGATGCCGAAGATCACCACCGCCCGCCATTGCGCCGCCGTCAGGCGCATCCGCTGGCCCATGAGGTAGGCCAGAGCGATCCCGAGGACGCCCGAGATCGCGAAGCGCAGCGACAGCGAGAGGAGCGGCGGGGCCTCGGCCACGATGATCCGCGCCGAGGTGAAGGCCGAGGACCACATCAGCGCGAAGGCGAGGCCGTAGAGAAGGGCGCGAAGGTCCATGCCCCGCGTCAGACCGCATTCGCGCGGGCCCGACAAGATGCGAGGTGCCTTCGGACGCAAAAGGGGCCGCCCGTGGGCGACCCCGTCGTGATGCGTGTCGTATCGGGCGGCAGGGCCCGGCCCGGATCAGGCGTTCACGGAATCCTTGAGCGCCTTGGCGATCGTCATCTTCACGACCTTGTCGGCGTCCTTCTTGAATTGCTCGCCCGTGGCGGGGTTGCGGACCATCCGCTCGGGACGCTCGCGGCACATGATCTTGCCCACGCCGGGAAGCGTCACGGCGCCGCCGTTCGAGACCTCTTCGGTGATGATGCCGGTGATGGCGTCAAGAGCACCGGAGGCGGTCTTCTTGTCGGTGTCCATCTTTTCGGCGAGCGCAGCGACGAGCTGCGTCTTGGTCATCGGTTTGGTTGCCATCTTGAGGCTCTCCCTATTTCCCAGGTGGGCGTTGTTGTGGCGCGACCATAACCCTCCCGCGCGCCCCGTCACAAGAACGTGTGTGGGGCGATCACCTGCAAAACAGGGGTTTTCCGCCTTAAAGGAAGGCAGTTTCCTCGAAGGAGCGCAGCTTTCGGCTGTGCAGGCGGGCCAGCGGCATCTCGCGCAGCGCCTCCATCGCGCGAATCCCGATCAGGAGGTGGCGGCTGACCTGCGTCTTGTAGAACGCCGACGCCATGCCCGGCAGTTTCAGCTCGCCATGGAGCGGCTTGTCCGAAACGCAAAGAAGCGTGCCGTAGGGGACGCGGAAACGAAAGCCGTTGGCCGCGATCGTGGCACTTTCCATGTCGAGCGCGACGGCCCGCGACTGGCTGAGTCGCTGGACGGGACCCGCCTGCTCGCGCAGCTCCCAGTTGCGGTTGTCGATCGTGGCCACCGTTCCCGTCCTCATCAGCCGCTTCAGGTCGTAGCCCTCGAGCTGTGTTACCTCGGCCACGGCGTCCTCGAGCGCGACCTGTACCTCGGCCAGCGCGGGAATCGGCACCCAGACCGGCAGGTCGTCATCGAGGACGTGATCTTCGCGCAGATAGGCATGGGCCAGCACGAAATCGCCGAGCGACTGGCTGTTCCGCAAGCCCGCGCAATGCCCGACCATGAGCCAGACATGGGGGCGGAGCACCGCGATATGGTCGGTCGCGGTCTTCGCGTTGGACGGCCCGACGCCGATGTTCACGAGCGTGATGCCGGCCTGCCCCTCGCGCGTCAGGTGATAGGTCGGCATCTGCGGCATCTTCGGCGGATCGACCATCGGCGCGTCGGGATCATCCGCGGTGATGCGCTGGCCCATCGGGCCGACCAGCTCGGTATAGCCCGAGGCGGGGTCGCGCAGCGCCTCGCGCCCGTAGGCGAGGAACTCGTCGACATAGAACTGGTAGTTCGTGAAGAGGACGTGGTTCTGGAAGTCCTCGGGCGCGGTCGCGGTGTAATGCGACAGGCGCGCCAGCGAGTAATCCACCCTCTGCGCGGTGAAGGGCGCCAGCGGCCGCGCGCCGTCGCCGAAGGTGAAGCCGGTGCCGTTGACGATGGCGTCGTTGGTCGTCCCGAGGTCGGGCACGTCGAACACGTCGCGCATCAGGAAGGGCAGCACGCCGTCCTGCGGCACGTTGACGTCAGAATCGTTGAGCACGGCGAAGTGGATCGGGATCGCCGTGTCCGACCAGCCGACCGAGACGGGGACGTCGTGTGAGGTCATGAGCAGGTCGATCTGCTGCGTCAGGTAATGCGCGAAGAGGTCGGGCCGCGTGATCGTCGCCGCATAGCGCCCAGGCTCGGCGACATGGCCGAAGGACAGGCGGCTGTCGGTGCGCCCGAAGCTCGTCGTGACGACGCGGATCTCGGGGTAGTAGGCGCGGTAGCGGCAGTCGGGCATGCCCTCGGACACCGCCTCCTGGAACATCGCCCGAAGGTAGCGCGTCGCCTCGTCGTAGAGGTCACGGAGGCAGGCGACGGCGGCGGCGGCATCGGTGAATTCGCGGTGCGGCCGGTCGTCGGGGGAACAGATTCGGGTCAGGTCGTTCATGCGGTCTCGATAAGGTCGGTCAGTTGAAATTGCGTGACATCCACGAGGCCCAGATCGCTGATCCGAAGCTCGGGGATGACGACGAGTGCGAGCAGCGAATGCTGCATGTAGGCGTTGTTCAGGGTGCAGCCCGCGTCGCGCATGGCCTGCATCAACGCGTCGGCGCGGGCGGCCACTTCGGCGGCGGGGCGATCGGACATCAGGCCCGCGATCGGCAGTTCGACCAGCGCGCGCTCGGTGCCGTCGGCAAAAAGCGTCACGCCGCCGCCCACCTCGGCCAGACGGTTGGCCGCCCGCGCCATCTCGTCGGGGTCGGTGCCGACGACGATCATATGGTGGCTGTCATGGGCCACGGTCGACGCCATCGCCATGCGGCCTGCATATCCGAAGCCCGACACCAGCGCGTTGGTCACGCCACCCGTCGCGCGATGCCGCTCGACCAGCGCGATGCGGCAGGTGTCGCCCTCGGGCGCGAGGGCCCCGTCCACTACCGGGACCGATCGGGTCAGCGCCTTGGTCGGGGCCTGGTTCTCGACCACGCCGATCACGCGGGCGGTCACCTCGTTTGCGCCCGCGGGCGCGGGGATCGCGAAATCCTCCGCCCTCAGGTCGCGCTTCATGTTCACCGTGGACCGCGCGTCGTCGGGCCAGTCGAGATGGGGGCAATCGGCGATCAGGACGCCGTCCTTGGCGACCGTCCGTCCGAGCGCGATCACATGCTCGATCGGCAGATCGGTCAGGTCCGAGGTCAGGATCAGGTCCGCCCGGCGCCCCGGCGTGATCGACCCCAACTCGCGCTCGAGCCCGAAATGCGTCGCCGTGTTGATCGTGCACATCTGGAGCGCCACCAGGGGATCGCAGCCGCACGCGATCGCATGACGCAGCACGCGGTCCATATGCCCGTCATTGACCAGTGTCGCGGCCATGCAATCGTCGGTGCAGAGGATGAAATTGCGCGGATCGAGGCCCTTCTCGGTGACGGCGGTGATCTGCGTCTCGACGTCGTACCAGGCGCTGCCCAGCCGCATCATCGAGCGCATCCCCTGCCGGACCCGCGCGATGGCGTCCGCCTCGCAAGTACCCTCGTGATCGTCGGCGGGGCCGCCCGCGGCATAGGCATGGAAGGCGGGACCGAGATCGGGTGAGGCGTAATGCCCGCCGATGGTCTTGCCCGCCGCCGCCGTCGCGGCCATCTCGGCCAGCATTTTCGGGTCGCCTTGTGCCACGCCGGGGAAATTCATCATCTCGCCCAGCCCGACGATACCGGGCCAGGTCATCGCCTCGGCCACGTCCTCGGGCCCGATCTCGTGGCCCGTCGTCTCGAGCCCTGGGGCCGAGGGCGCGCAGGACGGCATCTGCACGAACATCGAGCACGGCTGCATCCGCGCCTCGTCATGCATCAGCCGCACGCCCCTGAGGCCCAAGACATTGGCGATCTCGTGGGGATCGGTGAACATGGCGGTCGTGCCGTGCGGGATCACGGCGGCGGCGAATTCCGCAGGCGTCAGCATCCCGGATTCGATGTGCATATGCGCGTCGCACAGACCGGGGATCACGTAGCGCCCGCCCGCGTCGATCACCTCGGTATCGGGGCCGATGCAATGGCTCGCATCCGGGCCGACATAGGCGAAGCGGCCGCGCGCGATGGCGACCTGCCAGTCGAGGATCTCGCGGGTGTGGACGCAGGCGACGCGGCCGCCCGTGACGACGGTATCGGCATGCTGCCGCCCGGCGGCGACGGCGATCAGATCGGCGGCCGCCTCGGGCCAGGACGGGAGGGTCTCGGGTGTCATGGCGCAGGGTGTCATGGCGATCGGGAGCGTGCAACCGGGCGGGCCCCTCCTGCGTTGGGCGGCATGCAACACCCCGATCTCATCTACTATCCCGACGACCGGCCCGGCATTTCCCGGCGTCGCGCGGGCCGGGGCTGGAGCTATCGCGCGCCCGACGGGACGACCATTGATGACAACGGAGAGCGCAAGCGGATCGAAGCGCTCGCCGTGCCCCCGGCCTATTCCGACGTCTGGATCAGCCCACGCAAGCGGGGCCACCTGCAGGCGACCGGATACGACGACCGTGCGCGCAAGCAGTATCGCTACCACCCGCACTGGTCCGAAATGCGCGCCGCCGCCAAGTTCGACGAGCTGCCGGCCTTCGGTGAAGCCCTGCCGCGTATCCGCCGTCGCGTGGCCGAGGCGCTCGGCGGCGAGGCGGGCGAGCGGGACTTCGCCATCGCCGCCGTGCTGCGCCTGATCGATCGCACGTCGATCCGTATCGGCTCGGACATCTACCGGACCGAGAACGGGACCGAGGGGGCGACGACGCTCCGGTCGCGCAACCTGACGATGACGGATCGTGGCGTGCGGCTCGACTGGCGCGCCAAGGGTGGCAAACGGGTGCGCCGCCAGATCGCCGACCGGACGCTGAACCGCGCGCTCCATGCGCTGGACGACCTGCCGGGCGCTCCGGTCTTCGAATGGATCGATGGCACCGAACGGCGCGAGATCCATGCCGATCAAGTCAACGACTGGCTGCGCGATGCCGCGGGCCTCGACACCGCGACCGCCAAGACCTTCCGGACGTGGAACGGCTCGGTCGCCGCCCTCGCGGTGGCGCAGGCGACGGGCGAAGGCGTCACCATCAAGGCGATGTCGGAAGCCGCGGCCGAGATGCTGCACAACACGCCGACGATCGCACGCAACAGCTACGTCCATCCGCAGGTCATCGCGCTGTCCGAGACGTGGCGAGACGTCAGGACGCCCGAGACCCCGACCGGTTTGCGACAGGCGGAACGCGCGCTGCTGGCACTTCTGGGCGGCTGACGGCCCCGCGCCACCCGCTCAGGTCAGGTAGGGGACGTCCCCCACGAGGCCGATACGGTTCAGCACCCAATAGAAGCCGATCGCCGCGATGACGACCGAGCCCGGTATCGCGATCACCCGGCGATACCAGGGCTGTCCACCGAACCACGCGCCGACCAGCAGGAATGCGATCGCGATCACGGTGAGCTGCCCGATCTCGACGCCGATATTGAACGCGATCAGCGAGGCGACCAGCGTCGCGGGCGCCATTCCGGCCTCGGCAAAGACCGACGCGAAGCCGAGGCCATGCAGCAGACCGAACCCGAAGACCACGGCGATCCGGCCCCATGTGATCGTCCGCCGGCCCCCGGCCCATATGTTCTCGACAGCAACCCAGACGATCGAGGCCGCGATGACCGCCTCGACCGCCCACATCTGCGATGGCGGGATCGTGACGACGCCCAACACCGCCAAGGCCAGCGTGACCGTGTGCGCGACCGTGAAGGACGTCACCTGCCAGAGCAGCGGCCGCCACGCGAGCGCGTAGAAGAAGAGGCCCAGCACGAAAAGGATGTGGTCGAGCCCCGCCGGGATGATGTGCTCGAACCCCACGACGACGTTGCGCAGGAAGCTGTCCCAGACCGAAACCTCGGCTACGCCGGTTCGGGGCAGGGGGTCGGACAGGCTGCCATTGGTCAGGATCGCCTCGTAGCTGGCCTCGTCCCCGGTCTGTCGCACGATCACGTTCCCCAGCGCCGCGTCGAAGCCGAAGATCACGGGCGCGTCGCCCGGCGGCAGGTCCGCCGTCAGGGTCAAGACGCTGTCGCGGCGCAGTTCGGGGTCGCCGACGGGCGGGATTTCGGTTTCGGCCAGGGTCAGGGGCAGGTCCATGCCGTCGACCGACAGCGTGATCCGGTCGTCGATCTGCCCCCACGCCTCCGAGAGAGCCGCGCCCAGGGCGTCGGGCGAGAGGGCGCGCAGATCGTCATGGACCTCCGACAGGGGCGAGTCGTTGGTGTCGTCCAGCGCGCCGAGATCCATGCCGGCGATCAGGGGCTCGACGGACGTCCGGAGGATTATGGTGGCGACGTCGCCCGCGATCTCGACTTCGGCAAAGGACGGCTCGACCTCGTGTGCCGCAACCGTGAAGGCCGCGATCATTGACAGCAGGGCGGCCAAGGCCACCCTGTGCCCCATCGCCAGGAGATTCGTCATGCCCATCCGCCCCTTGGTTGCCTTCGCGGCATTGTTCATCCTTTGCACCCCGCTTCAAGCGCATGAGTTCTGGATCGAGCCGTTGGAGTTCGCGGTGGCCCCCGGCGATCCGGTGACGGCCCGGTTCCACAACGGGCAGGAATTCGCGGGCTCGACGCTCAGCTTCATCCCCAACCGCTCGGCGCGCTTCGACATGATCTCGGGCGAGGATGTCAGCCCCGTTCCCGCGCGGATCGGCGACAACCCGGCCGTCCAGCTCGACACGGCGCCCGAGGGCCTCCTGATCCTGGTGCACGAGACGGCGGACATGTCGCTGGTCTATTCGGAGTGGGAGAAGTTCGTCGCCTTCGCCGAGCACAAGGCCTTCACCCCGCTTCTGGCCGAACACGACGCCCGCGGCCTGCCGCGCAAGGGGTTCCGCGAAGCCTATCGCCGGTTCGCCAAGTCGCTGGTGGCCGTGGGCGACGGGGCTGGATCGGATCGGGCCGTGGGCCTTCGCACCGAGATCGTGGCCGGCATGAACCCCTATACCGACGATCTTTCGGGCGGCCTTCCCGTGCAGGTGCTGTTCGAGGGCGCGCCCCGACCGGGCGCGCAGGTCGAGATGTTCGAGCGAGCGCCCGATGGCGGGGTCGCGATCACGCTCCATACCGCTGATGCCGAGGGGCGTGCCGTGCTGCCGATGAAGGCCGGACACGACTACCTCCTTGATTCGGTCGCTGTCCTGCCGCTCGAGCCCGAGGCCGAGACCGATCCCGTCTGGCTGACGCTCTGGGCCGCGTTGACCTTCGCCGTGCCCGGAGCGTAAAGCCACGGGCATCGCCACGGAGGACATCATGGAAAAGTTCGAGACCCTGACCGGCATCGCCGCGCCGCTGCCGCTGATCAACATCGACACCGACATGATCATCCCCAAGCAGTTCCTGAAGACGATCAAGCGTTCGGGCCTCGGCGTGAATCTCTTCGACGAGATGCGCTACGAGGATGACGGCAGCGAGAACGAGAACTTCGTGCTCAACAAGCCCGCCTATCGGGATGCGGAGATCATCGTGGCGGGCGACAATTTCGGCTGCGGCTCCTCGCGCGAGCATGCGCCCTGGGCGCTGCTGGATTTCGGCATCCGAGCCGTGATCGCGCCCAGCTTCGCCGACATCTTCTATAACAACTGCTTCAAGAACGGCATTCTGCCCGTGGTGCTGCCGCAGGAGCAGGTCGATGCGCTGATGAAGGATGCCGAGAACGGCGCCAACGCCCGCCTTACCGTCGACCTCGAGGCGCAGACCGTCACCGGCGCGGACGGCACGACCTACGCGTTCGAGGTGGATGCTTTCAAGAAGCACTGCCTCCTCAACGGGTTGGACGATATCGGCCTGACGCAGGAGAAGGCGCCGTCGATCGCCGCGTTCGAGACGCGCATGACGCAGGAGCGTCCCTGGGTCTGACCGGACCGTCTGAACGTCGATCCGCAAGTCATTGTTTTTGTGCGATTACCGATGCACCGTCGGCGGAATGATGCCAACGGGACACACAGATTTGCCCAAGTCTTTCCGTTCCCCGTCAGGCGGTTGCGAGGTGAACTTAAACAAGGCACGGTTGAGGCGAGAATGAGGCAGTCACCCATCATAAGGGTGTGATCTTGGAACAAGGGTTCGGCATGTACCGGACCCGTCCATTAAGGATCGATTGGGCAGTGATTTCGCAGCTACCAGGTGCGTGCATCCGTGCGGTGCTCGTCGTGATGATGGTCCTTGCTCCATCGCTGCTACTGCCTCAGGCGGATCCCCAGGTCACGGATGCCACTGTTCTGATCGCGATCTTCGCGGCGGTCTTCGTGATCGTCGAATACGGCTCGACCTATCCGGGCCTGATCGAGTTCCGCGCCGCCCCTCCGTTCAACCGCGTCCGCTTCGCGATGTTGGCGATGACGCTCCTGCTGACCTCGATCATGTGCGCCGGGCAGGAGGATCCGACGACCCTGTCGCGGCTGTTCCACGCCATCGGCATACTTCTGGGCGAGTCGATGGATTTCGCGTTCAGCCCGATCCGGCTTCTGATGTGGCTGCTGCCGGACGGCACGACCCTGTCGGAGGCCACGCTGATCCGGTCGGCGGCGGGCCTCGCCTACTTGGTATCGCTCGTAGCACTGACGGTCTTCGCGATCCTGATCCGTGTGCGCGGCTGGCCCTCGCCCACGGGCAGCTTCAACGTCTGGATCAACCTTCCCACCTTCGATCCCACGGCCGGTGCGGACGTGGTGGTCCGCCTCAAGCGCGACGGGGCCGTTAACATCCTGTTAGGGGTCTTGCTGCCATACATCACGCCGCCGCTGGCCGTCTTCATCGCGAGCTCCTACGGGGTCTCGATGCTGGACAACCACCTTCTGACGGTCTGGATGATGTCGCTATGGGCCTTCCTTCCCGCCTCGCTGTTCCTTCGTGGAATCGCCATGCGGCGGCTGGCCCTGATGATCTCGAAGAAGCGCAGCCGTTTCGCCGAGACCGGCGCGGGAGACCCGGCCTTCCTGCCGGCCTGATCGCCGCGACCCTCGCGGTGCTGCTCGGCGGTGCCGCCGTGGCCGAGACCTTGCGCATCGCAACCTTCCATTCGGGCCTGGGCCGTCGCGGGCCGGGCCTGATGCTGCGCGACCTCGCGGTCGCGCGCGATCCGCAGGCCGAGGCCGCGCTCGATGTCATCGCGCATGCCGCTCCGAACGTTGTCCTGCTCCTCGACATCGACTGGGATCTCGATGGCGTGGGGCTTGCCGCGCTGACCGACCGGCTGGCCGAACATGGGCTCGAATACCCGCACAATGTTGCTTTGAAACCGAATTCCGGCATCCCGTCGGGGATCGACCTCGACGGTGACGGCACCGATGACCGGGCGCGGGATGCCATGGGCTACGGTCGCTTCACGGGCGACAGCGGCCTGGCCCTCCTGTCGGATCGACCCATCGGCCGGATCACGGATCACTCCAAAACGCTCTGGTCCGCACGCTCCGACGCGGTCGCCGTCTTGCCCGAGGCGGCGCATGGCATCGTGCCGCTGGCGACCACGGCGCAGTGGGTGGTCGAGCTGGGCGACTTGACGTTGATCACGCTGGCGGCGGGAACGCCGGTGTTCGACGGCCCCGAGGATCGCAACGGCAAGCGAACGGCGGACGAGCTGGCCCTTGTGTCGGAGCTGGCCGAAACGGTGCCGCATCCGGTCGTGCTGGGGCGCGGCAATGTCGATCCGGTGGATGGCGACGGGCCCCGCGCCGCGATGCGCGCGCTGCTCGACCATCCCGCCCTGCAGGACCCCGTCCCGCGGGGCGCGGGCGGCGGTGGTGCCGGGCATTCGGGCGATCCCGCGCTGGATACGGTCGCCTGGGAGGGGCCGGGCCCGCTCCGCGTCGACTACGTCCTGCCCGGCACATCGCTCGACATCCGGGACTCGGGCGTCCTTTGGCCCGCGCTGGATGATCCCTTCGCCGAAACTGTGGCCGCCGCGGGCAGCGGGCGGCTGGTCTGGGTCGACATCGCGCTTCCTTGACCCTTCGGAAGGGGGGGACTACGCCCATGCCGATCCAAACGAGAGGCCTGCGCGCGATGACCAATTCCCTTCTGATCCTGCCGGGCGACGGCATCGGCCCCGAGGTCATGGCCGAGGTCCGGCGTGTCATCGACTGGTTCGAGGCCAAGCGCGGCCTGTCCTTCGAGGTGTCCGAGGATCTGGTCGGCGGTTGCGCCTACGACAAGCACGGCACGCCGCTGCATGACGACACGATGGCCCGCGCGCAGGAGGTCGATGCCGTCCTGCTGGGCGCCGTGGGTGGTCCGAAATACGACGATCTGGACTTCAGCGTGAAGCCCGAGCGGGGCCTGTTGCGCCTGCGCAAGGAGATGGACCTGTTCTCGAACCTGCGCCCGGCGCAATGCTTCGATGCGCTGGCCGATTTCTCCTCGCTCAAGAAAGAGGTGGTCGCAGGCCTCGACATCATGATCATCCGCGAGCTGACCTCGGGCGTCTATTTCGGCGAGCCGCGCGGCATCCACAAGGAAGGCAACGAGCGCGTCGGCATCAACACCCAGCGCTACACCGAGAGCGAGATCGCCCGCGTCGCCCGGTCGGCCTTCGAACTGGCCAAGAAGCGGTCGAACAAGGTCTGCTCCATGGAGAAGGCAAACGTGATGGAATCGGGCATCCTCTGGCGCGACGTCGTCCAGGAGATCCACGACGCCGAATATCCCGAGGTCGAGCTGAGCCACATGTATGCCGATGCGGGCGCGATGCAGCTGACGCGCTGGCCCAAGCAGTTCGACGTGATCGTGACGGACAACCTGTTCGGCGACCTGCTGTCCGACCTGGCCGCGATGCTGACCGGATCGCTCGGGATGCTCCCCTCGGCCTCCCTTGGGCTGCCGATGGCGAACGGGCGGCCCAAGGCCCTCTACGAGCCGGTGCACGGCTCGGCGCCCGACATTGCGGGGCAGGGCAAGGCCAATCCGATCGCCTGCATCCTCAGCTTCGCGATGGCGTTGCGCTATTCCTTCGACGAGGGCGCCCATGCCGACCTCCTGGAGGGGGCGGTGCAACAGGTGCTGGCCGACGGCGTGCGCACGGCTGACCTGATGGGCCCCGATGGCGGCACGCCCGTCTCGACGACCCAGATGGGCGATGCCATCCTCGCGGCGCTCGACGCCGCCTGACCGACAAGGGCGCGCGCCCGACCGGGGGGTCGGGCGCGCCCATCCGACAGTACCGAGCGCGACCCTTGGGAGGGGGGCGCGGACCCAACCGAAGGACCGCATCATGGGCGACAAGGCCTCTCCGCTTCCCGGCATCCTGATGGCGCTGGGCGCCTTCGCGCTCTTCTCGGCGCATGACGTGGCGATCAAGCTCCTGGGCGGAAACGGCTACGCGGTCTTCCAGATCGTCTTCTTCAGCGTTCTCTTCAGCTTTCCGCTGGCGGTGGTGATGCTGCTCCGCGACGACTTCGAGGGGAACCTGAAGCCGCGCCACCCGTGGTGGACCGCGCTCCGGACGGTATCGGCGGTCATCACCGGCATGACGATCTTCTACGCGTTCACCGTGCTGCCGCTGGCCCAGACCTACGCCATAATCTTCGCATCGCCGCTGATCATCACGATCCTCTCGATCCCGGTCCTCGGTGAGAAGGTGCGTCTGATGCGCTGGGCGGCCGTCATCGTCGGCCTGATCGGGGTCATGATCGTGCTCCGTCCGGGCTCGGTCGAGCTGGGGATCGGTCACGCGGCGGCATTGACCGGCGCGTTCTTCAGCTCGCTGGCCTCGGTCATCGTCCGCAAGATCGGCCGGGAGGAGCGGGCGGCGGTCCTCATGCTCTATCCGATGGTGGCCAATTTCGTGGTCATGGGCGCTCTGATGCCGCTGGTCTACCGACCGATGCCGGTCGAGGATCTCGGCCTCTGGGTCCTCGTGGCGGCGGGTGCCTTCATCGCCAGCCTCATGATGATCCAGGCCTATCGCCGCGCCGATGCCGTTCTCGTGGCCCCGATGCAGTACTCGCAGATCATCTGGGCCGCGCTCTATGGCTGGCTCTTCTTCGGGGAAACGATCGACGGGGGCACCGCGATCGGGGCATCGGTGATCATTGCATCGGGTCTCTTCATCGTGTTCCGCGAGGGGCGCGGAAACTCCGCCACGACGCCGGTGCTGCGGACGCGGTCGCGGGCCGAGACGGGGACGAACCTGCGCATCGGCCCAATGCTCACCCATGCCGAGCGCGACGCCCATGCGGTGCCGCCGCCCGCCGACGCGACGCGGGATTAGCCCTTGCCACGGCGCGGGCTGCGCCGTATCTGCCGCCCCTGTCGGACGCATCGCGTCCGTCGCCCAACGGTCGGGCAGTGGCGCAGCCTGGTAGCGCACCTGCTTCGGGAGCAGGGGGTCGGAGGTTCGAATCCTCTCTGCCCGACCAACGGGAAACCCCTTCGTGATCGCTGCGTCCCCATGCCATCCTGCCAAGCAGGAACGGCCCGATGACCATGCCCAATCTTGCCGCCATCCTCCGCCGCGCTTCGGTTCTTCGATGGGGCGGCGCGCGTGTGATCCCGGCGTGCGACGCTCATGTCGTCTGCCGGATCAGCGGGTCCGCTTCGCCGCTCCTTGCGCGGACGCAAGCCGCGATCGCGCCGGTCTCCGGGACTGTGGGCGCGCGGCAAGATTGCCGACCGATACCGCCCACTCGCCTTGGTTCAAGAATGCCACGGCTGGCGACCTTCTGAGGCTGTTCGAGGCTCTGATTGAGCCGCCGCCATGTCCTGCTGTGCTGGTCGGTTACGACCCCGACGCATATCGGGTCCGTACGTGCTGCACCGGCTGGGGGAGGGGTGTGCCCAACGCCCGGACCGAACTCGAGGCCTTTCGCGACCCGGCGCGGGTCCAGTCCCTCGTCGGGGTCACGGTCTCGCCGAGGAATGCCGCGATGCGGTGCTCGGTGCGTGGATTCCGTTCTTCGCGGGCGCGCTCGTGTATCGCCCGAGCCGTCCGGCCCGCGCCGCCAATCGCAGCGCGGCCGTCTCGATCCCCGAGCTGCGGCGGATGCCGAGGCGGCGCAGGGTCGCGGCCGTCGGGTCCGCGCGCAGACGCTCGAACATGTGGCGTGCCTCGGGTGTGAGCTGCGCGTCGCGATCGAGAAGGGCGGCGCAGTTGGCGGCGAGCCAGCCCCCGAACGTCCCGTCGACGAGGCGGCGCAGACGGGCCGCGCCCGCCGCAAGCCCACCCGGCGCGCCGAGGACGTTGGCGTCATGCTGGCGGTAGTCGAGGACGGCCCAGCGGTCGAGCCGGATCTCCCCGCCGATGGCCCGCGTGAACTGCGCCAGCCACCAGTCGTGAAACGGTACCTCGCGCCGGGGGCACGGTCCCGCGCGGAGGGCCGTCACCAGCGCCGGGTTCAGCATTGCCGTATGCCCCGAGACCGCGTTCTGCGCCATGAGCGACGGCAGGTCGGTCGCGGCGGCGCGCCGAATAGCGCCACCCGTCGCGCGGCCGTCGGCATCGACGACGCGCCATCCTGCCCCGTAGAGCGCGGGACCGCGCGTGCCCTGCAACCCGTCGATCGCGCGGGTCAGTTTCGAGGGATACCAGACGTCGTCCTGGTCGCAGAGCGCCACATGCGTACGCGGCCCGAGCGGAAGCGAAGGATGGCCGAGTTGCGTCAGGAAGTTGCCGGATGCGCCACAGTGCGGACCCTCGACGATATTGACGCGGTCCGGGCCACCCATCCGGCCCGCGAAGTCTTCGAGGATCGCGCGCGTGCCGTCGCGTGACCCGTCATCCCCCACCCAAAGCCGCCAGCCCTTGTGGGACTGGGCCTCGAGGCTGGCCAATTGGGCGGGCAGGTGGGCTGCGCCATCGCGCGTGGCCATGACGATCAGGACGTCGGGGGGCGGTCGGGCGATGCTGCGTTCCTCGTGACGAATTGGTGTAAAATCAGCGGTCAGGGGCATGATGCCGCCTCCGCCCTAACAAATCCTCACCACCCCGCCGCGCGATCCCGGCTGCATCGACCAGCACGGGGCACACGCATCATGACCAGCATCGACCATATCGAGACCTACACCCGCGGCGACATCTCGCTGATCCGCAACATCACCGACATGGACGTCCATTCCGTCGGCGGCGTGGGCCGGCTCTATGTCGTCACCACCATGGGGGGCGGGCGATCGACCTGGGACCTCGATGGCGGGATGGCCGTCCGTTCGGCCCGGCTCGATTCGGGCTACGGGCTGTCCCATACCGTCCAGCTCGAGGCGATCACCATCGACGGCCATGATGTGATGGTCGCCTTTTCGCGCGCGATGCCTGGCCTTGATGGCCATGTCCTCGACCAGATCGGCCGCCTGTCGCAGACCGACGGCGCCACTGGAACCGGCGGGGACGCTTTCACCGCGATGGCCTTCGTGTCCACGACCGGCGGCGCGACCCTCCTGACCGCGGACGCGTCGGGCACGCTTCAGGGCTGGCAGATGGATGCGGCTGGCGCGATGACCCGGACGGCGACCTTCCAGACCGAGGGCATCGACATCCCGGCCATGGCGCATGTGGGGGTCGGCGGCACGACCGTGATCCTCGCCATCTCGCGCGACGGCAACACCGTCAGCAGCTTCACCGTCGATGCCGCGGGCGGTCTGGCGGCGGGTGACGTGGCCGGGATCGGCGCGGGCGAGCTGCCGGTCAACGCCCTTTCGGCGGTCGCGACGGCGACGGTCGGCGGCGCCGCCTTTGTCGTGATCGGCGCGGCGGGCAGCAACTCCCTCTCGGTGATGGAGGTCGGCGCGGACGGTCGGCTCGCCGTGACCGATCACGTGCTCGACGGGCGCGAGACGCGCTTCGAAGGCGTCGCCGCGATCGAGACGGTCGAGGCCGACGGCCGGGCCTTCTTGATCGCGGGCGGAACCGATGACGGCGTGTCGCTGCTCGAACTGCTGCCGGACGGCCGGCTCCTGCATCTGGCGCAGGTGGCCGACCAGCTCGACACGACGCTGCAGAATGTCGGCACCATCGCCGCCTCGGTCCAGAACGGCGCAATCGAGATCTTCGTCAGCAGCACCACCGAGGCGGGGATCACCCGCTTCTCCGTCGATCTCGCCACGCTGCCCCGGGTCCTGCAGGACGGCGACGGTGCGGGCACCCTCGCGGGCGGCGCGGGTCCCGACGTTTTCGTGCTGGTCGCCGACGATCAGCCGGACACCGTGACCGGCTTCAACATCGCGACGGATCGCCTCGATCTTTCGGCCTGGACGAACCTCCGGGGCACCGACCAGCTCGATCTGCAGCGCAACTCGGTCGGGGCGACGATCACCTATGGCGACGAGGTGCTGGTCATCCGCTCGCATGACGGCACCGGCCTCGAAGTCGAGGATCTGCGCGCGGCCATCGACTTGCCGCTGTCGCATTACGTGACGGCGGTGCGCGATCTGTCGGGCACGACGGGCAATGACAGCATTCTCGGCACCGCCGAGAGCGATGCGATCTCGGGCGGTGAAGGATTCGATACGCTCGTCGGAGCGGACGGCAGCGATGCGCTGGCGGGCGGTGCCGGCCAGGATGAGCTATGGGGCGGCAACGGCGATGACAGCCTGTCGGGCGGGAGCTGGGCGGATGTCCTCTATGGCGATGCCGGGAACGACACGCTGCGCGGCGACGACGGCGATGATCTGATGTTCGGGGGCGCGGGCGACGACCTTCTGGATGGCGGCGTGAACACCGACACGATCTCGGGGGGCGACGGCGCGGACCGTATCTTCGGCGGCGATTGGTCCGACAGCCTGGCGGGCGACGCGGGCGATGACACGCTGGACGGCGGCCAGGGCAACGACACGATGGAGGGCGGCCTCGGCCACGATGTCATCACCGGGGGCGAGGGCTACGACCGGATCTATGGCGGCGACGGCGACGACACGATCGACGGCGGCGTGGGCGCGGACCAGATCTGGGGCGGGGCGGGCCAGGACCGGATCGCCGGGGGAAGCTGGTCCGACATCCTGCACGGCGATGCGGGCGACGATTACCTCATCGGCGGCGACGGCACCGACCAGCTTTTCGGAGGGGTGGGGAACGACACGCTTATGGGCGGCGAAGGCCAGGACGTCATGCATGGCGACGACGGCGATGACCTTCTCTTCGGGGACACCTGGTCGGACATGCTCTATGGCGGCGCGGGTCGCGACACGCTGGACGGCGCCACGGGCGACGACAAGTTGGAGGGGGGTGACGGCGACGACCTCCTTCTCGGCGGGGACGGATTCGACCGGCTTTTGGGCGGCACGGGCAACGACACCATCGAAGGCGGAGAACAGCGCGACTGGCTGAAAGGCGGGGACGGCGACGACGATCTCGATGGCGGCGGCTGGAATGACATGATGTTCGGCGATGACGGCAACGACGTGATGCGTGGCGGGCATGGCGATGACGGCCTGTCGGGCGGCATGGGCAACGACAGCATCTGGGGCGATGACGGACGCGACCAGCTCTATGGCGGTGGCGGCAACGATCTTCTGCATGGCGGCACTTGGGCCGACGAGCTCTATGGCGGGTTCGGCGACGATACGCTGTCGGGCGATGCGGGCGGCGACCTTCTGCTGGGCGGCGGCGGGGCCGACACGTTTCGCTACGACGCGGGCCACGACCGGATCGTCGATTTCGATCCGGCGGTCGATCGGCTGCTGTTCGATGCCGCGCTCTGGAACGGACAGCGCCCGGACCAGGCGGCGTTCGACGCCAAGGCCGAGGTCGTCGGGAGCGACCTCGTCCTCTCGTTCCACGATTTCGACAGCCTGACGCTGGAGGGGATCACATCGACCGCCGGCCTGAGCTACGACGTCGCGGCGTTCTAACCGTTCGTTAACCCATCGGGTGCGACATGGTGGGGATGGCAAAGCTCTACCTCCATATCGGCGCGCACAAGACCGGCACGACCGCCCTTCAGGGGGCATTCGACGCGGGCCGCGCCACGCTGGCCCGCCACGGCGTCACCTACCCGCGGGCCTGCTGGTATCATCACGCGCAGCATCGCCTCGCCTTCGCGCTCAAGAAGATGGCCGACAGCGTGCGGGGCGATGTCCCCGATTTCGACACCGAGCTGGCCGCGCTCGAGTCGACGCTGGACGGGGTCGCGGTGGCGGTGGTCTCCTCCGAGGAATTCTTCGCCCTCACGCCCGACCGGATCGCCCGGTTGCGCGACGGCCTTGCCGCGCATGATGTGCATGTCATCGCCACGGTGCGGCGGCCCGACACGATGTTCCTGTCGATCTACAACCAGAAGGCCAAGCAACCGGGCAACGGGTTCGGCCGCATGGTGTCGGCCTTTCTCGACAAGCCCGAAACGCTGGATGGCGACATTTCCGCGGGGCGCTGTCTCGGCGGCTGGCTCGACGTGTTCGGGACCGACCGGGTCACGGTCCTGCGCTACGAGGACGGGCCCGCGGTCCCGCAGATGCTGGGCTGTCTCGGCCTGCCTGGGGATCTGGATCTGCCCGCGGGCTCTGCCAATGCAAGCCTGCCCGGCGCGGGGGTCGAGGCGATGCGGCTGGCCAAGGCCCTGAAGTTCTCGACCGAGGCGCAGCGCAACCTGCTGGTGGTCGCGCATCACACCTTCGCGGGATACCCGCCCTATTACATGAGCCTCGAGGATCGCCGCCGGATCGTTGCCCTGTTCGAGGCCGAGAATGCCGCCCTCTTCGCGCGGCTGGGGCAGGACAACCCCTATACGCCCGACACCGTTTCGGTTCGGGACGACACGCCGCGCCCCAATATCCGGATGCGCGACCTGATGGCCCTTCTGGGCGAGGTGCTGGACGACCCGGCCCGCTAGGCGGGGGCGAGGTTCGCCTCGTGGGCCGCGATCGCGTCCTCGAGATCGTCAAACCAGGTCAGCCGACCGTCCTCGAGTACGGCGCCCGCGTCGCAGATCTGCCGGATCAACGGCATCGCGTGGCTGACGACGATGGCCGACGCATTCTCCATCCGGGCCGACAGGACCTCGGACGAGCGGCGGCGGAACGCCGCATCGCCCACCGACGTGACCTCGTCCACGAGATAAGTGTCGAAGGGCACCGCCATCGATACCCCGAAGGCGAGGCGCGAGCGCATCCCCGCCGAGTAGGTCCGCACCGGTTGGTGGAGATGGGCCCCGAGCTCGGCGAATTCGGCCACGAAGGCGACCATGGCCGAACTGTCCACACCGTAGATCCGGGCGATGAAACGGGCGTTCTGCGCGCCCGTCAGGTCGGGGTGGAACGCGCCCGCGAATCCCACGGGCCAGCTGATCGTGCCGGTCGAGCGGATGCGGCCCGCATCGGGCAGGACCGTGCCCGCGATCATCTGGAGAAGCGTCGATTTCCCCGCACCGTTGCGCCCCAGAAGGGCGACGGAGCGCCCGGTGGGAAACGTCGCTGTCATATCGCGGGCGACGATCTTTTCGGTCGGCCCGGTGCGGAACCGCTTCTGCAACGCTTCGAGCCGGATCATCGCCGGTCGCGGAGCGCGTAGGCGACCAGAACGATGGTGGCCCAGCCGAGAAAGGCGAAGAGCCCGACCATCGCGGCAATCATCCCCCGTTTGGGAAAACGCGCCGCCTCGGGGACCGTCGGTTCGACATGGGCGGCGAGGTAGCGGTTCTGGGCCCGTGCCTCGGCGCGGGCGGCCGCGTGGGCGGCAAGCGCGGCGGTATAGCTGTTCTCGGCGAAGCGGCGATCGACCTGCAACCGCTCGTATTCCCCGACCACGTCGGCCAGTGCCGCGCCGTCGCCGGTGCCCATCTTGCCGCGCTCGGCGGCGATACGGGACCGGATGACCTCGACCGTCAGCTCGGCCTGGGCCAACCTCGGGTCGCCCGCGCGGGTGCGCTGGCTCAGGAGGTCCTGCTCGATCAACGCGGCGGCGAGACGCCCCTCCAGCTCGCCGATGAGGGCCGTCTGGGTTCCGGCCTCGGCACCCGGATCCACCAGTCGGTTGCGGTTACGGAAGGCGGTGACGGCCGCGCGGGCGTCCTTGAGCGCTTCGACCGCCCCGTCGAGCTCGACCCGCGCCAGCCGGATCGCATCGGCCTGCGCCGCGTCCGACAGCGCGTTGACGAGATCGGTGCCCCGTGCATGGATCGCCGTCGCGATGGCGGTCGCGTCGGCCGGCGTGAAAGCAAGCGTTCGCACTTCGATCAGGCCGGTGCCCGCATCGTAAGAGGTGCGCACCATGCGGCCCCAATGGTCCACGAGATCCTCGATCGTACCGGGCGCGCGGTAGGCGAAGATCGGGTCGTTCGCGGGGCGCGACCAGATCGCGCGGAGGTCGAGCGCGGCGTCGATCTCGGCGACGATCCGCTGCGACGCGATGTATTCGTAGAGGATGTCGGCATCCGCACTGCCCGAGCCGCCGATCTCGGTGATGCCGCCGAGAAGCTGGACCGCCGACGGCGCATCCTCGGCCCGGACCGAGAAGGCGACGGTCGAGGCGTATTGATCGGCGGCGCGGGCATGCAGGTACCCCGCGGCCAGCGCTGTCGGCGCGACGACGAGCGCGAGAAAGCTGAAGAAGACGGCGACATGGCGACCCTGCCTGCGCGCCAGCGTCGCGGGCGGGGCGACGGGCCGGGGCGGCTGCGGCGGCGGTACGGGCCGCAACGCCCCCGCGGCCGGCATCGCCACGACCTGCCGCGGCCCCGCCGGGGAAGGCATCGCGGCGGGCGGTTGGGCGGCCTCGGGGCGGGACATTGTCATGGCCCGACCATGCCTCACAAATCGTTAAGGCTTCGTATGCCATAGCTCGAAGATGGCAGAACCGGTCCCCCCTCCCGCCCTGCGGGACCTTTGCGGCGGGCGTCGATGGGGCAGCGCCCGGACCATCGGCGCGCTGATCCTGCGCGAAATGACAACGAGCTACGGGCGCTCGCCCGGCGGCTATCTCTGGGCGGTGATCGAACCCGTCGCCGCGATCGCCGTGCTGACGGGGCTCTTCGCGCTGGCGTTCCAGTCGCCGCGCCTCGGCACCAACTTCCCGATCTTCTATGCCACGGGCGTCATCCCGTTCCTGATGTTCACCGATCTCGCGGGAAAGACGGCCGCGGCGCTGACCTTCTCGAAGGCGCTGCTCACCTATCCGAGCGTGACCTTCGCGGATGCGATCATCGCGCGGTTCGCGCTGAACCTCGCGACGCAGGTGATGGTTGCCGCCATCGTGCTCGCGGGGATCCTGTGGGCGTTCGACACGCGCACCGCGCCCGATCTGGGACTGATCATGCTGGCGCTCGCGATGGTGGCGGTCTGCGCGCTGGGGGTCGGGGTGGTGAACTGCCTGCTCTTCACGCTGCTCCCGGTCTGGCAACGGGTCTGGAGCATCGCGACCCGTCCCCTCTTTCTTCTGTCCGGCGTGCTCTTCGTCTTCGACGACGTGCCCGCGCCCTATGACGACTGGCTCTGGTGGAACCCGCTGATCCACGCCGTCGGGGTGATGCGGCGGGCGTTCTACTTCAACTACGCCGGCGAGTACGTTTCGGTGGCCTATGTGATCGGGCTGGGCATGGGACTGACCGTGATCGGCCTTCTGTTCCTGCGCCGCTACCACCGGGTCCTTCTGAACCGTTAGAGCATCGCGTCGAGCCACGCCTCGGGCGTCGCGTCTAGGTTGAGGAGGCCGCCCGGCGCGCCCAGCGCGGTGGCGCTCCGGACGGCCTCGCCCTGCGCGCCCAGCGCGAAGGCATGGACTGGCAGGCCGGTGGCAAGCGCCTCGTGGGTGGTGAACGAAAAGGTTTCGGGACAGATCGACGGGATCAGCCACCGGTCGACGCCATAGCGCGCCACGAGGTCGGGCAGATCCTCGATCGCGTAGGTGCCGTGGACGATCGCGTCGCCGGCGAGCGCGTGCCCCGGCGCGATGTTTCCCAACAGGACCAGTCGCGCGCCGCCGCGTGCAACGATCACCTCGCTCAGCCGCGACAGGACCCGCGCGCCCTTCACCGGGTCGATATTGCCGAGCACGCCGATCACCGGCGGACCTTCGGGCGCGGCCAAGCGCGGGATCGCGTGCGGCAGGGCGTGGGGACGGACCGTGATCCGGGCCGCCGCCTCGGGATAAGCGGCGGCGACGATGTCCCGGCCGGAGGTCGAGAAGACCCGGATCTCGGCGGCTCGCGCCATCAGCCGACCCCATCGCGCGCGCCATTCGGTCAGGGAGATCTCCGCGCCGCCGGACGCGCGATAGAGATGCGCCGGGTCGGTCGATGTGGCCTCGGGCACGCCCCGGAACACGCCGTCGCCATCCATGAGATTGAACGATGGGCCGAGCGGGAAATAATCGTTCATCAGGACGGTCAGGCGACCGCCATCGGCCAGATCGATCAGGCGGTCCGGCAGCGCGACAGGGTCGCGTTCACCGACGCCGCAGCCGTAGATCACGTGGCGGTTGCCGAGCGGCGACAGCAGGGCCTCGATATCCTCGAAGAGGTCGGTCTCGCCGGCGGCCATCCGGTCCGGTCCGTGAAGTTCGAGCCGCCACCGGGCCACGCCGCCCACTCGCAGCACCAGCGCTCCGCCTCGCCCGGTCACGTCCTCTGCGATCAGACCGCGCTGTACGGTCTCGGCCCCGCCGCCCATCGCGTGGGCCAGGTAGATCGGTACCGGGCGCGGGTCGGCCCCGAGCTCGGCGATCCCGAGGGCCAGACGCGTCGTCGCAAGCGGATCGCGTGCGATGAAGGCCTGTACCTCAGCGTCGTAGCGTGGGTAACGCTCGGTGATCACGCGTCCGGCACGGGCGATCATCGCCAGCTTCTCATTGCCGAAGGACTGCCCGCCGCGATGCTCGACGAAGAGCCGGGGCTGGGCGACGTTGCGGCCGCCCAGCGCGCGCGCCCTCTGGCACCAATCGACCTCCTCGCCATAGCCGCGCCCGAAGGCGGTATCGAGGCGCGGAATCCGGTCGAGGAACCGGCGCGACATCGCCATGCAGAATCCGACGCCGGTGGGCGCCTCGACCGGTACGGGTGCGGACAGCGTACGCGCGCGCGCGTCGATCGTGTCGGCCGCGCCGGGTGCGACATCGTGGCGGATGCAGAGCCGGGGCTGGGTGAAGATTTCGGCGTCGTTCGACATCGGCGTGACGGTCGCGACGCGGGGATCGTGGAGCGGAGCCATGAGGCGGCTGGACCAACCCTCGGGCACGAGCGCGTCCGAGTTGAGCAGCACGACGTCTTCGCCCCGCGCTCCCGCGACGGCGAGACCGCGATTGACCGATCCGATGAAGCCAAGATTGGATGCGTTTTCGAGCAGGGTAACCTGGCCCTCGGGGCGCGCCGCCGCCCACGCCCGCAGCCAGGGCCGCACCCGGTCGTCGGGCGAGCAATCCTCGATCGCCACGAGATGCCAGGGCAGGTCGGTATGGCGCAGCACCCGGTCCAGCGCCTCCTGCAAAAGGTCGAAGGCGTTGTAGACCGGCAGGACGATGCAGATCGGGCGCGTGCTGGCCGGGTCCGGCGGAGCCGGTTGGAGGACCGCGGGGTCGATGCGCGTGGTGTCGATCTGTGCGGGTCCGAGCCCGAGCAGATCGCGCACCCGGCTCCGGGCCGCGATGTCGCGCCGTGTGATCCAGCGGAGTGCGGCCGGTGTGGCGCGGGTCGCGGCCTTGACGAAGGGCCAGGCCGTGTCGCGGAGCGCGGCGCGGCGATCGCCCTCGGTGAAGGCCGGCAGGGGGATGTCGAGCGTGGTCCCGTCCGCGCAGGTGAAGCGGAGCCCGTGGTCCTGCGGCGCCCATGGCATCGAGACCGACCAGCCGGGTGCGGCCCCCGGCTCAAGGCCCAGTTCGGCCGTCACGTCGGGTCGTGGGATCGACGGCACGACCGCGCGCGTGGCGTCGGGCGAAATCAGCGCCACCTCGCGCGCGCGGGCCCAGCCGTCGACATGGATGCGGTGCCCGGCGTAGCGGATCCTGTCGACGAAGCCGACGGTGCGGTCGTCCGGGCCGATGACGGGAAAGCCGTCGAGATGCATCGTCATATGCGCGCCGGCATAGCGCAGGAAGATTTGCCACGGCAGGCCGACCACGGCCGGAACCCGCAGGCGTTTCCGGCGCGGTGCATCCACGATCAGGCTCATCGGCAAACTCTCCCGCAGGTTCGGCCGGTCGCATCATGCGGTCGGCTTTCATGCGCGCATCGTGTAGGAAGAAGGTTAATGAACTACGTCATCCCCGCGCCGATCCGCCCCGCCATCGCCGTAGCCGAGACCGACGCGCGTTTCCCGCTGCGCCGCATCTTCTGCGTCGGACGCAACTACGCGGCCCACGCGCGCGAGATGGGGCGCGATCCGGAGCGCGAGCCGCCCTTCTTCTTCACCAAGCCCGCGGATGCGGCCGTGCCCGCGACAGGCGTGATCGCCTATCCGCCGGACACGTCCGACCTGCATCACGAGGTCGAGCTCGTGGTCGCGCTCGGCGCGGGCGGCACGGACCTGTCGCCCGAGGCGGCGCGCGGCTGCATCTGGGGCGCGACGGTCGGCATCGACCTGACGCGGCGCGACCGCCAGCAGGAGGCCAAGGACGCGCGGCGGCCGTGGGACTGGGGCAAGGCCTTCGACGCCTCCGCGCCGCTGGCCCCGCTGGTGCCGATGGCGCGGGTGCCCTCGCTGGCCCAAGGGGCAATCCGGCTCTCTGTGAACGGTGAACTTCGCCAAGCGGGCGACCTGTCGGAGATGATCTGGCCCGTGGCCGAGACGATCGCGTTCCTGTCGCGCTCGATGACGGTGGCGGCCGGCGACCTGATCCTGACGGGCACGCCCGCAGGGGTCGGCCCGCTTGTCCCCGGCGACCGGGTGGAGGCCGATATCGAAGGGCTCGCAGCCCTCTCCTACACGGTCGGGCCTAGAGCGACGCCGTGATCCCGCCATCGACGTAGAGCGTCGTCCCGTTGACGAAGCTCGACGCATCCGAGGCGAGGAAGATGCAGGCGCCGACCAGCTCCTCGACGCGGCCCCAGCGCCCGGCGGGCGTGCGCTTCGACAGCCAAGCCGTGAACTCGGGGTCGTCCACGAGCGCCTGGTTCAGCGGAGTCTCGAAATAGCCGGGGGCCAGCGCGTTGCATTGGAGCCCATGCTGCGCCCAGTCGGTCGCCATTCCCTTGGTCAGGTTTCCGACGGCACCCTTGGTCGCGGTGTAGGGCGCGATGCCGGGCCGGGCGAGGGCGGTCTGGACCGATGCGATGTTGATGATCTTGCCCGCGCCGCGCCCGATCATGTGCCGCGCGACGGCCTGTCCGACGTGGAAGACGCTGGCGATATTGGTCTGGAGCAGGCGCTCGAACGCATCCGCCGGGAAGTCCTCGAGTGAGGTGCGGTGCTGCATGCCCGCGTTGTTCACCAGGATGTCGATGGCGCCGGTCCCGGCCTCGAAGGCGTCGACGGCGGCGCGCACCGCGTCGTGGTCGGTCGCGTCGAACGGCAGCGTGTCCACCGTCGCGCCGGTCTCGCGCAGCGTCGCGGCGGCCGCGTCGAGCTTGGCCGTGTCGCGTCCGTTCAGCACGATCGCCGCGCCTGCCGCCGCCATGCCGCGGGCCAGCGCCAGCCCGATCCCCTGGCTCGATCCGGTCACGAGGGCGCGCGTGCCGGTCAGGTCGAAGAGGTCGGTGCTCATGGGCGTGTCTCCAAGGGCCTCGACGGTCGCGGCCGGACCTGTTTGTGTGATCGTCATCCGCGACAAGTCAACCGGAGGCCCCATGCGCGCCATCGTCATCCACGCCGCCCGCGACCTGCGCATCGAGGATCGGGCCGATCCCGGAGATCCGGGGCCGGGTCAGGTGCGCGTTGCGATGGCGGCGGGGGGCGTCTGCGGATCGGATCTGCATTACTTCAATCATGGCGGTATCGGCGACACGATCCGCCTGCGCGAGCCGATGATCCTCGGCCACGAGGTCTCGGGCCATGTCGAGGCGGTGGGCGAGGGCGTCGATCTCGCTGTCGGCGACCTGGTCGCGGTGTCGCCGTCGCGGCCCTGCGGCGCGTGCGAATATTGCCTGCGCGGCCAACCCAATCACTGCCTCAACATGCGGTTCTATGGCTCGGCCATGCCGTTCCCGCATATTCAGGGCGCGTTCCGCCAGACCCTGATCGCCGATGCCGCGCAATGCGCCCCCGCGGGCGATCTCAGCCCCGGCGAGGCGGCGATGGCCGAGCCGCTCGCGGTCTGCCTCCACGCTGTGCGGCAGGCCGGTGGGCTGGTCGGGCGGTCGGTGCTGGTGACGGGCTGCGGGCCCATCGGGCTCCTGACGATCCTCGCCGCGCGGCGCGCCGGGGCGGACCGGATCGTGGCGACGGACCTCGCCGCCTTCCCGCTGGAGATGGCACAGGCCGCCGGGGCCGACGAGGTGCTGAACATGGCCGAGGATCGCGACGCGCTCGCCCCCTTCGCGCGCGGCAAGGGCACGATGGACGTGGCGTTCGAATGCTCGGGCGCGGGGCCCGCGCTGGCCGGTGCCATCGCCGCGCTGCGCCCCGGCGGGACGCTGGTGCAGCTGGGCCTCGGTGGGGACATGACTGTGCCGATGCAGGCTCTGACGGCGAAGGAGCTGTCGCTTCGGGGCAGCTTCCGGTTCCACGAGGAATTCCACACCGGCGTCAGCCTGATGCGGAAGGGCCTGATCGACGTGGCCCCGCTCATCACCCATACGGTGTCGCTCGACGATGCATTGGCCGCGTTCGAGGTGGCGGGCGACCGCAGCCAGGCGATGAAGGCTCAGATCGCGTTCGCCTGAACCGCTGCCTCGAGCTCGGACAGGTATGGTCGGGGCAGGCGGTCGAGCAGGGTCTTCGCGTCATCGCGAGCGCCGGCACCCGCCCAGCCATCGGGATGAAATGCATCGGGCAGGCCCGTGGCCCGCAGCGCGATCCGTCGCCAGTCATGCACGATCAACACGCGAACGACCGCAATGCCCAGCGGATCGAGCGGCGGCAGCGGCTGCCGTGCGAGCGAAGCGAAGGCCTGCGCCACGCGCGCGGTTTCGGCCATGAGGTCCGGCGACACGGTCGCCCGCCGCATCCATTCGGGCGGGGGGCGGTCGAGGCGGAGCGCATGGCCCACCGGACGGGCCGAGAGCCCCATCTGCGGCGTCACCCACAGCGTATCGAGCGCCGCGCCGGCCTCGTCGAGCACGAGATAGCCCGCGTCTGGCACCACGGGACGATAGATCGACGGCGCCGCGGACCGCGTCTCGGCCGCGCCGCGGGCCGTCAGGTCGTAATCGGTGGTCCGACCGGAGCGGTGGCTCTCGATCCAGCCTTCCTTCCGCAACCGGTGCAGCGCCACGCGCACGGCCTCGGGACGAAACCCGATCTCGGCGCCGATCCGACGCAGGAGCGCGCCGCTGATCCGGTCGCCAGACGTCGGGGCCAGGTCGCCGAACACCGTCACGAGGACGGACCAGACGCGCGGGCTCTGACCGGCGGTCAGGATCTGGACGATGCGGTCGAGGTCGGACATGTCCCCGGTCTAGGCGGTCGCCCCGTCCCGCGCCACCATCGTCAGAAGTTCGTAGGTCGCCACGGTGTCCCCCGCATCGTCGGTCACGGTCACGTCCCAACGGACCTCGCCGTAGTCGTCGGTGCGGGGCGTCTTGGCCTTGACCGTCAGGGTCACCTGGATCGCGGTGCCCGGCGCGACAGGCTTCTGGAAGCGCAGCGCGTCGAGGCCTGTATTGGCCAGCACGGGGCCTTCGTCGGGATCGACGAAGAGGCCGGCCGCGAAGGAAAGCAGCAGGTAGCCATGCGCCACACGGCCCGGGAAGAACGGGTTCCGGGCCGCGGCCGCGTCATCCATGTGGGCATAGAAGGTGTCACCGGTGAATGCGGCGAAATGGGCGATATCGTCCGAGGTGACGGTGCGCGAGCCGGTCTCGAGCGTCTCGCCGATGTCGAGCGCGTCGAAACTGCGGCGGAAGGGGTGCGCCGGGCCCTCTTGGGTGCGCGCACCGGCGAAATGGCGGCCCGCGATGGCGGCGATATGGGTCGGACTGCCCTGCACGGCGGTGCGCTGCATGAAATGCTTCACGCCGCGGATTCCGCCCAATTCCTCGCCGCCGCCCGCGCGGCCCGGCCCGCCATGGATCATATGCGGCATCGGCGCGCCGTGGCCGGTGCTCTGGTCCATGCTGTCGCGGTCGTTGAAATAGAGCCGTCCGTGCCACGCCGCCATGCCGAGCGTCGCCTGCCGCGCGACCGCCGGATCGTGGGTGATGACCGACGCGACGAGGCTGCCGCCGCCCCGGTTCGCCAGCGCGATCGCGTGGTCCATATCGCGGCAGGGCATGACGGTCGAGACCGGGCCGAACGCCTCGCGCGCGTGGACGGCGCGGGCGGCGTCGGGGTCGTCGCAGCGCAGAAGGATCGGCGCCAGCAGGCCGCCGGGGCGGTCCATGTCGGGGGCGGTGACGCGCACCGTCTCATCGGCGAGCGCGGCGACGCAGTCCAGCACATCCGTCTTCTGCTCTTCGGAGACCAGCGCGCCCATCCGGGTGGCGTCGTCGCGCGGGTCGCCCGTGACGATGCGGTCGAGCTTGGCGCGCACGGCGTCGGTCAGCGCGTCGATCTGCGCCTCGGGGACGATGATCCGACGGATCGCGGTGCATTTCTGGCCCGCCTTGGTCGTCATCTCGCGCACGGCCTCGGTCACGAAGAGGTCGAACTCAGGCGTGCCCGGAACGGCATCCGGCCCGAGGATCGAGGCGTTGAGGCTGTCCTGTTCGGCCGTGAAGCGCACGCCCCGGTCGAGGAGGTTGCGATTGCCGCGCAGCTTGGCCGCCGTCGCCGCCGAGCCGGTGAAGCCTACGACATCCTGTGGACCCAGCCGGTCGAGCATGTCGCCAAGGCCCCCCGCGACCATCTGGAGCGCACCGTCGGGCAAAAGGCCCGAGTCGAGCATCAGCCGCACCGCGGCCTCGGTCACGTAGCAGGTCGCCGTCGCAGGCTTCACGATGGACGGCATCCCTGCCAGGAAGGCGGGCGCGAATTTCTCGAGCATCCCCCAGACGGGGAAGTTGTAGGCGTTGATCTGGACCGCCGCGCCGCGCAGGGGCACGCAGACATGCTGGCCGATGAAGCTGCCGTCGCGGCTGAGCTGTTCGGGTCCGCCATCAAGATAGACCTTCTGGTCCGGCATTTCGCGCCGGCCCTTCGAGGCGAAAACGAAGGTCGTGCCGATCCCGCCGTCGATGTCGAAGGCATGGTCCTTTCGCGTGGCCCCGGTCGCATAACTGACCTCGTAGAGCGCGTCCTTGTGGGCCGTGAGATGCTGGGCCAACGCCTTGAGGATGCGGGCGCGGTCGTGGAACGTCATCTCGCGCAGCGCGGGGCCGCCTACGGCGCGCGCGTGGTCGAGCATCGCTGCGATGTCGACGTTCCCGTCCCCGGTCAGCGCGATGGGCGCGCCCGTCGCCGCATCCGCGATGGTGCGCGCATCCGCGCCGGGACCGATCCAGCGACCGGCGGCGAAGCTCTCGACCCGATGCAGCGACATGACGATCCTCCCCGGATGGCTCGCGTCTATCGTTGACCGATCGGTCGGTTATGTGCAACCTCCGCGACATGGGGGAGGGACCATGCCCGAGATGACCGCCGAGGACCGCGCCGCGCGCGCGGCAGACGCCATGTGGCAGGGCGACGCCGCTTCCGCCTGGTTCGGAATGGAGCGCGTGGCCGTATCCGAAGGCGCCGCGACCCTGCGCATGACGGTGGCGCCGCATCATTGCAATGGCCACGGCACCTGCCATGGAGGGGTGATCTTCAGCCTCGCCGACAGCGCCTTCGCCTTCGCCTGCAACTCGCGCAACCAGGCCACGGTCGCACAGGCGGCACAGGTCAGCTTCCTGGCGCCCGGCCGTGCCGCGGACGTGCTGACCGCGACCGCGCGCGAGGTGTCGCTCAAGGGGCGCTCGGGCCTTTACGACGTGACCGTGACGCGTGCGGACGGAGACGTGATCGCAGAATTCCGCGGCATGTCCCGCGCCATCCCCGGCCAGCTTTTCGAGGAAACGACATGACCCCCCTCGACCCGATCGAGACCGCCCCCCGTGCCGAGATCGAGGCGCTGCAACTCGACCGCCTGCGCGCCACACTGGTCCATGCCTACGGCAATGTCCCCCACTATCGCGCGGCCTTCGACGCGGCGGGGGTGCACCCGGACGATCTGACGACGCTGGCCGACCTCGCGCGCTTTCCGTTCACCGTGAAGGACGACCTGCGCCGCGCCTATCCGTTCGACATGTTTGCCGTGCCGCGCGAACGCATCGCCCGGATCCACGCGTCATCGGGCACCACCGGCAAGCCCACGGTCGTCGGCTATACCGCCCAAGATATCGAGACGTGGGGCGACCTTGTGGCCCGCTGCCTGCGCGCGGCCGGCGTGCGCGCGGGCGACATCGTCCACAACGCCTACGGCTACGGCCTCTTCACCGGCGGGCTCGGGGCGCATTACGGGATCGAAAAGCTGGGGGCGACGGTCATTCCCATGTCCGGCGGCCAGAGCGCGCGGCAAGTCCAGCTGATCGAGGACTTCCGCCCCCGCGCGATCATGGTGACGCCCAGCTACATGCTGAACCTTCTCGAGGAATATCACCGGCAGGGCCTCGACCCCAAGGCCTGCCCCATCGAGATCGGCATCTTCGGGGCCGAGCCCTGGACCCCCGCCATGCGCGCCCAGATCGAGGCCGCCTTCGACATGGACGCGGTCGACATCTACGGCCTGTCGGAAGTGATGGGGCCCGGTGTCGCGCAGGAATGCGTCGAGACGAAGGACGGGCTGCATATCTGGGAGGATCACTTCCTGCCCGAGATCGTCGACCCCGAGACCGGCACGGTCCTGCCCGACGGCAGCGAGGGCGAGCTGGTCTTCACCACGCTCACGAAGGAGGGGATGCCCGTCATCCGCTACCGCACGCGCGACCTGACGACGCTGATGCCCGGCACGGCGCGCACCCACCGGCGGATGGCAAAGGTGACGGGCCGCAGCGACGACATGATCATCCTGCGCGGCGTCAACGTCTTCCCGACCCAGATCGAGGAGCGGGTGCTCGCGGTGCCCGGCCTCGCCCCCTATTTCCAGATCGAGCTTCTGCGCGAGGGTGCGATGGACGCCATGCGCGTCCATGTCGAATGTGCGCCCGGTGGCGATGCCGAGACCTGCGCCGCCGCGCTGACCCGCGGGATCAAGGACATGGTCGGCATCTCCTGCGCGGTGGTCGTCGCGGACCCCGGCGGGGTCGAACGCAGCCAGGGCAAGGCGCGGCGCGTGGTCGACAACCGGGGCGCCTGATGGGGCGCGCCGTCGCCCGCGACCACGACGACAAGCGCCGCGCGATCCTGAAGGCCGCCGCCCGCGTGTTCGCCCGCGACGGCTTCGCGCGTGCCTCTATGTCGGGGATCGCCGCCGAATGCGGGATCTCGAAGGCGAACCTCTATCACTACCACACGGGCAAGGACGGGCTTCTGTTCGACCTGCTCGACGCGCATCTGTCGGACTTGCGCGACCGTTTCGCCGCGGTCGACCTGACGGGCCCCGACCCGCTGCGCGCCCTGCTGACCGACCTTCTCCTGGCCTATGAGGGGCGAGACGACGAGCACCGCATCCAGACCGAGGCGATGACGCTCGTGACGCCTGCGCAGGCCGCGATCCTTCGGGGGTATCAGCGCGAGATGGTCGCGCGCCTGTCAGGTGCCCTCGCCGCGCAGGCGCCGCACCTCGATCGCGGCGCGCTGCGGGACGCCACCATGAGCGTGTTCGGCATGGTGAACTGGTTCTACCTCTGGTCGCCGGGCGCCGACCGCGCGGCCCGGATCGCCTATGCCGGAACGGTGGCCGACATCGCGACCGGCGGGGTCGGCGCGATCGGGGCCTAGTGTCCGGTGTAGTATTCCAGCGCGATCCGGTCGCTCAGCGGGTAGGATTGGCACGAGAGGACATAGCCGCCCTCGACCTCGTAATCCTCGAGCGCGTGGTTCTGCACCATCTCGACCTCGCCTTCGGTCACGCGGCACATGCAGGTCGAACAGACGCCCGCCTTGCAGGCGAAGGGCGCATCGATCCCCGCGGCGAGCGCGGCTTCGAGGATCGTCTGGTCGCGGTCCATGCTGATCGTCTCGGTCGCCCCTTCGAGGGTGATCGCGACTTCGGTGGGCTTGGCCGCCACGTCGGCCCTCGGGCGCTGGGCCACGCGCCCCGGCTGACCGCTGGCGAAGAGTTCGAAGCGGATCGCGTCCTCGGGCAGGCCGTGATCCTTCAGCGCCGCCGCGATGGCCAGCATCATCGGTTCGGGTCCGCAGATGAAGGCGAGATCGACGGTGTCGATGGCCACCCACTGCCGGAAGAGCGCGGCGCATTTCTCGCCGTCCACCCGCCCGGTGAAGAGGTCGATGTCCTGCGCGTCCTGTTCGAGGATGTGGACCACCGCGAGTCGCGCGAGATAGCGCGACTTCAGGTCGTCCAGCTCGTCGCGGAACATGATCGTGTTCACGGCGCGGTTGGCGTAGATCAGCGTCGCCCGCGACCCGGGCTCTCGGTCCAGCACAGTTCGGAGGATCGACAGGATCGGCGTGATGCCCGAGCCACCCGCGAAGAGCAGGTAATGCCGCTCGGCATCGGGCGCGATGGCCGCGTGAAACCGCCCCATCGGCGGCATCGCCTGCACCGTGTCGCCCACGGCCAGCTCGGTATTGGCCCAGCCCGAGAAGGCACCGCCCTCGACGCGCTTGATCCCGACCTGCAACGGCTCGCCGGGAGCGGCGCAGATCGAATAGCTGCGCCGAAGCTCGGTGCCGTCGAAGTCGCGGCGGAAGGTCAGGTACTGGCCCTGGGTCCAGTCGAAGCCGTCGGGCGCGTCCAGGGTGACGACGACCGCGTCGCGGATCGTCTTGCGGATATCGGTCACGGTGAGGTCGTGGAAACGGGCCATCAGATGCACTTGAAGTAGTCGAAGGGCTCAAGGCAGGCGTCGCAGCGCCATTGCGCCTTGCAAGGGGTCGAGCCGAACTGGCTGACCCGGGTGACATCGACGCTGCCGCAGCGCGGACAGGCCTCGGGGCCGCCCGCGGGCGAGGGGGGGGCGATGCCGTAGCGGCGCAGCTTCTCGCGTCCGGTGTCGGTCATCCAGTCGGTCGTCCAGGGCGGGTCCAGGCGGATCCGCAGGTCCGGCTCCAGGCCTGCGCCGCGAAGTGCCATGTCGATGGCGAGGGTGATGGCGCTGGTGGCCGGACAGCCGGAATAGGTCGGCGTGATCTCGACGCGCGCGTGGTCTCCGTCGAGCGCGGCGCCGCGGACGATGCCGAGATCGGTGATCGAGAGGACCGGGATCTCGGGGTCCGGGATGCCCGTCAGAAGCGCCCAGAGTTCGGCATCGCTGCGGGGCGTCGGACTGCCCGGCCCGGTCGCCGCCCCGGCCATGCTACCGGGCACGGGGGCGGGGCTGGGGCGCGGGGTTACCACGAGGCCCCCGGATAGGCGCGCTGGAGCCACTGCATCTGGGTCAACATGTGGCCCAGATGTTCGGAATGCCGCGCGCCGGTTCGCCCGCCGGCATGGGCGAAACCGTCCTCGGGACGGGTCAGGGTGGCGTCGGCGAGGACGGCGCCGATCGCCGCGTCCCATCCCGCGCGCAGCGAAGAGGGCAGGGGGGCGATCCCGGCCTCCGCCATGGCCGCGTCGACCTCGTCATCCGCGAACATCTCTCCCGCGAAGGGCCACAGCCGGTCGAGTGCCGCCTGCATCCGCGCGTGGCTCTCCTCGGTGCCGTCGCCGAGGCCCACGACCAGCCCGGCGATCCGCTCGGCGTGGTAGGCGCCTTCCTTGACCGCTTTCGCCGCGATGGCGGCCACGGCCGCATCGCGCGATCCGGCCAGCGCGCGAAGCTGCGCGAGGTGCCAGTGATCGAAGAGGAAGGAGCGCATGATCGTATGGCCGAAATCGCGGTTCGGCTGTTCGACGAGTAGGAGGTTCCGGAAATCCCAGGCGTCGCGCAGCATCGCCAGATCGTCCTCGGAGCGATCCGCCCCCTCGACCTCGCCCGCGCGCGCCAGCCACATCCGCGCTTGTCCGATCAGGTCGAGCGCGGTGTTTGCCAGCGCGATATCCTCCTCGAGCGCCGGCGCCGTGCCGCACCATTCCGAGATGCGGTGCCCGAGGACGAGGGCGTTGTCGCCCATCCGCAACAGGAAGGTGACATGCGGATCGGTCACATCGCACCCACGTCGTCGGGGATGTCGAAGAAGGTCGGGTGGCGGTAGGTCTTGTCCTCGGCCGGATCGAACATGGGGCCCTTCTTCGACGGGTTCGACGCCGTGATCTCGGCGGAGGGGACGACCCAGATGCTGACGCCTTCCTGGCGGCGGGTGTAGACGTCGCGCGCGTGGTGCATCGCCATCTCGGCATCGGCCGCGTGGAGCGAGCCGACATGCCGGTGGCTCATGCCGTGCTGACCCCGGATGAACACCTCCCAGAGCGGCCATTCGCGGCGGGCGCGGCCCTCGGGCGTCTCGGTTCCGGGATAGGGCTGGGTCGCGTGATTGCTCATGCGTCCGCCTCCGCGCCGTGGGCGCAGCGCCGGAAGGCGGCCATGTCGACATGGTCCCAGCCGAAGGCGTGGTCCGTCGACCCGTGCGCGCGCAGATGGGCCAGCCGGTCCATGGCCTCGACCAAGGTGGGGCGGTGACCATCCGGGACATGCCACATCACGAAATGCGGCTTCGTCATCGTCTCGAACCAGTCGGTTCCGCGGTCGTAGAACCGGGCGTGAACCGTGTTGAAGACGTAAGCCCCGAGGTTTTCGACATCGGTCCAGACCGACAGGTTCGAGATCATGTCCGGGTCACCCGGCACCGAGATATCGGTCGCGTTGCCGCCGTCGGACTGCATGCGCCAGACGAAGCCGGGGCTGCGTTCGGCGAGCGCATTGATCCGGTCGAGATTGTCCATGAAGGGCGCGATCCGGTCGTCGTCCAGCGCGTAGCGGGCATAGCCGACATTGAGTTCCGCGATATTCATTCCGCCGCCACCTTCGCGGCACGCCGCTTCTCGGCGTGGGCCATCATCCCTTCGCGGACCCATGCGCCGTCGTCCCAGGCCTTGTTCCGGGCCTCTAGCCGTTCGGTGTTGCAGGGGCCGTTGCCTTTCAGGACGTCGTAGAACTCGGACCAATCGGGCTCGGTGAAGTCGTAGTGCCCCGTCTGCTCGTTCCATGCGAGATCGGGATCGGGCACCGTCAGACCCAGCCACTCGGCCTGCGGCACGGTCTGGTCGACGAATTTCTGCCGAAGCTCGTCATTGGTGTTCATCTTGATGCGCCACGCCATGGATTGCGCGGAGTGCACGCTGTCCTTGTCGGACGGCCCGAACATCATCAACGCCGGATACCAGAAGCGGTCGAGCGCATCCTGCGCCATCCGGCGCTGCGCCTCGGTGCCGCGGGCCATCTTGGCCATGATGTCGAAGCCCTGCCGCTGGTGGAAGGACTCCTCCTTGCAGATGCGGATCATGGCGCGGGAATAGGGGCCGTAGCTGGTCCGCTGCAGCGGCACCTGGTTCATGATCGCCGCCCCGTCGACCAGCCACCCGACCGCGCCCATGTCGGCCCAGCTGAGTGTCGGGTAGTTGAAGATCGACGAATACTTCATGCGGCCATCCAGCAGCATCTCGGTCAGCTCGTCGCGGCTGACGCCCAGCGTCTCGGCGGCGCAGTAGAGGTAGAGCCCGTGCCCCGCCTCGTCCTGCACCTTGGCCAGCAGGATCGCCTTCCGCTCCAGCGTCGGCGCGCGGGTGATCCAATTGCCCTCGGGAAGCTGGCCCACGATCTCGGAATGGGCGTGCTGGCCGACCTGCCGGATCAGGGTCTTGCGATAGCCCTCGGGCATCCAGTCCTTCGGTTCGATCTTCTCGTTCGCGTCGATCCGGGCCTGGAACGCGGCGAGCTTTTCGGGGTCGTCGGCCGTCGCCTCGGAGGTCACCATCTGGGCATACATCGTCAGGTCCTTTCCAAGATCATCGCGGCGCCCTGTCCGACGCCGACGCACATCGTCACGAGCGCGTAGCGCCCGTCGATGCGTTGCAGGTGTCGCGCCGCCGTCAGTGCAAGGCGCGCGCCCGACATGCCGAGCGGATGGCCCAACGCGATGGCGCCGCCATGGGCGTTCACGCGCGCGTCGTCATCGGCCAGCCCCAGCGCCCGCGTCACGGCCAGCGCCTGCGCGGCGAAGGCTTCGTTGAGCTCGATCACGTCCATGTCGCGGATCGTCAGGCCCGCGCGGGCCAGCGCCTTCTCGGTCGCGGGGACCGGGCCGATCCCCATGACGCGGGGCGCCACGCCCGCCGAGGCCATCGTCACGACGCGCGCCATCGGGGCCAGACCATGCGCCGTTGCCGCCGCGCCCGACGCGATCAACAAGGCGGCGGCGCCGTCATTGACGCCCGAGGCGTTGCCCGCCGTCACGCTCAGATCGGGGCCGTTCACGCCGTGAAGCGTGGCGAGCTTCGCGGCATCCGTTCCCGGGCGCGGATGCTCGTCGGTGTCGAAGACGACCGGATCGCCGCGCCGCTGGGGCAGGACGACCGGCGCGATCTCCTCGGCGAAGATCCCGGCGGCCTGGGCGGCGGCCCAGCGGGCCTGCGAGCGGGCGGCGAAGGCGTCCTGATCCGCGCGGCTGATCCCGTGCTCGGCGGCGACGTTGTCGGCCGTCTCGGGCATCGAATGCGTGCCATGGGCCTTGTGCATCGCCGGGTTCGGGAAGCGCCAGCCGATGGTGGTGTCGTAGGTCTCGACCTTGCGGGACCAGGCCCCGTCGGCCTTGCCGGTAACGAAGGGCGCGCGGGTCATGCTTTCGGACCCGCCCGCGATGCAGAGGTCGTAATCGCCCGCCTTGATACCCCGCGCGGCGAAGCCCACCGCGTCGAGCCCGCTGGCGCAGAGCCGGTTGAGCGTGATGCCGGGCACGCTATCGGGCAGGCCGGCCAGCAGGGCTGCCATGCGGGCGACGTTGCGATTGTCCTCGCCCGCCTGGTTCGCCGCGCCGAGAATGACCTCGTCGATCTCCGCCGGGTCCAGCGACGGGTGCCGCGCCATCAGCGCGCGGATCGGGTGCGCCGCGAGGTCGTCGGCGCGCATCCCGGCGAGGGCGCCGCCGAAGCGCCCGATCGGGGTGCGGATGCCGTCGCAGATGAACGCGTCCATCGGAACTCCTCGGGGTTGGCGGTAGGCGGGATATATCGCATCGGACTCCCTGCGGCAAGAAACATGTTACGCCCTGACGCAGATTCAGAAGGTCATGTAACGTTACTGCGTCCGGGTCGTCGCCCCCGGTCGCAGCACGCAGTCGAGGCGCATCACGGGGTCCGGGGCCAGCCCGTTCAGCCGCGCCAGAAGGTTCTGCGCACCGATCTCGCCGATCTGGCGGCGGGGCGTCTTCAGCGTCGTGATCGGCCGCGGCATCACGGTCGTCAGGTCGAGGCCGTTGAACCCGACGATGCCGATTGTGCCCGGCACGTCGAGGCCCGCCGCCTCGGCCGCCATGAGACCGCCGAAGGCCATGTTGTCGGTCAGGAAGAACACCGCGTCGGGCGCGTCGCTGCGGTCGATCCGGGCAAAGCCCTCGGCGCCGGCCACGAAGCTATTGCCCCCGGTCACGGCGACCCGCCGGACCCCGCCCGCCCCGACATCACGGAAGGCCTGCACGATGCCCGCGAAACGCTGGTCGGCACGGGGATCGACGCCCTCGGGGGCGCCGACATAGACGGGCCTGCGGTAGCCGAGCGAGGCGACGTGGCGCGCCAGCGTGATCCCCGCCTGCAGGTGGTCGATGCCGACGCAGATGTCGATCGGATCGTCGGTCACGTCCCAGATCTCCAGCACCGGGGTGCGGCCCGCAAGAAGGCGGGTGCGGAGCGCCGGCGCGTGATGCACCCCCGTCAGGATCAATGCGGCGGGGCGCCAGGCCAGCGTCCGCTCGGCCCAGGACATCTCGCGGTCGAGATCGTAGTCGCTGGTATCCATCACCGAGGAATACCCGGCCCGCTCGAAGGTGCGCCGCATTCCCGAGAGGACGTCCGCGAAGACGTCGTTCAGAAGCGTCGGCAGCGAGATGCCGACCAGCGTGGAATTCGTCACCGCCAGCGCCCGCGCCGCCGAGTTCGGGAAGTACCCCATCTCCTGCGCCAGCCGGACGATCCGCTGGCGCGTCGTCGCCGATACGCCGTCGACGCCGCGCATCGCCCGGCTGACCGTCATCAGCGACACGCCCGCCGCTTCGGCCACGGCGCGGATATCGGCGGCGCCCCCGCTCTTTCGCCTGCGCAATTCCCAGTCCTGACAGGCGCTTGCGCCCCGCTACGTTAACGTTAACGTCCATGGGGAACGTGGCACCTTCCCAGCGGGCCGTCCAGTGGGAAGGATGGCCGGGCACAGCCGGAGGGGAGGCCGCGTTGCCGCGTATCACGTTCGACCAGGTCGAGAAGTCCTTCGGGCGCACCCGTGTGCTGCCGCCGCTCGATCTCGTGCTGGACGATGGCGAATTCACCGTTCTCGTGGGGCCGTCGGGCTGCGGCAAGTCGACGACGCTGCGCCTTCTGGCGGGGCTCGAGACGCTGTCGGGCGGCGAGATCTATTTCGATGACCGTCCCATCGGATCGCTGGAGCCGAAGGAGCGGGACATCGCGATGGTGTTCCAGGATTACGCGCTCTACCCGCATATGAACATCGCGCGAAACATGTCATTCGCGCTACGGCTTGCGCGCCAGCCGAAGGCGACGATCGATGCCGAGGTCGGGCGCGTGGCCGAGATGCTGAACATCGCGCACCTCCTCGACCGCAAGCCCGCCGAGCTCTCGGGCGGTCAGCGCCAGCGTGTCGCCATGGGGCGCGCCCTGGTGCGCGACGCAGGCACGTTCCTCTTCGACGAGCCCTTGTCGAACCTCGACGCCAAGCTGCGCGCCAAGATGCGGACCGAACTGGCCGAGATGCGCGACACGATCGACAAGAACATGGTCTACGTCACCCACGACCAGGTCGAGGCGATGACGCTGGGCGACCGCATCGTCGTGATGAACGCAGGCGAGATCCAGCAGCAGGGCACCGCCGAGGAGCTGTTTGCCAACCCGGTGAACCGCTTCGTGGCCGGCTTCATCGGCTCACCCTCGATGAACTTCCTCGCCGGCGAGATCACCGGCGACCGGATCAAGGGCGAGGGCTTCGACCTGCCGCTCGACGGCGAGCTGGCGGCCCGGGCGCGCGCCGCCGCCACCCGCGAGGTCGAGGTCGGCATCCGCCCGTCCTCCATCGTCCTCGAGGGCGGCGCCGATATCGAGCTGCGCGTCATCGTGTCCGAGTATCTCGGGGCGCAATCGGTCCTCGTGACCCGCTGCGGCCCCGCCGAGGTGCTGGCCGAGATCGCCAGCGCCGACCGCATCCCGACCGGCCAGTCCCGGCGCTTCGGGGTGCGCACATCCGAAATCATGCTGTTCGACAAGGGATCAGGCGCAAGGATCTGACCCACGCCACCAAGGGAGGAACATCGATGTTCACGAAGTGGAAACTGACCGGCACGGCCATCGCCGTCGCCATCGCGGGGGCGGCCAACGCCAATCCCTACGAACCCTATGCAGGCACGACGCTGGTCGTGAACTTCCCGGCCCATCCGCATTACGACGCGGCGATCGAGGTGCTGGACCAGTTCACCGAGGAGACCGGAATCGAGGTCGAGGTCGACCAGCTGCAATACCTCAAGATGCGCGAGCGCCAGACGCTGGAGCTGACCAAGGACGAGGGCGATTACGACCTGATCTCCTATGTCGTCTTCTCGAAGGGCGACTACGTCTATGCCGACCAGCTCGAGAACCTGGCCCGCTATTTCATGAACCCCGCGCTGGCGGATCCGACCTACGACCAGGCCGACCTCATCAACGGCTACGTCCAGAATATCGGCGTCGCTGGTGGCGAGAAGGGGTACCTGCCCGGCCAGCTGGGCTCGGCCTTCGGCGTGCCCTTCGGCTCCGAGACCTCCGTTCTGGCCTACAATACGGAGATCTTCGAGCGTCACGGGCTCGAGGCGCCCGAGACTTATGACGAATTGCTCGAACTGGCCTGCCAGATCCCCGAGCTGGAGCCCGGCGTCGGCGGCATGGCGTCCCGCGCGGCCTCCGGCCACCAGGCAAGCCACGCGTTCCTGCTGCACCTCGCGCCGCTGGGCGGCCGCGTGTTCGACGACAACTGGGAGCCGCGGATCAATGACGAGGCGGGGCTCGCCGCAGCCAACGCGCTGAAGACCATCGTTGATTGCGGACCCGAGGGCGGCACCACATTCGGGCCCTCCGAGGCCGCCGCGGCCTTCCGCCAGGGTCAGGCCGCGATGTTCCTCGATTCGATCGCCTTCGCGGCCGGGTTCGAGGATCCCAGCCAGTCCACAGTCGCAGGCAAGGTCGGCTACGCGCTCCACCCGATGGGCGTACAGCGGGCGTCGCAGACCGGCGGCTTCGGCATCGGCATCCCGAAGAACGCGCAGAACAAGGAGGCCGCGTTCCTCCTGCTGCAATGGCTGACGTCGAAGCACGGCGACAAGCTGGTGGCGATGCAGGGCGGCAACCCGTCCCGCTTCTCGACCTATGCCGATCCCGAGGTGCAGGCCGCGTTCCCCTATTCGGAGACCTTCGGCGAGGCGCTCAAGTATGCCGATCCCGACTGGCGTCCGATCATCCCCGTCTGGGGCGGCATCAATGCCGATATCGGCACGACCATGAGCCAGGTCCTGACCGAGGGGCTGGACCCGCAGGAGGCGCTGGACGGCGTCGCCGAGCGTGCCCGCGCCACCATGGAAGAGGCCGGGTACTACACCTGGGCCGACCAGGAGTGAGGGCCGTGGCGCGCCGTCCGTGACGGCGCGCCCGGATGGCGTCGGACGGGGGCATCGAGCCCCCGTCCGACGCGGCCTCCGGCGGAGGTATTTCCGGCCAGAGGATGAGGGGACGTCCGCGTCCCGACGGAGCCCAGCGAGACCATGCTAGCCAACGCTAACAGACTGACGCCCTACCTCTTTCTCGCCCCTGCGGTGGCGGTGATGGGCATCGCGCTGCTCTATCCGATCGGCTACATGATCTACGCCTCGTTCCTCGACTGGAACCCGTCCCAGCGGATCGGCGAGGCCGAGTGGGTTGGCCTTCGCAACTACGTCAACCTGCTGGGCGACGCGGCCTTCCGCGAGAGCTTCTGGGTGACGATCAAGTTCGCCGCCATCGTCGTCTCGGTCGAGATGGTGCTGGGGGTGGGACTGGCGCTTCTGCTGGACCGGGAGCTTCGGGGCATGACGATCCTGCGGACGGTGTTCATCCTGCCGATGATGATCGCGCCCATCGTCGTCGGCCTCGTTTGGCGCTACATGTACCACCCCACCGTCGGGACCTTCAACAAATGGCTCGACGGGTTGGGCCTGTCCTCGGCGCCTTGGCTGTCGGATGGCAACTGGGCCTTCGCGTCCATCGTCATCGCCGATGTCTGGCAGTGGACGCCCTTCATCTTCATCCTGTCGCTCGCCGCGCTGCAATCCATGCCCAAATCGGCGATGGAGGCCGCGCGCATCGACGGCGCGTCGGGCTGGCAGCTGATCTGGCACATCAAGCTGCCCCTGATGCTGCCGGTCCTGATCGTGACCGCGCTCCTGCGCCTGATCGATGCCTTCAAGGTGCTCGAGGTGATACTCGTGATGACCAACGGGGGGCCGGGCCTGTCGACCGAGATCCTGGCGCTCCGCATCTCGCGCACCGCGTCGGAGTTCCGCGAGCTGGGCTATGCCGCCGCGATGTCGAACCTGCTGCTGATCCTCCTGCTGATCCTGACGATCGTGATGTTCGGTTACACCAAGCTGACCGAGGCGCGCGCCGCCCGGCTGGCGCAGGCCCGCGAGGTCGAGGTGACATGACCGCCCGTCCGAACCCCGCCTTCTACGCCCTGCTGATCGCCCTGATCTTCATGGCGCTCGGGCCGATCGTCCTGATGGTGGCGAATTCGTTCAAGCTGAATGTCGAGATCACATCGCCGACGGCGTCGTTCCTCTTCACGCCGACGATCCAGAATTACGAGACGGCGCTCTGCCACTGGCTGCCCTACGAGCCCGAACATATCCGCCGCTGCGACCGGACCTTCGGGCGGGCGCTGGGCAATTCGCTGGTCATCTCGCTGGTCTCGACGGCGCTGACGCTGATCCTCGGCTGCATGGCGGCCTACGCGTTGGTGCGGTTCCGCTTCATGGGGCGGCAGGTCACGTCGCTGACCACGCTGATGGTGCGGATGGTGCCGCCGGCGGTGCTCTTGGTGCCGGTCTTCGGCATCTGGACGTTCCAGTTCGGCATCGACGGCACCATCGCGGGCATCGTGCTGATCTACGTGGCGATGAACCTGCCTTTCGTGATCTGGATCCTGCAGAGCTTCATCGTGCAGGTCCCCATCCAGCTGGAGGAAGCGGCGCGGATGGACGGTGCGGGGCCGTTCCGGACGTTCTTCCTCGTGGTGCTGCCGCTCATCAAGCCGGGGCTGGCGGCGGCGGCGATCTTCACCTTCCGCATCGCGTGGAACGAGTTCCTGCTGGCCAACGCGCTGGCCGACCGCTCGACCCGGACGGTGCCCGTGACCATCGTCAACAGCCTGACCGAGTACGACATCGACTGGGGTGTCATCATGGCGACGGGCACCCTGCTCGCCGTGCCGCCCATCATCTTCACGCTGGTCGCCTCGCGCCAGATCATCACCGGCATGACCGCCGGGGCGGTGAAGGGGTGAGGCGCGGTCCGGCGCAGCCGGCGAACGGTCCAGTGGACCGTTCGAGCGCTGAACGGGCGGAGCCCCGGGCCGAAGGCAGGCGCAGACCTGCCCCGTCGGCGAGCCTCCCGCCGGGCCGTTCGAGCGCCGAGCGGGCGAAACCGCGGGCCGCGACCTGCGCCCTTCACGGGCTGCCCGTCGGCACCGCCACGCGCGACGGAGGATCGGCGGGGGCGGCCCCGTGATCGACTGGCTCTTCACTCCGATCGATGCGAGCCGCGCCCACGACCTGAGCGTCGCGGTCAAGTATCATGCGCGCGTGATGGTGATCGCCTGGGGCATCCTCGTGCCCCTGGGCGTGATCGCGGCGCGCTTCTTCAAGGTCCTTCCCCGGCAGCGCTACCCCGAGGTGGTCGACAACCGGGCGTGGTGGCGCGCACATCTTACGGCGCAGATCGGCGCTCTGATCCTGACGCTGGTCGGGATGTGGCTGATCCTGACGCGGCCCGAAGTGACGTCCTCGCTGACGGCGACGTCGTGGCTGCACCGGTCGCTCGGCTGGGCGGTCCTGTGGCTCGGGATCATGCAGGGCGCGTCCGGGGCGTTCCGGGGCTCGCGCGGGGGGCCGGACGATCCGAGGGGCTCGATGCGGGGCGATCATTACGACATGACGCCACGTCGTCTTGCATTCGAAGCGATGCACAAGGTCTCGGGCTATGCCGCGCTGATCCTGTCGATGGGGGCGGTGCTGACCGGGCTCTGGCAAACCAATGCGCCGCACTGGATGTGGATCGTCCTGCCGCTCTGGTGGGGTTTGATGGGCACGCTGTTCTGGCTGTTCCAGAAGCGCGGCATGGTGATCGACACCTATGCCGCGATCTGGGGGCCCGACGCGATCCATCCGGGCAATGCCCGCCGGAGGCCGCCCGAAGCCGGCGAGTGATCGCCTTGCGCCTGATCGCGAAGAATGATCCGATCCGCGCCATCAAGCCCCGCCAAGGGGATGCAACCAACCGGGAGACCACGATGCTTCGCACCACGACTGCGATCCTTACGCTTGCCATGCTGGCCGGCGCCGCCAATGCCGAGACGCTGCGCTGGGCGCGCGCCGGCGACAGCCTGACGCTCGACCCCCACGCCCAGAACGAGGGACCGACCCACACGCTCGCGCACCAGATGTACGAGCCGCTCATCATCCGCGACCAGACCGGCGCGTTCGAGCCCGCGCTCGCCACCGACTGGGCCCCGAAAGAGGGCGACCCGAACGTCTGGGTCTTCAACCTGCGCCAGGGCGTCAAATTCCATGACGGCGCCGATTTCACGGCCGAAGATGTCGTCTTCAGCTTCGAGCGCGCCAAGACCGAAACGAGCGCGATGAAGGAGCTTCTGACCTCCATCGTCGAAGTCCGCGCCGTCGACGACCACACGGTCGAGTTCGTGACCGACGGGCCGAACCCGATCCTGCCGAACAACTTCACCAACCTGTTCATGATGGACAAGGACTGGACCGAGGCGAATGGCGTCACCGCAGTGCAGGACATCGCCAGCGGCGAGACGACCTATGCCGCGACGAACCTCAACGGCACGGGGCCCTACACCCTTGTCTCGCGTGAGCCGGATGTCCTGACCGTGATGGAAGCCAACCCGGAGTACTGGGGCGCGGGCGAGTTCCCGATGGGCTACGACCGGATCGAGTACACGCCGATCCAGAACGCCGCGACCCGCGTCGCAGCCCTCCTCTCGGGCGAGGTGGACTTCATCCAGGACGTGCCGGTGCAGGATCTCGAGCGGGTGTCGGGCACCGACAACCTGACCGTGAAGACCACGCCGCAGAACCGGACGATCTTCTTCGGGATGAATTCCGGGGCCGAGGATCTCGAGAACGACAGCGTCGACGGGGCGAACCCGCTGGCCGATGTCCGCGTCCGCCAGGCCATGAACATGGCGATCAACCGCGGCGCAATCCAGCAGGTCGTGATGCGCGGCCAGTCCGAGCCGACGGGCGTCATCATGCCGCCCTTCGTCAACGGCTGGACCGAGGCGCTCGACGCTCTGCCCGAGGGTGACATGGACGCGGCCAAGGCGCTGATGACCGAAGCCGGCTACGGCGACGGCTTCTCGATCCAGCTCGACTGCCCGAACGACCGCTACGTCAACGACGAGGCGATCTGCCAGGCGGCCGTCGGCATGCTGGGCCAGATCGGCATCACGGTGAACCTGAACGCCCAGTCTAAGGCGCAGCACTTCCCGTTGATCCAGAACGGCACGACCGACTTCTACATGCTGGGCTGGGGCGTTCCGACCTACGATTCGGAGTACATCTTCAACTTCCTCGCCCACACGAAGGACGGTGAGCGCGGGTCGTGGAATGCGACGGGCTTCTCCAATCCCGAGCTCGACGCGAAGATCGTGTCGCTGGCCTCCGAGACCGATCTCGATGCGCGCAACGCCACCGTCGCCGAGATCTGGTCCACGATCCAGGACGAGACGCTGTACCTGCCGATCCACCACCAGGTGCTGAACTGGGGCATGACCGACGCGGTCGGCACCGAGGTCTCGCCGGAGGACGATCCGAAGTTCAAGCATTTCAGCGTGAACTGATCAGTCGACCTGAGTATCGAAGGGGCCCTCCGGGGCCCCTTTTTTTCTTATGCGCGGCTGTCTGGTGTGCGGACTTTTCCGACCTTCGCTGCGGCTGTGCCAATGGCCGCTTAGGCGATTCAGTGAAACGTGGTAGGGTCAAAATTCACAAATTGGAAAAAGTTGATTGTCATGAATAACGATAAGAAAATTTCCACACACTATCGCCATGGAAACCTGCTAACCGCGATTCAGGCTGGCCTTGAAAAACAGGGCATTAAACCTGAAAATGCCAGTGTTGAGGATCTTGGCCCAGTAGATGAATTTCACATTGGTGGGCGGGCCGCGAGCATTCATTTTCTGGACCAGTTAAATATATCGCCGTCCCAAAGCATACTCGATATCGGCTGCGGTTTGGGAGGTTCAGCGCGTTTCGCTGCGAAGACTTACGGAGCAAAGATTACTGGGATTGATCTGACATCTGAATACGTTGAGGTTGGGCAGCAACTTTGCGATTGGGTCGGCTTGTTGGATAGCGTAAAACTCCAGCAAGGTAGTGCACTTTCACTTCCTTTTGAGGATGCAAGTTTCGACGGCGCATTCATGATGCATGTCGGTATGAACATCGAAGACAAGCATATGCTGATTTCTGAGGTGTCCCGTGTTCTGAAATCCGGTGCAAAGTTTGGTATCTACGATATCATGAAAGACAATGAAGAAGAGCTTGTTTACCCTGTTCCTTGGGCAACAACCTCTGAAACAAGCTGGGTTGCAGAGCCCAAAGACTATCGAATGATACTTGAAAATAACGGATTTGTCGTCGCTGAGGAAATTAATCGCCACGACTTTGCAATGGATTTCTTCAAGAAAATGAAGGCCGCAAGCAGTGCCGCTGGAGGACCACCCCCTTTGGGTTTACATGTTCTCATGCAGCAGACAACCGCAGAAAAAATCCCAAATATGGTAGCAAATTTGGCTGCAGGGCGCATCTCACCTATCGAAATGATTGCGGTTAAAGGCGCATAGAACTTTACGCTATAGCGTGGCTCTATCGGTGTGATGAAGGCGGTCGGATTAACATCGATGCACAGAACAGCGGACATCCAGGTAGCTTGCAGCATCGGTCAGATTGGGCTCGAAGCCGACCTTTGCCGCGCCGCCCTCACCGCAGCCACCCCGCCTCGAAGCTGACCTCGGGTATGCCAACCAGCCGCGCGGTCCGGTCCAGCGCCGCTTCGAGCCGCGCGGTTCGGCCCGTGCCGAAGCGGATGCCCGGCTCGGGCCAGACCGCGCGGACCTGGAGTCGGTCGGCGTCCCGGTCGACCTTGGCGTCGATGCGCCCGACGAGGCGGTCGCCCTCGAGGATAGGAAAGACGTAGTAGCCGTAGGTGCGCTGCGCCTCGGGCACGAAGATCTCGATCCGGTAGGAGAAGCCGAACAGGCGCTCGGCGCGCTTGCGGTCCCTCAGCGCGGGATCGAAGGGCGACAGGATGCGGAGGCGGCTCGTCACCTCGGGGACCGGTGCGCCGAGCAGGGCGGGTCGCAAGATGCTCTTCCGCCAACGCCCGTCGACGCATTCGATCTCGGCCTCCGCCACCTCGCCCCGCGCCCGCGCGGCCGCCACCCAGTCCTTCGCCTCCGCGGGCGAGATCAGGTCCCAGAACGCCGCGAGTTCGCCATGCGTAGCGAAGCCCAGCCGGTCGAGCGCCGCGCCGCAGGCCCAGTCGATCGTCGCCTCGGTGTCGTGTCGCATGGCCAGCCGCTCGGCCGGGATCACGTTCTCGGTCAGGTCGTAGACCTTGCGGAACGCGTCCCGCCGCGTCACCGAGAGCGCCCCAGTCCGCCAGAGATATTCCAGCGCGACCTTCGAGGGATGCCAGTTCCACCACCCGCCCGCGGCGCGCGGCTCCTCGGGGGCGAGATCGGCGGAGCAGCACGGCCCCTCGTCGCGAATATGTCGCAGGACGTCGTCGATCTTCGCTGCCGCGTCCCGTCCGCGCGCGGCCCATTGCTCCGCCAATCGCGCCTCGTAGCGGGCGAATTTCAGCCGCCAATGCGGGAAATGGGCCATGTCGATCATGCTGGCATCGTGGGTCCAGTGCTCGAACACGGCGCGGTCGCGGTCATGCAGCACATGCAGGTTGCGCGGCCGGTAGGCGGGGCGGCGGGCGTGCAGGATCATGTGATGCGCGCGAGCGACCGTCTGCACGCTGTCGAGCTGTACGAAGCCGAGATCCGAGATCACCGATTGCAGATCTGCGCCGCGGCCCGGACCCGACGGCGTCTCGGCCAGCCCGTGCCGGTCGAGGAAGATCGCGCGCGCGGTTCGGTTGTCGATGCGGGGCAGGGCGGCCATCCCCGACGCATCGCAAACCCGTCGCGCGAGGGGAAGTGATTTGACGCCACCGGAGGTTGTGCCACCTTCCGGTGATATGATCCACGGGGGACCCCAGATGAAACCGATCCTGACCGCCGCGCTTTTGGCCGCGGCCCTGCCTGCCGGTGCCGCCGAGCTGCGCTACGCTTCGACCACCGATCCCAACACGCTCGACCCCAATGCGGGCAATTCCGCCCCCGTCTTCAGCCTTCTGGGCAATGTCTACGAGGGCCTCGTCCGGCGCGGCCGCGACATGTCGATCGAACCTGCGCTCGCCACCGCGTGGGAGCCGATCGGCGACGGCGAAGGCTGGCGGTTCACCCTGCGCGAGGGCGTCACCTTCCATGGCGGGCAAGACTTCACCGCCGAGGACGTCATCTTCAGCTACGAGCGGGCGTCGTCCGAGCAATCCGACACGTCGAGCTGGTTCGCAGGCGTCACCGAGGTGCGCGCCGACGGCGACTTCGCGGTCGAGATCATGACCGCCGCGCCGAACCCGATCTTTCCCGACAGCATCGCCAACTGGATGATGCTCGACAGCGGATGGGCCGCCGAGAACGGCGCCGAGCGCCCCAATATCGAGCAGGGCAACTTCGCCACCACGGCGACGAACGGCACCGGCCCCTACATGGTCGCCGATCGCCAGCCGGGCCTGCGGACGGTTCTCGAGGCCTATGATGGCTGGTGGGACGACGATCGCGGCAACGTCACCCGCGCGACGTTCCAGCCGGTGCAGAACTCGGCCACCGCGGTGGCGGCACTGCTCTCGGGCGAGCTCGACCTGATCGAGCCGGTTCCGGTGCAGGACGCGGCGCGCGTCGAGAGCGCGGAGGGCGTCGAGGTGATCCGGGGCATCGAGGCGCGCGTCATCATGCTGGGCTTTCCGCACGACGCCGACGCCCTGATCGCGGGCGGCGAGGGCAATCCTTTCACCGATGTCCGCGTCCGGCAGGCCGTGGCGCACGCGATCAACGTGCCCGCGATCCTTCAGACCGTGATGCGCGGCTCGGCCGAGCCGGTGGCCCAGCTCATGGGCGCCGGGATGCGCGGCTATACCGAGGGGCTGGAGCGGCCCGAATACGACCCCGAGCGCGCCCGCGCCCTGTTGGCCGAGGCGGGCTATCCCGACGGCTTCACCTTCTCGCTGAAATGCACCAACGACCGCTACCTCAACGACGAGGCGGTCTGCACCGCGATCAACGCGATGCTGGCGCAGGTCGGCCTCTCGCCGCTCTTCGAGACGATGCCGGTCGCCAATTACTGGAACACGCTGCGCGAGGAGGATCACGACATGTATCTCCTCGGCTGGTCGCCCGGCACCTTCGACGCCGAGCATCCGATCCGCTTCCTTCTGGCGACCCCGAACGAGGAGGCCCGGCTCGGGTCGTGGAACTTCGGCGGCTTCTCGAACGCCCGCATCGACGAGCTTCTGCCGATGATCCAGTCCGAGATCGACGACACCGCGCGTCAGGCGATGCTCGACGAGGTGGCGCGGATCCAGCTCGACGAGGCGGCTTATGTGCCGCTCTACGTCCAGCCCCTGATCTGGGGCGTCGCGGATGGCGTCGACGTCGTGCAACGGCCCGACAACTTCGTGAACCTGCGCTGGATCACCGTCGCGGAATGACGTCGGGCGGGGGCCCGCGCGGCCCCCGCTCCATCCGGGTTGACGTTCATGCGGCCTTGACCGCCCGCCGCCCGAGCGCGACACCGGTTGCATGCTCGCCTACATTATCCGCCGCGTGATCCAGTCCTTCATCGTCCTTCTGGCCGTGGGTCTGGTCGCGTTCTCCATGTTCCGCTTCGTCGGCGACCCGATTGAGAGCCTGCTGGGACAGGAGCGGACGGTGCAGGACGTGGAGCGGCTGCGCGAGGCACTGGGCCTCAACGACCCGTTCCTCGTGCAATACGCGAGCTTCCTCGGTCGCGCGCTGCAGGGCGATTTCGGCATCAGCTACCGGCAGGCCCGCCCCGTGGCCGAGATCATCGCCGAACGCGCGCCCGCCACGCTCGAGCTGGCCGCCGTCTCGGGCATCCTCGCCATCGGGCTGGGGATCGCGCTGGGCGTCTTCACGGCAATCCGCCGCGACGGGTGGGGGGCGAACATCGTCATGTCGACCTCGCTGATCGGGGTTTCGCTGCCGACCTTCCTGATCGGCATCCTTCTGATCTACATCTTCGGCGTACAGCTCAGGTGGCTGCCCACCTTCGGCCGCGGCGAGGTGGTCGATCTCGGCTGGTGGACGACCGGCCTGTTGACGGAAAGCGGTCTCAAATCGCTGATCCTGCCGTCGATCACGCTGGGGCTCTACCAGATGACGCTTATCATGCGGCTGGTCCGATCCGAGATGCTCGAGGTGCTGCGACAGGACTACATCCGTTTCGCGCGCGCCCGCGGACTCTCGGCCCGGTCCGTCAATTTCCGCCATGCGCTCAAGAACACGCTGGTGCCGGTCATTACGGTAACCGGCCTGCAACTGGGCGCGATCATCGCCTTCGCCATCATCACCGAGACGGTGTTCCAATGGCCCGGCGTCGGCCTTCTCTTCATCAACGCGGTGCAGTTCGTCGACATCCCCGTGATGGCCGCCTACCTGATGCTGATCTCGGTGATGTTCGTGATGATCAACCTTCTGGTCGACATCCTATACGTTTGGGTCGATCCGCGCCTCCGCATCGACGGGAGGCACGCATGAGCGACGTCACCGACGCCACCCGGCAAGGCCCCAAGCCCGAGGGCCGACTGGAGGCCGCCGAGCAGGTTCGCCCCTCCCGCTGGAAGAGTATCCGCGACAGCGACATCGCCTATTCCTTCGGACGCTCGCCGGTGGCGATGGTCGCCGCGTTGGTGACGCTGCTCCTCGTGCTCTCCGCGATCTTCGCGCCGCTGATCGCGACGACGAACCCGTTCGATCCCGCCTCGCTCAACCTGATGAACGGCTTCACGCCGCCCGGCACCGACAATGCCTTCACCGGCGAGAGCTTCTGGCTCGGGACCGACGACCAGGGCCGGGACGTGTTCTCGACCATCCTCTACGGGATGCGCATCTCGCTCTTCGTGGGCGCGATGGCGGTGCTCTTCGCGATGGTCCTCGGGATCGCGCTCGGCCTTCTGGCAGGCTATGTCGGCGGCTGGGTCGACAGCGTCATCATGCGCGTGGCCGACGTGCAGCTGACCTTTCCCTCGATCCTCGTCGCCCTCCTGATCTTCGGGATCGCGCGCGGCCTGATCCCGATCGAGCATCGCGACCAGATGGCGATCTGGGTGCTGATCATCGCCATCGGCCTGTCGGACTGGGTGCAGTTCGCCCGCGTTGTGCGCGGTGCCACGCTGGTCGAGAAGAACAAGGAATACGTGCAGGCCGCGCGTCTGATCGGCCGCAAGCCCGGTGCGATCATGTTCCGCCACATCCTGCCCAACGTCCTGTCGCCGGTCCTCGTGATCGCGACGATCTCGCTGGCGCTGGCCATCATCGCGGAAGCCACGCTCAGCTTTCTCGGCGTGGGCGCGCCGCCGACGCAGCCCAGCCTGGGCACCTTGATCCGCATCGGCCAGGACTTCCTCTTCTCCGGCGAGTGGTGGATCCTCTTCTTCCCCGCCGTCACCCTTCTGGCACTGGCGCTCTCGGTGAACCTTCTGGGCGACTGGCTGCGCGACGCGCTGAACCCGAGGCTGCGATGACTACCCCCGTCCTGACCCTCGACGGGCTGACCGTAGATATTCCCACGCGTCATGGCACGCTGCGCCCGGTCGACGATGTCTCCTGGACGATCGACGCGGGCGAAATCCTGGGCGTGGTGGGCGAATCCGGGGCCGGCAAGTCGATGACCGGCAACGCGGTGATCGGCCTGCTGGACCCGCCGGCGCATATCTCGGGCGGGCAGGTCCTGCTGGAGGGCAAACGGATCGACAACCTCACGCTGCCGGAGATGCGGCGCATCCGGGGCAAGCGGATCGGGATGGTGTTCCAGGACCCGCTGACCTCGCTCAATCCGCTCCTGACCGTGGGCGAGCAGTTGACCGAGACCATCCTGCGGCATCTCGACATGAGTGCGTCCGAAGCGCTGGCCCGCGCGGTGCGCGGCCTCGACGAGGTCGGCATCCCGGCCGCCAAGGACCGGATGGGCGCCTACCCGCACGAGTTCTCGGGCGGGATGCGCCAGCGGGTCGTCATCGCGCTCGCCCTCTGCGCCGAGCCGACGCTTCTCGTCGCGGACGAGCCGACGACCGCGCTCGACGTCTCGGTCCAGGCGCAGATCACCGCGCTCCTCAAGCGTCTCTGCCGCGAGCGGGGCATGGCCGCGATGCTGGTGACGCACGATATGGGCGTCATCGCCGAGACGGCCGACCGCGTCGCAGTGATGTATGCCGGGCGGCTAGCCGAGATCGGCCCCGTCAGCCAGATCATCGGCCAGCCGCGGCATCCCTATACCGACGGCCTGATGGCCTCGACGCCCGCCGCCAGCGCCGGGCAGGCGCGGCTGCGGCAGATCCCCGGCGCGATGCCGCGGCTGAACGCGCTGCCCGATGGCTGCGCGTTCTCGCCCCGCTGCCCGCGCGCGCAGGATCGCTGTCGCCACGATCCGCGCCCGAAGGTGGGCGAGGCCGACGGGCGCGCCGCCTGCTGGTTCCCGATCGACGCGGCGGAGGATGCGGCATGAGCCTCGTGAAGGTGCGCGCCCTGACCCGCGTGTTCGACGTCTCGAAGCCGTGGCTGAACCGCCTGATCGAACGGCTGCCGAAGCGGATGCTGACTGCGGTGTCCGATGTCGACTTCGACATCCCCGAACGCACGACCTACGCGCTGGTGGGTGAGAGCGGGTCGGGCAAATCGACGATCGGCAAGATGGTCGTGGGCCTCCTGCGACCGACAGAGGGCAATGTCGAGATCGAGGGCATCGACCTCTTCGCCGAGCGCGATCCGGAGGTCATCGACCGCATCCGGACCGACATCCAGATGATCTTCCAGGACCCGTTCGCATCGCTGAACCCGCGCTGGCGGGTACGCGACATCATCGCCGAGCCGGTCGCCTCGCGTGGCGGCGACGTGGCCGGGCTGGCCGAGCGGCTTCTGGAGCAGGTCGGGCTCGCCGCCGAGGATGCGGGAAAGTACCCGCACCAGTTCTCGGGCGGCCAGCGGCAGCGGATCTGCGTCGCCCGCGCGCTCGCCTCCGAGCCGAAGCTGATCGTCTGCGACGAGCCGACCTCGGCGCTGGACGTCTCGGTGCAGGCCCAGGTCCTGAATCTCATGTCCGACCTCAAGGACGAGCACGGCCTGACCTACCTCTTCATCAGCCACGACCTGACCGTCGTGCGGCACATGGCCGACACGATCGGGGTGCTCTATCTCGGGCGGCTGGTCGAGGAGGCCGCGCCCGGCGATCTCTTCACCCGTCCGGCGCATCCCTACACCGCGATGCTGATCGACGCGGCGCCGAAGCTCGACGCCTTCGGCCGCGAGGTGACGCCGCCCGAAGGCGAGATCCCCGATCCGATCGACCCGCCCAAGGGCTGCGCCTTCCACCCCCGCTGTCCGCTCGCCACCGAAATCTGCTCGGCCGAGCGGCCCCGGCTCCAGCCCTTCGGTGACGGCCGAGTCGCCTGTCACCACGCGGGTCAAGTCCGGCTCGAAACCGCGGCCTGATACCCCTTTTCCTCTGGCCCCAAATACCTCGGGGAGCGCGAGGGGCTGGCCCCTCGCTCCCGCCCCCTGCAAGATGCGCCGACGACCGCGACAGGAGGACACCGCCATGGACTGGGCGACAAGCCACGACCGCCGCTTCGACAGCTTCGTCCTGGGCAACGCGCCGCTCAAACGGCTGGCCACGGGATTTTCGTGGACGGAAGGGCCGGTCTGGTTCGGTGATGCCGATTGCCTTCTCTTCAGTGACATCCCTGACAATCGCATCCTGCGCTGGTCGCCCGAGACGGGGATCAGCACCTTTCGGGCGCCGTCGAACTTCGCGAACGGCCATACCCGCGACCGGCAGGGGCGGCTGATCAGTTGCGAGCATGGCGCGCGCCGCGTCACGCGCACCGAACATGACGGCACGATCACCGTGATCGCAGACGGGTTCGAGGGTCACCGGCTCAACTCGCCCAACGACGTGATCGTGGCCTCGGACGGCGCGATCTGGTTCAGCGATCCGCATTACGGCATCGCCATGGATTACGAGGGCGCCCGCGCCGAACAAGAGATGCCCTGCCGCGTCTACCGCGTCGATCCCCAGGGCGGGATCGAAGTGAAGGTCGATGACCTGCAATGCCCCAATGGCCTCGCGTTCTCGCCCGACGAAAGCCTGCTCTACGTTGCCGATACGGGCCGCATCTTCACTGACGACCGCAGACACCTGCGCGTCTACGACACGGGGCCCGGCATCCTGGCGGGGCGGGATTTCTTCGAGGTGGACGTGGGCTTCACCGATGGGCTGCGGCTGGATGAGGACGGCAATATCTGGTCCTCGGCCGGGGACGGCGTCTGGTGCCTGTCGCCCGGCGGCGACCTGATGGGCAAGATCCTCGTGCCCGAGACCGTGTCGAACGTCTGCTTCGGCGGCCGGTCCAAGCACGTTCTCTACATCACAGGTACGACCAGCCTCTATTCCATCGCGCTGAACCGTCGCGGGGTGCAATGGCCATGATACATCCCGTCATCCTCTGCGGCGGCTCGGGCACGCGGCTCTGGCCACTGTCGCGCAAGTCGCGGCCGAAGCAGTTCGCCGATCTTCTGGGCGGCGAGACCCTGTTCCAGTCCTCGGTGCAGCGGGTCGCCTCCGAGGGCTATGCCGCACCGCTCGTCGTGACCGCCGACGATTACCGCTTCGTGGTCAAGGAGCAGCTCGACGAGATCGACACCACGCCACAGGCCATCGTGATCGAGCCCGCGCCGCGCAACACCGCCCCCGCGATCCTCGCCGCCGCCCGGCTTCTGGCGCGGGACGATCCCGCGGCCGTGATGCTGGTCCTGCCGTCGGATCACGCGATCCCCGATGCCGCCGCGTTCCGGGCCGCCGTGGCCGAGGGGCTGGACGCGGCGCGCGCCGGGCGCATCGTCACCTTCGGCATTCGCCCCGACCGGCCCGAGACGGGCTACGGGTATCTCGAGCTCGATGGGACGGGGGCGTCGGGGGCGCAGACGCTGTTGGGCTTCGTCGAGAAGCCGGACGCCGAACGCGCCGTCGAGATGCTGGCGGCGGGAACGTATCTGTGGAACGCGGGCATCTTCCTCTTCCGGGCCGATACGATGATCGCCGCCTTCGACGCGCATTGCGCCGACCTGTCCGACCCCGTGGCCGACGCCGTGGCCGGGGCCGAGGTGGATCTTGGGTTTCTGCGCCTCGATCCGGCGGCCTGGGCGCGGGCGCGTGACATCTCGATCGACCACGCCGTGATGGAGAAGTCCGACGCGCTCTCGGTCGTGCCGTTCGACGGCGCGTGGTCCGATCTGGGCGACTGGCAGGCGATCTGGCGGGCCGATGGCGATGACATGGTGACCCATGGCGCGGTCACTGCGATCGATTGCGAAGGCAGCCTTCTGCGGGCCGAACGCAAGGGCCAGGTTCTGGTGGGCGTGGGCCTGACGAATATCGTCGCGGTGTCGATGGGCGACGCAGTGCTCATCGCCGACCGGGGACGCGCGCAGGACGTCAAACTCGCGGTCGATGCGCTGAAGGCCGAGGGCCTGCCGCAGGCAGCGCAGCATCCCGTCGATTACCGGCCTTGGGGCTGGTACGAGAGCCTCGTGCAGGGGGACCGCTTCCAGGTGAAGCGCATCGTCGTGAAACCCGGCGCCTCCCTCAGCCTCCAGAGCCATCACCACCGGTCCGAGCACTGGATCGTCGTCGAGGGTACGGCGCGGGTCACCGTCGACGAGGACGTGCGGCTCCTGGGCGAGAACCAGTCGGTCTACATCCCGCTCGGCGCGGTGCATCGGCTGGAGAACCCGGGCAAGGTCGACATGGTCCTGATCGAGGTCCAGACCGGCAGCTATCTCGGCGAGGACGACATCATCCGCTACGAAGACAAATACGCCCGGACATGAAACGCTTTCCATCGCGCGCCCGAGGTGGTGTCATCGCTACCGACAGGGAGGGTCGTCCATGAATTGCGTCTTCGTCCAGATCCGGTGCCGACCGGGCGCCACCTATGCCGTGGCCGACGCGATCGTTCTCAAGGAGATTCACTCGGAGCTCTACTCCACCAGCGGCGAGTTCGACCTGTTGATGAAGCTCTACATCCCTGAGGGAGAGGATACGGGGCGGTTCATCAACGACAACCTGCTGGATATCGACGGAATCGAGCGGACCTTCACGACGATCACATTCAACACGTTCTGACCGGACGACACGACAGGGGACAGGGACCATGAAGACGATACTGACCGCGGCACTCGCGGCACTGATCGCGAGCGGCGCGATCGCAGAAGGGCACAACACGGTGAAGGTCGGCATGATTACCACGCTGTCGGGCGGCGGCGCGGGTCTCGGGATCGACGTCCGCGACGGGTTCATGCTGGCCGTCAAGGACCGCAAGGAAATCGAGGTCGTGATCGAGGACGACCAGCGCAAGCCGGACATCGCGGTGCAACTCTCGGACAAGATGATCCAGTCCGAGGAGGTCGACGTGCTGACCGGGATCATCTGGTCGAACCTTGCGATGGCGGTGGTGCCGGGCGCGGTGGCGCAGGGCAAGTTCTACCTGTCGCCCAATGCCGGGCCGTCGGCGCTCGCCGGGCGGGGCTGCCACGAGAACTACTTCAACGTCGCGTGGCAGAACGACAACCTGCACGAAGCGGCGGGCGCGCATGCGAATTCCGCGGGCTACGCCAACACATTCATCCTCGCGCCCAACTATCCCGCGGGACAGGACGCGCTGACCGGGTTCAAGCGCTTCTACGAGGGCGAGCTTGCGGGCGAGCTCTTCACCGAGCTGGGACAGGCGGATTACGCGTCCGAACTGGCGCAGATCCGGGCGTCGGGCGCGGATTCGGTGTTCTTCTTCCTGCCGGGCGGCATGGGGATCAGCTTTCTCAAGCAATATGCCGATAGCGGCATCGACCTGCCGGTCGTCGGCCCCGCGTTCAGCTTCGACCAAGGCATCCTGCAGGCGGTAGGCGACGCGGCACTGGGCGTGGCGAACACCTCGCAATGGTCCAAGGATCTCGACAATGCCGCGAACGTCGCCTTCGTCGAGGCGTTCCAGGCCGAGTACGGACGCCTGCCGTCGCTCTATGCCAGCCAGGGCTATGACACGGGCAAGCTCCTGATCTCGGCGATGGATGTGGCTAGCATCGACGATCCCGACGCGTTCCGCGCGGCGCTTGAGATGGCCGATTTCGACAGCACGCGCGGCGATTTCGCCTTTAACTCGAACCACCATCCGATCCAGGACATCTATGTCCGCGAGGTGGTGCGCGAGGGCGACGTGCTGACCAACCGCATCATCGGCGTGGCCCTCGAGGATCACGGCGACGTCTACGCGACCGAGTGCCAGTTCTGACGATGCGACCGGGCGGGGCTGGGGCCCCGTCCAGCGGCCCGAGGGGGCATTGGTGGATATCTTGACGAGCCTGCCGATGATCCTCGGCGTTGCACTGATCGCGTCGGCCTCACCCGGTCCCGCGACCTTGGCCATCGCGGCCACCTCGATGGGACAGGGCGCGCGCGCAGGGCTGCGGCTGGCGGCGGGCGTCCTCACGGGTTCGCTGATCTGGTCGGTCGCGGCGGCCGCGGGCCTCGCCGCGCTGATGCTGCGCCACGGCTGGACGGTCGAGGCGATCCGCATCGCCGGGGCGGGCTATCTCTTCTGGCTGGCCTTCAGATCCGCGCGTGCCGCATGGCGCGGCGGGCCGCCACCGGTCGCGGCGACCGCGCGGGGGTCGTTCCGCAAGGGCCTGTTGCTGCATCTTACGAACCCCAAGGCAATCTTCTTCTTCGGTGCGCTCTACGCGGTGATCCTGACGCCCGGGCAATCGCCCGTAGGATTGGGCATCGTCGTCGCCGCCGTCGGCGCCCAGAGCGCGGCGGTCTTTCTCGGCTACGCGCTGCTTTTCTCGCGCGCAGGGCCGATGGCAGCCTACCGGCGGGCCCATCGCGGCATCGCGGCCCTTTCGGCGCTCGCGTTCGCGGGCTTCGGCCTCCGGCTTCTGACCGCCCGCCTGTCATGAGCGCGATCCTTCTGGTCGAGCAGGTCCTCAACGGCCTGCAACTGGGCGTCATGCTGTTCCTGATGGCGGCGGGCCTGACGCTGGTCTTCGGGGTGATGGGCCTCATCAATCTCGCGCATGGGTCGCTCTACATGGTGGGGGCCTTCGCGGCCGCATTGGTCGCGGGTGCCACGGGGTCGTTCCTGCTGGGGCTGGCGGCGGCGCTCGCGGCGGCCGCGGCGGCGGGGGCGATCGTGGAGCTCGTGGTCATCCGCAGGCTCTACGACCGCGATCATCTCGACCAGGTGCTGGCGACCTTCGCGCTGATCCTGATCTCCTCGGAGGGCACGCGCTGGGCCTTCGGGTCCTTCCCGCTCTATCTCGATACGCCCGCATGGCTGTCGGGACCGATCCGCCTGCCGGGCGGGATCGACTACCCGCGCTACCGCCTCTTCCTGATTGCCGTGGGCCTCGGGGTGGCGGGCGCGCTCTTCTGGCTGATCCGGCGAACACGGCTGGGCATACGCATCCGCGCGGGTGAGGCCGACCGCGAGATGATCGCCGCCCTCGGCGTCGATATCGGCAAGCTCTACACGCTGGTCTTCGCGCTGGGCGCGGCGCTCGCGGGCTTGGCGGGGGCGCTGGTGGGCGCGATCCAGTCGGTGCAGGTCGGCATGGGCGAGCCGGTGCTGATCCTCGCCTTCGTGGTGATCGTTATCGGAGGCATCGGCTCGATCGAGGGGGCGTTGGTCGGCGCGCTCCTGGTGGGGCTGACCGACACGCTGGGAGGCGTGCTCCTCCCCGCCGCGTTCCGCCTCGTGATGGATGGATCGGCGGCGGCCTCGGCGGGGTCGGCCGTCGCGTCGATGGCGGTCTACGCGCTGATGGCGGCGGTGCTCTTCTGGCGACCACGGGGTCTTTTCGGATGATACCGGAGCGGGTGCTGAACGCGGTCCTCCTCGGCGGGCTGGCGGCGATCGCCGGGATCGCCTGGGTCACGGGCGAGATCTTCACCGTGACGCTGGCCACGCGGGTCGCGATCCTGGCGCTCGCGGCGGTTGGGCTGAACCTCGCGCTGGGCCTCGGCGGGCTGGTCAGCCTCGGGCACGCGGTGTTCTTCGGGATCGGCGGCTACGCGATGGGGATCCTTGCCAGCCACGCCCAGAGTTACGATCCGATCCTGACCTGGCCCGTGCTCTTCGAGGGCAGCACTTCGATGCCCGTCATCTGGCTGGTGGCCATGTCGGTCTCGGCCCTCGCCGCCTGGCTGATCGGCCTCGTCACGCTCCGGACCTCGGGCGTGTATTTCATCATGATCACCTTGGCCTTCGGGCAGATGTTCTACTATTTCGCGATCTCCTGGCCGGCATATGGAGGCGAGGACGGCCTCTCGATCTATGTCCGGAACGGGTTCCCGGGGCTGAACACGCTCGACCCGATCCAGTTCTTCGGCCTCTGCCTCGCGGTGCTCCTCCTTGCGCTTTGGGTCGTCGCGCGGCTGACCGCATCGGGCTTCGGCCTCGCGCTGGGCGCCGCGCGGCAATCCGAGGCGCGGGTGCGCGCGGCCGGGCTCGACCCGATGCGCCTCAGGCTGACGGCCTTCGTGATCTCCGGGGCGATCACCGGCCTCGCGGGCGCGCTCTTCGCCGATCTCAACCGCTTTGTGTCGCCGACGATGTTCGCGTGGCAGATGTCGGGCGAGCTGATCGTGCTGGTCATTCTCGGCGGCGTCGCACGGCTCTGCGGGCCGGTGGCGGGGGCCGCGCTCTTCGTGGCGCTGGAGCACTGGCTGGGCGGCGTCTCCGACTACTGGCAGGTCTTCCTCGGCCTGCTCCTGCTGGCCGTTGTCCTTTTCGCCCGGGGCGGCATCATCGGCGGCCTGACCGGGCGGTCCCATGGCTGAGCCGGTGCTCGAGGCCCGCGGCCTGACCAAGCGGTTCGGTGCGCTGGTGGCCAGCCGGGATGTGTCGCTCGACCTGCGCCCCGGTGAGATCCACGCCGTGATCGGCCCGAACGGCGCGGGCAAGTCCACCCTCATCGCGCAGCTCTGCGGCCAGATCGCGCCGGATGCCGGGACGGTGCGTCTGGACGGCGCGGACGTGACCGCGTGGTCGATCGAGGCGCGCGCCCGCGCCGGGATCGCGCGGACGTTCCAGGTCTCGGCACTCGCGGGCGAGGACAGTGTGCGCGATAACGTCCTCCTCGCCGCGATGCGCGGCACAAGGCCGGCGCTCTGGCGGGCAGTGCGCGGAGACGCGGTCCTCCGTGACAGGGCCGAGGCGGCCTTGGCACGCGCGGGTCTCGACCGCCCCGACGCCCGCGTGTCGGACATCTCGCATGGCCAGCGGCGGCAACTCGAGGTCGCGATGGCGCTCGCCCAAGGCCCGCGCGCCTTCGTCATGGACGAACCGATGGCGGGTCTCGGCGGCGAGGGGACGCGGCGGCTGACAGGGCTTCTGGACGGGCTCCGGGCCGAGGCGCCGATCCTGCTGGTGGAGCACGACATGGATGCGGTCTTCGCGCTGGCCGACCGGGTGTCCGTCATGGTCGAGGGCGCCGTGATCGCCACCGGGACCGTCGCGGAGGTGCGCGCCGACCGGGCCGTGCGCGATGCCTATCTCGGGGCCGACGCATGACCCTTCTGTCCGTCCGCGACCTGACCGCCGGCTATGGCGGGGCGCAAGCGCTTTCGGGCGTGACGCTCGAGGTGGGCGCGGGCGAGGTCGTGGCGCTGATGGGCCGCAACGGGATGGGCAAGACGACGACGATCCGGGCGATCTGTCGGATGATGCCCTCCGGTGGAACGATGGTGTTCGACGGCACCGACCTCGCGACCTTGCCATCGCACCGCGCGGCCCGGCTGGGCATCGGCCTCGTGCCCGAGGGACGGCGTTGCTTCGCGCCGCTGACCGTGGCCGAGAACCTCGCCGCGGCGGCCCGGCCCGGCCCGTGGGATGTCGCAGCGATCCGCGGTCTGTTTCCACGGCTGGGCGACCGGATGGGACAGGTCGCGGGCACGCTTTCGGGGGGCGAGCAGCAGATGCTGGCGATCGGGCGCGCGCTGGCGACGAACCCGCGCCTCCTGATCCTCGACGAAGCGACCGAGGGGCTGGCCCCGCTCGTGCGCACCGAGATTCGGGCGGCGATCCGGCGGCTGAAATCCGAGACGGGCCTCGCCATCCTGATCGTCGACAAGTCGCTGGTCGAACTCCGCGAGGTGGCCGACCGCGCCGTCGTGCTCGAACGCGGGCGCGACGTCTGGACGGGCGGGCTGGACGCGCTGGACGCGGCGACGGCTGATCGGTTGCTGGGGGTGTGACATGGGCTCGCCATCGCGATCTGTGTCGAGATGTGCGGCATGGATCGCCAAGTCACGCGATCACCAGGAGCAGACAGCAGCGCATCGGCGGGCCGCGGCGCGGCGATGCTGGATCCGAGCGGGGCGCTTTATGGTCGCGAGGTCAGGACGACGCCCGAGCGGGGTGAAGACGTCGACGGGATCGCCGGGCCGGGGGGCGGCCCGGCGATGCGCGGACCGCATCGCGGTCGTATCGCGCAAGCCGAGCCCGTATGACGGCCGCCTCACTGCTCCTCCATCGCCATCAGCGATGCGTTGCCGCCGGCGGCGGTCGTGTCGGTGGACACCACCCGCTCCTCGACGAAGCGCTGCAGGTAGAGCGGCCCGCCCGCCTTCGGTCCCGTCCCCGACATACCGCGTCCGCCGAAGGGCTGGCTGCCGACGATGGCCCCGATCTGGTTGCGGTTGACGTAGACATTGCCCGCGCCGATCCGGGCGGTGACCCGGGCGATGGTCGCGTCAATCCGCGAATGCAGCCCAAAGGTCAGGCCGTAGCCCGTCGCGTCGATCTCGTCCAACACGGCGTCGAGCTTGCCCGCCGCGTAGCGCTTGACGTGCAGGACAGGACCGAAGACCTCGCGGTCGAGGGTCTCGCCCATGCCCAGCTCGATGATTGTCGGCTGCATGTAGAGGCCGTCCGGCACGTCGCCCTGCCAGCGCGGCGCGTGGCCCGCGACATGCGCCTCGAGGCGGGCCAGCGCGTCGGCGTCGATGACCGGCCCGATATCGGTCGCGGGGTCCATCGGGTCGCCCGCGCGCAGCGTCGCGGCGGCCCCCTCGATCATCTCGAGCATCCGGTCGGCCACGTCGGATTGCAGGTAGAGAATCCGGCAGGCCGAGCAGCGTTGCCCGGCCGAGCGGAAGGCCGACATGACCACATCGTCGGCCACCTGTTCGGGCAGCGCCGTGGCGTCGGCGATCATGGCGTTGATGCCGCCCGTCTCGGCGATCAGCGGGACGATGGGTCCGTCCTTTTCGGCCAGCGCGCGGTTGATCGCCTTGGCCGTCGCAGTCGAGCCGGTGAAGGCCACGCCGGCCACGCGCGGGTCGGCCACGAGGTCGCGGCCCAGATCGGTGCCGCCGGGGGCGAGGATCAGCACGTCCTCGGGGATGCCGGCCTCGTGGAGGAGGCGCACGGCCTGTGCCGCGATCCGGGGCGTCTGGGGCGCGGGCTTGGCGACGACCGCATTGCCCGCGGCCAGCGCGGCGGCCGTCTGACCGAGGAAGATCGCCAGCGGGAAGTTCCAGGGCGCGATCGTCAGGAACACGCTGCGGCCGCGCACGGACCACGCGTTCCGTTCGCCCGTGGGGCCGGGCAGGATGCGGGGTTGGTAAAGCGCCTCGGCCTCGTCGGCGTAGTAGCGCAGGAAGTCGACCGCCTCTCGGATCTCGGCGATGCCATCGTCGAGCGTCTTGCCCGCCTCGCGCGACAGCGTCGCCATCAGGCCCGCACGGTTCGCTTCGAGCGCGTCGGCGGCGCGGCGGAGTGCGGCGCTGCGGTCGGCCGCGGGCGTGTCGCGCCAAGCGGGGAAGGCGGCGGTGGCGCGGGCGAAGGCGGCGTCGGCGGTGATTGCCTTCGGCGCGGGCACCGAGGGTGCGGCGTGCATCTCGGCCATCAGCACGTCGAGCGCCGCCCGGTCGCCCCATTCGATCCCGATCGAGTTGGCGCGCGGTGCGAAGATCGCCGCGGGGCGCGGGATGTTCGGATGACGCGGCTGGGTCTTCAGGTCGCTCGGCTGCGCCAGCACTTCGGCCACTGGCACCGCCTTGTCGGCGGCCTGCGCCACGAAGGAGGTCGAGGCCCCGTTCTCCAGGAGACGGCGGACGAGATAGGCGAGCAGGTCGCGATGCCCGCCCACGGGCGCGTAGATCCGGCACGGGACACCGCTGATGGAGGCGGTCGCGTCGTGCAGCGCCTCGCCCATGCCGTGCAGGCGCTGGAACTCGTAGCCGCGCGCCTCGCCCGCCATGCGGATGACATGCGCGATGCTGAGCGCGTTGTGCGTCGCGAATTGCGGGTAAAGATGAGGGCGCAGATCCAGCATCGCCTGTGCGCAGGCGAGGTAGTTGAGGTCGGTCAGCGCCTTGCGGGTGAAAACCGGGTAGTCGTCATGCCCCTCGACCTGGGCGTGCTTGACCTCGGTGTCCCAGTAGGCGCCCTTGACCAGCCGGACCATCATCGTCTGGTCATGGCGTTTCGCAAGCGCCCCGATCCGTTCGATCACCGGCAGCGCGCGCTTGCCGTAGGCCTGAATGGCGAGGCCGAAGCCTTGCCAGTCGCGCAGCCGGTCGTCGGCGAAGGCCGCTTCGATGACATCGAGCGACAGCTCCAGCCGGTCCTGCTCCTCGGCATCGACGGTGAAGTTGAGGTCGAAGGACTTCGCCTTTGCGGCGAGGTCGACCAGCACGGGGACGAGTTCGGCCAGCACGGCGTCGCGGTTACGGGGCGTGTAATGCGGATGCAGGGCCGAGAGCTTGACCGAGATGCCGGGACGGTTCGGCAACGCGTGGTTGCCCGCGCGCCGCCCGATCACGTCGATCGCGTCGGCATAGGACTTGGCGTAGCGGCGGGCGTCGGCCCAGGTCCGCGCGCCTTCGCCCAGCATGTCGTACGAATAGAGCCCGCCCTTCGCCTCGCGCTTGGCGGCGCGGTCGATGGCGTCCTCGATGGTCTCGCCCAGCACGAACTGGTGGCCCATGAAGCGCATTGCCTGCCGGACGCCCTGCCGGACGGCCGGGCCACCGATCCGCCGGGTCATCTGGGTCAGCACGCCGGGCACGGTATCGCCGGGCCGCAGGAGCCGGTTCGACAGGCCCATGCCCCAGGTCGCCGCCGAGACGAGCCACGCCTCGGACGCGCCGTGACCGTCCCAGTCGCCCGCCCCGATCTTGTCGGCGATCAGGCGGTCCTGCGTTTCGCTGTCGGGCACGCGGAGTAGGGCCTCGGCCATCGCCATCAACGCAAGACCCTCGCGGGTCGAGAGATCGTAGTCGCGCAGGAAGTCCTCGAGGCCCCCGATCCGCGTCTGCGCGCCGCGGACCTTGGCGATCAGACCCTCGGCCATCTTGCGGGTTGCGGGCGGGACATCCGCGAAGGGCAGAAGGCCGGGCAGCAGCGTCTCGTCGGCGGGGGCGTAGGCAAGGGACATGGGGCGTGACTCCGGTTCCGGTGTGATCCGCATATACCGGAGCCGGGACCGGGGCGTCTCACCAAACTGGGCCTTGGCGCAGCGCGGAGAGAGATGATATTCGCAGTCCAGAACGAGAATGCCGAGGAATTCGCAGCCATGTCGCAGATCGACCGAACCGATCGCCGGATCATCGCGGCTTTGCAGCGGGATGGTCGGATGGCGGTCACCGCGCTCTCGGAGGCGGTCGGCCTTTCGGCCAATGCGGTGGCCGAGCGGATGCGCCGGTTGCAGCGGGACGGCGTGATTACCGGCTACCGCGCGATCCTGTCGCCGCGCGCGCTGGGCCTTGGGCTGACAGCTTTCTGCGAGATCAAGCTGGACCGGACGAGCGCCGACATCTTCGAGGAATTCGCCGCCGCCGTGCGGGACGTCGAGGCAGTCGAGGAATGCCACATGGTCGCGGGCGGGTTCGACTATCTTCTCAAGACGCGCCACGCGGATATGGACGCGTATCGAGCGTTCCTGTCGGATGCGCTCCTGGCGTTGCCTGGCGTGCGCGAGACGCGGACCTACCCGGTGATGGAAAGCGTGGTCGAGCGGGGCGGGGCGGTGGTCGCCTAGCCGTCGTCGTCGCCGGCCATCGTGTCGGAGGTGACGTAGCCCAGCCGGATGTCGCGCGCGACGGCCTCGGGGTCGCGCTCGGCGGGCGGGCCATAGCCGCCGCCGCCGGGAAAGCGGAGCGTCACGCGCGTGCCTTCGGCCAAGGGCTGGCGTCCCTTGCCGGCCAGCGCCGTGCCGTCCTGCGTCAGGATCTCGGTCGGTGCGCCGTCCCCGCCGCCCGCACGCCCCCGCGCCGGATGCTGCAGCCGGTCGAACATCGCCGAGAGGTCGAAGCGGTGGCCGGGCCGCGCCTCGATCTCCATGACCTGTCCCAGCCCGCCGCGCATCCGGCCCGCACCTCCGGAATCGGGCCGCAACTCCTTGCGCCAGAAGATCACGGGACCGGCCTGCTCGACCGCCTCGACGGGCATGGTCATGACGCCGGATGGAAAGGCCGTCGCGTTCAGACCATCGAGCCCCGGCCGCGCGCCGCCGCCGCCCGAGTTGAATGACAGGATCTCGGCCCGCCGCCCGTTCGGGCCGGTGGGCACGACGGACATCATGAAGTTGCAGAGCGCTCCCGCGCCTTCGGCTGGGACGGTGCCCGGCAGGAGCTGGTCCAAGGCGCCGAACACCGCGTCGGGGATCATGTGACCGATGACGTGCCGCAAGGCCACCGGCGCGGGCGGCGGCGCGTTGACGATGCTGCCCTCGGGTGCGGTGGTGCGGAAGGGTGCCAGCGAGCCCGTGTTGTTGGGAATGTCCGGCGCGATCGCGACCTTGAGCGCGTAGCAGGCATAGGCCTTGGTATAGACCAGCGGCACGTTGATGCCCTTGGGGTCGAGCCCGCTGGTGCCGTGGAAATCGCAGCCGACCGTGACGTCGTCGATCGTGACGGCGACCGCGAGGTCGACCGGCGCGGTGAACCCGTCGATCCGCATCTCGGCGCGGGCCGATCCGTCCGGCAACGCTGAGATGGCGGCCTCGGTCGCGGTACGGGAGCGGTCGATGATGAAATCCGCCACCCCCGACAGATCCGATATGTCGAACTCGTCCAGCATGTCGGTCAGGCGACGGCGTCCGATCTCGTTGCAGGTAGCCAGCGCGTGGACATCGCCCACGAGCTGCTCGGGTTCGCGCGAATTGGCGGCGAGGATGCGGACCAGCGTCTCCTCGACCACCCCGGCGCGGGCGAAGTGGCAGATCGGAAGATAGAGCCCCTCCTCGAAGACGGAGTTGCCGTCAGCCCCGAAGCCCCGTCCGCCGATATCGGTGACGTGGGCGGTGCAGGCGAAGAAGCCGACATGGGTGCCGTGGTGAAAGACGGGTGTGACGACGGTGATGTCGTGGAGATGCCCAGTGCCCTTCCAGGGATCGTTGGTCAGGTAGACGTCGCCTTCGATCATCTCGGGGATCGCGTCGATGAAATGCGGCACCGCATCGGCCATCGCGTTGACGTGGCCGGGCGTGCCCGTGACCGCCTGCGCCAGCATCCGGCCGCCCGCGTCGTAGACGCCCGCCGACAGGTCCCCCGCCTCGCGGACGGAGGTCGAGAAGGCGGTGCGGATCAGGGCCTGTGCCTGCTCCTCCACGATGGAGATAAGGCGTGTCCACATGACCTGGTGAGCGATCTCGGTCATGGCGCCTCCGGGACGTGAAGGTCCAGCGTGCCATCGCCGAGGACGCGGAGATGACGGCTCGCCGGGACGACGACGGTGGTCTCGCGCTCGGTGACGAGCACGGGGCCGGCGGCGGACATGCCGGGGCTGACGTCCGACCGCGCCAGAAGTCCGGCCGAGACGGTGGTGCCGCTGGCCGGATCGAACAGGTCGCGATGGGCCGAAGCATTGGCCGGTCCCGCATCGGCCACGCCCTGGACGGGGTCCGAGGCCGGCGCGGGGTGGAACGCGGTGACGGACCAGACGGTGATCTCGGGCGTCATGCCGGACACGGTCCGCCCGAAGAGCGTCTCGTAGGCCGCCTCGAACCGGGCCGCGACGGTGGCGGCCGATAGGCCGTCGTCGAGGTCGACGGGGATCTCCCAGCCTTGCCCGCGATAACGCATGTGAACCTTGACCGATCGCCGCAGCGCCCCTTCGGGCGCGCAGGTCCGCACGAAGGTCTCGGCTTCCTCGGCCAGAAGGTCGATCAGGCGACGGGCAGTGTCCTCGCCATAAGCGTCGAGCGACATGAAGACCGTGCGCGTCGCCTCGAACGAGACCGGCGCGTGCAGGAACCCGATGGCCGAGCCGACGCCCGCCCCGACCGGCACGAGACAGCGGCCGATCCCCAGCTTCTCGCACAGCCGCGCCGCGTGGAGGGGCGCCGCGCCGCCGAAGGCGATCATCGTGTAGCCCGACAGGACCTCGCCATTTTCGACCGCATGGACGCGGGCGGCATTGGCCATGGTCTCGTCGACGATCTCGGCGGTGGCGTGGGCCGCGTCGAGGGCGGTCATCTCCAGCCGTTCGAGCGCGGCCACGCTGGCTGCGGTGTCGAGAACGAAGGCGCCGCCCGCGAAGTTCTCGGGGTCGAGCTTGCCCAGCACGAGGTCCGCATCCGTGACCGCTGGCCGGTCCCCGCCGCGCCCGTAGCAGGCCGGGCCCGGCTCGGACCCGGCGCTTTCCGGGCCAACCCGGACCTGCCCCATCGCGTCCCGCCACGCGAGCGATCCGCCGCCCGCCCCGATCTCGACCATGTCGATCACCGGGATCGAGATCGGCATACCCGATCCCTTGGCAAAGCGCGCGCTGCGCGCGACCTCGAACACCCGCGCCGTCTTGGGCGTGGCGTCGCGGATGAGGCAGATCTTCGCCGTCGTGCCGCCCATGTCGAAGGAGAGCACCCGGTCGAGCCCGTGCCGCCGCGCCAGATCGGCGGCAAACACGGCGCCCCCGGCAGGCCCGGATTCGACCAGCCGGACCGGGAACTCGGCCGCGTCGCCCAGCGACATCAGCCCGCCCCCGGAATGGATCATGAAGATCGGCGCGGTCACGCCCCGCGCCGCCATCGCCCCGCCCAGACGGTCGAGATACGATTTCATGAGCGGCTTGATATAGGCGTTGGCGACAGTCGTATTGAAGCGCTCGTACTCGCGCATCTGCGGGCTGACTTCGGACGAGATCGAGATCGCGGCCTCGGGGAATGCGTCCGCGATGGCATCGCGCAGCATCCGTTCGTGCGCGGGGTTCGCATAGGCGTGGATCAGGGCGATCGCGACGCTGTCGAAGGGGGCGGCATCGCGCAGGGCGGCGCATGTCTCTGCGATGGCGGCCTCGTTCAGCGCCACCAGCGGGGCGCCATCAGCATCCATCCGCTCCCGGACGGTCAGCCGCCGGTCGCGCGGCAGGAGCGGTTCCGGCAGGACGATGTTCAGGTCGTATTGCTCGAACCGGCTCTCGGTCCGCATCTCGATCACGTCGCGAAAGCCCTCGGTCGTCACGAGCACGGTATTTGCGCCCCGCCGCTCGATCAGGGCATTCGTCGCCAGCGTCGTTCCATGTAAAACCTGCTCGATCGCCGCAGGCGCGATACCGGCCTTCGCGCAGACCGTCTCCATCCCGTCAAGGATGGCCCGCTCGGGTGCGTCGTAGGTCGTCAGGACCTTGGTCGAATGCAGCGCGCCGCCATGCGCCAGCACCACATCGGTGAAGGTGCCGCCGATATCGGCGCTGAGGCGGGTGCGCGTGCTCATGCCCCGCTTGTCCATCGGACGCGGGAGGCGTGCAAGCGCTGTGACGGTCGTCGCAAGTCGTCCCGATTTGGATCGAATGCGAGACGAAGGTCTCAGAATTGCCCCGGTTTCATTAAGGGCCCGTTAGCGGGGCGGCGGCTAGCAAGATCGGGCCCAGAACGGCGAAACGGCGCGGTCCGGACGGATCGCATCCAGGGACAGAATGTTCGATCCGCCCACATCCCGTGGGCCTTCTGCCCGCGAAGCGGGCGCACCTCAAAGGAACTGAAATGTCCAGCATTCTGACCAATAACGGCGCGATGGTCGCCCTCCAGACCCTGCAATCCGTCAACAAGAACCTGACGATGACACAGGCCGAGATCTCGACCGGCAAGTCGGTGGCTTCGGCCAAGGACAACGCCGCCGTCTGGGCGATCTCGAAGGTCATGGAATCCGACGTCCAGGGCTTCAAGGCCGTGTCGGCCAGCCTCGCGCTGGGCGAATCCACTGTCGCCGTCGCCCGCAACGCGTCCGAGACGGTGACCGACCTCCTGACGTCGATGAAGGACAAGATCGTCGGCGCGCAGGGCGAGAACGTCGATCGCGGCAAGCTGGATCAGGAGGTTCAGGCGATCATCGGCCAGATCAAGTCTGTCGTCGGCGCCGCGCAGTTCAACGGCCTCAACCTGGTGAATGGCGACACCGACGGCTTCAATGCCGACGGCAATACCGGTGTCGATATCCTGTCGTCGCTCGACCGGTCGTCCAGCGGCGTGGCGATCTCCAATATCGGCGTGGACGCCAACAACCTATCGACGACAGCGGGCGATGCGCTCACCGCGGCGGCGGCGGATGCGACCGTTCTGACCGAGAACGGGGGCGCCGATGACGACGTCGTCGTGACGCTCGGCGCGGCGTTCCTGACCGCCGCGGGTGCGGCCGACGGAACCGTCGCGCTCAAGCGCAGCGATGCGGGTGTGGTCGACACGAACCTGGCCGGTGTCGTCGAAGGCGACGTGATGCGGCTGAAGATCGGCGATGTCGAGGGCAGCTATGTCGTTCGCGCGGGCGACGATCAGTCGGCAATCTTCGCGGGCCTGAAGAACGGTCTGCTTGAAGCAGGTATCAACGATACCGACTTCACGCTGACGCTCGCGGCGGCCAACCTGACCGTCACGAACGAGACCAGCGCCGCCGGCATCGGCGTCACGATCACGCAGGAGCGGGGGACCGGTGGTCTGGCCCAGCTCGAGACGATGGACGTCTCCACCGAATCCGGTGCCGCCACCGCGCTGAGCCAGATCGAAGGCATGATCCAGACCTCGATCGACGCCGCCGCCTCCTTCGGTTCGGTCCAGTCGCGGATCGAGACGCAGTCGGACTTCATCGGCAAGCTGAGCGACTCGCTGAAATCCGGCATCGGCAGCCTGGTGGATGCGAACATGGAGGAGGCCTCGGCCCGCCTGCAGGCCCTGCAGGTGCAGCAGCAGCTGGCGATCCAGTCGCTCTCGATCGCCAACCAGGCGCCGCAGTCGATCCTGTCGCTCTTCCGCTGACGAACGGCCGTCGCCGTCCCGATCCTTCGGGGCGGCGAACTCCTCCGATGACCGGCGCTTCGCGTCGCATGGCCGCCGCTCCGCGGCCCTCGCAGAAAGTGAGATCAACCGATGGGCTATCCCCAGACGGCGAACATGGCCTACGCGACGCTGGCCACCGAATTGACCGACCCCGGACGGGCGGAGGCACTGGTCTTCGCGCGCGTCACGCGCCACCTGAGAAGTGCTTTCGACGCCGACCCGACCACCGCCGGCCCGGCCCGCGCCCGCGCGCTCCACGACAATCGCCGGCTCTGGCGGGCCGCAGCATCGGCCTGCGCGGACGACACCAACGCCCTGCCGGAGGATCTTCGTGCCGCGCTGCTTGGCCTCGCGGGCTACGTGGATCGCACGACCACCGCGCTCCTGCGTGGCGAAGGCAGCGTGTCCCCCCTGATCGAGATCAACCAACGGATGGCCAACGGCCTGACCGCGGGGGCCCTGTGACATGGCGGGCCTGATGCTCAAGCTGCCGAGCGGCGACCGGATCGTCGTCAACGGGGCGGTGATCGAGAATGCGGGTCGCGGCGCGCGCCTCCGCCTTCTGACGCCGGATACCCAGCTTCTGCGCCTGCGCGACGCCGTCGATCCCGCGCGGGCCGTGACGCCCGTCGCGCGGCTCGCCAACCTCGTGCAGATCATGCTCGTCGGGGAGTGTGATATCGAACAGACGCGGACTGATGCGTTGCGCGCCTTGGTCCCCCTGCGCCATGCCTTCGTCGAGCCGGGGGATCGCGCGTTGATCGACCGAATCTCGACGCATCTGTTGCAGGGGCAGGACTATCAGGCGCTCCGTCGCCTCGGTGACCTCAAGAACCGGGAGGCGCAGATCCTGGCGGCGACCGCGGCGTGACGTTTCAGCCGGCGGTCATCGGGAACGGCCTCGCAGGTTGGCGCGCGCTCCAGCAGTCGATGCCGCGCCAGCGCGAGATCCATGACCAGTCGCCCGGCATCGCGCGCGACCTCGACTACTTTCGCGCGCGGATCGGCGACGTCCAGTCGGCGGAGGAGCTGGTCTCGGATTACCGATTGCTGCGCGTGGCCCTCGGCGCGTTCGGCCTGTCGGACGAGATCGGCAGCCGCGCCCTGATCCGCCGGGTGTTGGGCGAGGGCACGATCCAGGAAGATGCGCTGGCCAACAAGCTGACCGACCGGCGGTATCGCACCATGGCCCGAGCCTTCGGCTTTGGTGATTTCCCCACGCCGAACTCGCAGCTTGCGGGCTTTCCGGACAGGATCGAGGCCCTCTATCGCGAGCGGACGTTCGAGGTGGCGGTCGGCGACGTGGCGCCCGATATGCGTCTTGCCCTGAATGCGTCGCGCGAGCTGGCCGATCTTGCCGGCGGCGGGGGATCGTCCCGGACGAAATGGTTCACGTTGATGGGCACGCCTCCGCTCCGCGAGGTGATGGAGGTGGCTCTCGGGCTCCCGGCCTCGATCGGAACGCTGCCGATCGACCGTCAGGTCACCGAGTTCACCGACCGCGCCGAGGCGATCTTCGGGACATCCAGCCTGTCCCGCCTCGGGGCCGAACCGCTACTCGCCGAGGTTCTGGACCGCTTCACCACTCTGGCTGGTCTCTCGACCGACGCCGCCCAAGTCACGTCTCCCGCGCTCGTGCTGCTGCGCGGCTTCTGACCGCACCATTGCAGGAATACCCATGAGGATGGCGGATGAACCGCATCGGCATCGCCGACCAAACTCGCCTCTATGACGCTCGCGGTGAATTGGAGGGGACTTTAGGCGGAGCAATGCTGGCAAGGCCCCCACGGGGCGAATCAGCCCCCGTCCGCCAGCGTCAGGCCCAGCGTGCCGGCCAAGTTTCGAAATGCGTCCTGCGTGTCCGTCGATCCGTCCGTGGAGAACAGCTCGTTCAGTCGCGGAACGATGGCGATCGCGCGGTCGATCTCGGGGTCGGAGCCCTTCTCGTAAAGGCCTGAGCTGACCATCAGCGCCGTCCGGTCCTGCACGGCCAGCACCCGCCGGACTTCGGCGATGATGGCGTTCTCGGACGGGCTGGCCGCGCCGGGCAAGCTCCGCGAGACGGACCGCAGGATGTCCACGGCGGGAAATCGCCCGGCTTCCGCGATGTCGCGCGAAAGGACGACATGGCCGTCGAGCTGGCCCCTGAGAATATCTGCGATCGGCTCGTCCATGTCCGATCCCGCGACGAGCACGGAGAGGACGGCCGTGATATCACCCTGTCCGGCGATGCCCGGCCCCGCGCGTTCGCAGAGCGCGGCCAGAAATGACGTCAGGCTGGCGGGAAAGCCGCGCAGGCTGGCCGGCTCACCCGCCGCAACGGCGACCTCGCGATGGGCTTCGGCGAGGCGCGTGACGCTGTCGCAGAGGTAGAGAACGTGATGCCCATCATCGCGAAACCGCTCGGCCACGGCCATTGCCGTCACGGCGCAGCGGCGACGCAGGCCTGCCGACATGTCCGAGGTCGCGGCGACAACCACGGTCCGCGCCATCCCTTCCGGACCGAGCACGCGACGCACGAAGTCCGCAACCTCTCGCCCGCGCTCACCGACGAGCGCCAGAACGCAGACATCCGCATCCATCCCGCGCGCGAGCTGACCGAGGATGGTCGATTTACCCACGCCGGACCCGGAGAAGAGACCGACCCGCTGGCCGCGCGCGATGGGTAACATCGTATCGAGCACGGTGAATCCCGTGGTCAATCGGTCCCCCATGCCGCGGCGATCGGTGGCCGATGGCGGTCGCGCCAAGAGGCCGATCGGCTTGCCGCTGCTGAGGGGGCGGCCGTCGAGCGGGCGCCCGACCGAGTCGATCACCCGGCCCAACCACTGCCGCGTTGGCGCGATCGAGGGGCGCCCGCCCGCGCGGACCGCGTGCCCAATGCCCAGTCCGTCGACCCGCCCCAGCGGCGTGGCCCACAGCGTGCCTTCGGCGATTCGCACGACCTCGGCGCGGTCAGTCGCACCGGCCCCGCCGTCGAACAGAAGCTCGTCCCCCAGCCCGACGCGGTCCGACAGACCTTCGATCTCGAGGCCGGTCGGCTCGATCCGCCGCACGCGGCCGACATCATGGGTCGGACGGATGCCAGGCAAGCGCGCCCGCAGGGTCGCGAAGGGGTCGGGTGTGGTGAGTTGCTGGTCCATGCAACGGTTTCTAAAGGAATCTCCCTTAAGGCTTCGTTTCACGGATGACGGAGGATGAACCCCGTGAACGAAATGCCGAGTATCATGCGACTGGCCGCCGATGCCGCCCGCCACGCGGCCACGCGGCAGGCCACGCTTTCGGTGAATGTCGCGAATGCCGACACGCCCGGGTTCCGGGCGCGTGACGTGGTGGTCTTCGCGCCGGATGCGGGCGACATGCCACTTCGCCGGACGCGCCCGGCCCATCTGGGGGATGGCCCGACCGGCATCCATAGCTTCGAGACGACGGATGTTCCCGCCGACCCCAACGGCAACAGCGTCGATCTGGAGGATCAGATCCTGCGCGGCATCGATGCCGGGCGGGCGCATGACCGGGCGGTCACCGTTTACCGGACGGCGCTCGACATCATGCGCGCGTCGCTCGGGCGGAGGTAGGCGAGATGGCCGAATTCTCAGATGCTCTCAGGGTCTTGTCTTCGGGAATGCGCAGCCAGGGCCAGCGCCTGCGCCATATCTCCGAGAACGTGGCGAACGCGGACACCCCCGGCTATCGCCGCAAGGTCATCGACTTCGTCGAAATGGTGCAGGACGGTCGCCGCTCGGGGATGGTAGCGCCTGGTGACGTCAGGCTCGACCGGACGGAGCCGCGACGGGTCCACGATCCGTCCCACCCAATGGCGGGCGAGGACGGGTTCTACGACGGCTCGAACGTCGAGATCGTGACCGAGCTTGCCGATGCCCGTGAGGCGCAGCGCAGCTACGAGGCCAACCTCAAGATGTTCGAGCAGGTCCGACGCATGTCGACCAGCCTCATGGACATCCTCAAGCGATAATGCCCCGAACATAGCGAGATGGAGGCCCAGAATGGACCTGAACGCGACCCTCACAGGTCTGGCCGTGACCGGCCGGACCGACCCCGGACCGACCCCAGGCGCCGCGGCGGCGCAGCGCGCAGTCGAAGGCTTCGCCGACGCCCTTCGCGCGGCCGAGGCGCAGGCCGAAGCGGCCATGACGACCGGTGCAGACCCCCATATGCTCGTGACCGCGATGGCCGAGAGCAAGCTGGCCGTGGACACCGTGGTCACGATCCGCGACCGGGTGGTCGAGGCGTATCAGGAAATCCTCCGGATGCCGGTCTGACCATGTCGGAGCTTCTGTTCTTCGACACGCTCCGCCAGGGGCTCTGGATCTCGGTCTTGATCTCGGCGCCGCTGCTCGGCGTGGCGCTGGTGGTCGGGTTGGCGATCGGCCTCTTCCAAGCACTGACCTCGGTGCAGGAGATGACGCTGACCTTCGTGCCGAAGATGGCGGCGATCCTCGGCGTCTTCTGGGTCTCGATGAGCTTCATGAGCCTGACGCTCGGCCGGTATTTCCACGACACGCTCCTGCCAATCATCGAGGGCTTCTGATGGCCGATGGCATCTATACGACGCTAGGCCGCCAGGTCGGGCTGCTCCGCGAGATGGATGTCATCGCGCAGAACATCGCGAACGCCGCCACGACGGGGTTCCGGGCCGAGGGCCTGGTGTTCTCCGAGCATGTCACGAAGGCCCCGGACGGGGGGCCGTCCGTGTCCTTCGCGCTGGCCGACGGACGCCATGTCCGCCGCGAGCAGGGCGCGCTGGAAGGCACGGGCGGGGCACTGGACCTCGCCATCGAGGGGGATGGCTATTTCCTCGTCGATGTCGGGGGCACGCCGCACCTCACCCGCGCGGGCGCGTTCGTCGCGGCCGCCGATGGCGGCATCGTCACGCCCGAGGGGCACCCGGTCCTCGATGCGGGCGGCGCGCCGGTCTTCGTGCCGCCGGGGACATCGGACATCCATGTCGGCCGCGACGGCACGCTCTCTGCCGACGGCGCGCCCTTGGCGCAGATCGGCGTGGTACGCCCCGACGCCCCCGACGCGATGCGGCGTGGCGCCGGCACGACCTTTGTCGCGGACGGCTATGTCGCGGTCGAGGCGCCGTCGATCCAGCAGGGCTTTCTCGAGGCATCCAACGTCTCGCCGGTGATGCAGATCGCCCGGATGATCGCGGTGCAGAACGCCTACGAAATGGGACAGGGATTCATGGATCGCGAGGATCAGCGCATGCGCTCGATCATGCGGCTGATGGACAGATGAGGAGACGAACATGCGTGCATTGAGTATCGCCGCCACGGGCATGAGCGCCCAGCAGATGCGTGTCGAGGTCATCTCGAACAACCTCGCGAACATGAACACCACGGGCTACAACGCCCGTCGCGCCGAGTTCGCGGATCTGCAGTACCAGCAGATCACGCGCGCCGGAGCGATCTCGGCGTCGACCGGGGCGGTTGTGCCGACCGGCGTCCAACTGGGCCTCGGCGTCCGCGCGGCGTCCGTCAGCATGGAGGTGGCGCAAGGCGGGCTGGGGGCCACGGGCGGCGATCTGGACGTCGCGATCGAGGGGCGCGGCTATCTCGAGGTCACGCTGCCCTCCGGCGCCTCGGCCTATACGCGCGACGGTGCGCTCAAGCGGACGGGCGAAGGACAGCTTGTGACGTCGGACGGCCACCCGGTGGTGCCGGACGTGACAATCCCCGACGACACCCGCTCGATCACGATCAATCCCGAGGGCGAGATCTATGCCCACTTCATCGACCGGGTCGAACCCGAGAATCTCGGGCAGCTCAGCCTCGTGAACTTCGCCAACGAGAAGGGTCTCGAGGCGCTGGGATCGAACCTCTATGCCGAGACGGGCGCATCGGGCGCACCGCTCGTGGGCTTTCCGGGCGAGGACGGGCTCGGGTTCTTCCGGCAGGGCTATCTCGAGGACAGTTCGGTCGATGCCGTGCGCGAGATCACCGACCTGATCGAAGCGCAGCGCGGCTACGAGATGAACGCCAAGGTCATCACCGCCGCCGACCAGATGCTCGGCGCGACGACGCAGATCCGATGAAGACGCGCGCCGGCCTCCTCGCCGCGATCTTGGCACTCGGCCTGCCCGCGGCGATGGCCGCCGCGCAGACGGTCATGGTCATCAAGCCGATCCGGGCGGGCACGCCGATCGAGGCGGCCGACCTCGCCTTCGGCGACGGGACGAGCGCCGAAGGCTTCAGCGATCCGCGCGACATCGTCGGGCTCGAGGCGCGCGTGAACCTCTATCCCGGTCGGCCGATCCGGATCCGCGATGTCGGCGCCCCGACCGTCATCGCGCGCAACACCTTGGTCGTGCTCGTCTTCCGGCGAAGCGGCCTGACCATCACATCCGAAGGTCGGGCGCTGGGCCGCGCCGGTGAGGGCGAGCCGGTCCGGGTGATGAACCTGTCATCCCGCACGACCGTCACGGGCGTCGCCTCGGCCGACGGCACCGTCGCCATCAACTGAACGCCAGGAGCGTCCGCCATGTATCGAACAATCGGTCTTCTCACGCTCGTCCTTCTGGCCGGCTGCGCGCGGATCGGCGCCATCGGGCAGGCCCCCGAGCTGACGCCACCGTCCGATGGCCGGGAGCATGTGGCGATGGCCGCGCTGGCGCCCGCGGTGACCGTACCGCCCACCGTGCTGGAGCGCGCCTCGCTCTGGACGGCAGGGCCGAAATCGCTGCTCGGAGACCGGCGCGCCGGGCAACGGGGTGACATCATGACGGTCGTGGTCGAGATCGACGAGCAGGCCGAGTTCGACAACACCTCGAACCGCTCACGCAGTGGCTCGGAACGTTTGGCAATCCCCGAGTTCTTCGGCCTGCCACAGAGCATCGACCCGCGTCTCCCCGCGGGCGCGACGCTGGGTTCGGCGGTCGAGACCAACTCCCAGAGCCGGTCGTCCGGCGGCGGCGGCGTGCGGCGCAACGAGCGGTTGACGCTCCGCATCGCCGCGACCGTCGTCGATGTCATGGCGAGCGGCGCCCTCCGGATCGAGGGGCGGCAAGAGGTTCGGGTCAATTTCGAACTGCGCGAGATGCTTGTGACCGGCTTCGTGCGACCAGAGGATATCACGCGCCAGAACGAGATCACGTATGACAAGATCGCGGCGGCGCGAATTTCCTATGGCGGGCGCGGACAGATCACCGATGTCCAGCAGCCGCGCTATGGCCAGCAGCTCGCCGATATCGTGCTGCCGTTCTGATGATGGGCAAACTCCTCCCGTTGGTCGTGATGCTCGTGGCGCTGGCCGGCGGGGCAGCGGCCGGTTTCGTTCTGCGCCCAGACAATGACGGGGCAGAGGCGGCGGCCCCGATCCGGTCGCCCGTTCCGCAGGACGAGCGTGTGGTGACGCTGCGCGACAACTTCATCGTGCCCGTCCTGCGCGACGGACGTGTGTGGGGGCATGTCGTGCTGACCCTCGGGGTCGAGGCCGTGCATGTCAGCCGCGACACGATCCTGCTGCAGGAGCCGGTGCTGCGCGACGGCCTGACCGAGGCATTGTTCCGCTATGGCAGCCTCGGCGGATTCGATGGCGATTTCACCGATGCCATCGCGCTCAATCGGCTGCGGACGCGGCTGAACGAAGTGGTGAACCAGCGACTGGGTGATGACCAGGCCCGCATCCTCCTGATCTCAATGGCGCGCCAAGACGGCTGAGCCGCGTCAGTCCGGCGCGGCGCGCCTTGGACGGATCGGAAGCCGTTCTGCCACGCCGACGCGAGCAACGTTCTTTGCGTGATCCTCTCGAAACGGCTGGGCGCGGGCCTGGAGGCGCGCGATCTCGGTCATCAGCCGCGCCAGTTCCTGCTGGCGCCAGCGATGCCAGCGATCCTGCATGATGGCCTCGTCGATGCTGTCCGGCGGCGCGGTGGCGACCCGTGCCAGGGCGCCCCGACGGTCCTCCAGCACGTTGATCTGGGCTTGGATCCCTGCCAGACGCGCGGCGGTCTTCGTGCGCCGAAGCCGGGCCAGTTCTGTCAGCGCGGCGAGTTCCTTGGCCTTCATCGGCGTGCCCTTTCTGTCAGCTCGCGGGCAAAGCGGATCGCGGTCGCGACGGCGGCAAAGTGGGCGCGGTCGATCGGGGCCCCGATCTCGACACCGGCATGAAGCGCGCGCGCTGTCGGCGGATCGCTGAAGATCGGGATATCGGCCTCGCCCGCGACCTCACGGATACGGGCCGCCACGAGGTCGACCCCCTTGGCCACGCAGATGGGCGGCGACGGGTCGAGCGGCGACCACTTCAACGCGACCGCGTAATGCGTCGGATTGACGATGACGACCGTCGCCTCGGGGATGTCGCGCAACATGCGGTTCGTCGCGATCTCCTGGGCGCGTTGGCGCCGCCTGGCGCGCAGATGCGGATCGCCTTCGGATTGCCTCGTTTCGTCGAGCACCTCTTGTCGGGTCATGCGGTTCTTGACGAGATGGCTGTGCCGCTGCCAGCCGTAGTCGACGGCCGCGATGCTGCTTGAGACGAGGACGACCGCGAGGCCGAAATCGAAGAGGATGTCGCCCAGGGCGTGGCCGAGGAAGCGCGGCTCGAGCGCGGCTGCGGCTACGATCCGATCGGCCTCACCCAACAGGAACCAGGCCATCAGGCCTCCATAAGCGGCCATCTTGACGGCGGACTTCAGGAATTCGAACAGGCCGCTCGGGCCGAATTTGTTCTTCGCGTTCGCCAGGATCGAGACGCGTTGCAGCTTCGGCGCGAGCTTCGACGGCGCGACCACGATCGCCTGTTGAGCCAGCAATCCGACCACCACCAGTAGCGCGGCCGGCGCGATCAGGAAGCCGGTCAACGTCATCGCTTCGGCGAAGATGCGCCCGCCCGCGACGTCGCCGCCGCCGGTCGTCGCCTCGGCGATCAGGTCCGCATTCTGGATGAGCGCGCCGCCGAGATCGGTCAGGCGGTTCGAAATCGCGGGCGCCGCGAACGCGAGGCAGAGCAGCATCCCGGCATAGGATGCCGCGACGGCGACATCCTGCGACTTGACCAACTCGCCCTTCTTGCGCGCCTCTAGGAGCTTTTGCGGTGTCGCCTCATGGCTGCGATCGGCGCCGTCCTCCTGGCTCATGGCACGCCGCCCGTGACCGGGTCGGCCAAGGTCGCGATCATCGCGGCTTTCCAGACCGCCAGCAGAAGCGGTGCCGACAGCAGCAGGAGCACGCCGCTGGCCCCGGTGATCGCGGGCGCGCCGACGAGGGCGACCATCAGCTGCGGCATGGCGCGATTGATGACGCCCATGGCCGCGTTGTAGATCAGCGCGGCGAGTGCGAAGGGCGCGGCCATGGCGATTGCGAGTGCGAAGGCCTGAGCCACCCGCGCCGCGCCCCAACGGGCCGCGTCGCTGCCGTCGAGATGGCCCCCGAGCGGCAGGATGTCATAGCTGCGGATCATCATTTCGACGACCATCAGGGGAAGGCCGCTGGCCATGATCAGGCAGAGCCCCGCAAGGTTCAGAACGTTGCCGATCGCCGAGGACGGCTCGACCGTGCCGAAGAGCTGAGCGAGCGACGTCAATTGCGCGGCCATCACGCCGGCCATCGAAAGGGCCTGCGCCACGAAGCGCAGCACGGCCCCGAGCGCGAGCCCGGTGACCGTTTCGGCGACGATCAGACCGGGTCCGATCTCGGCTTGAAGCTCGACGGCCGGGGCCACCGCCGCCGTCAGGGCGAAGGCCGTGACGAGGCGGATCCGGGCCGGGATCAGGCGGTCGCCCAGCCCCGGCAGGACGAGCATCAGGGCGCCGATCCGCAGAAACACTGCGAAGGAGGCCATCGCGATGGGCCTGGCCGCATCGTGCAGCGCGAGGAGCGCTTCGATCACGCCGCGACCGACCCGAGGATTGCGGGCGTCGCGCGGGCCCCGATCTCCTCGTAGGAGATCACGGGGTTCGTCAGCCCGCGCGCCGACAGGACGGTGTGGACGAACCGGCGCCGCCGCGCCGATGTCACGACGGCCGCATGGTGACCCGACTCGGCCACGCCCGCGATCGCTTCGGCCAGCCCTTGTGCCAGCTTCTGGAATTCTGGGCCGGGCAGCGCGATCTCGCGGCTGATACCGGGTCCATCGATCTGATGGCGGGAAAAGGTCTCTTCCCAAGCCGGTGCGAGCTGGATCAGGGGAAGGCTGCCATCGTCGCGGCGCAGCTCGGCCGTGATTTGTTCGGCCAGCCGCTGCCGGACATGCTCGGTCAGGTCCTCGACCGACGGCGGACCGTCGCGCCGCTCCGCCAGCGCCTCGAGGATCACGGGCAGGTTGCGGACCGAGATTCGCTCGGCCAGCAGCATCCGCAGGACGGCGAGCAGCGTTTCCGGCGTCACCTTCGACGGGATCAGGTCGTCGAGCATGCGGCGGTTGGCCTCGGAGCGTTCGGCGGATGATACGCGGGCGAAGGCGTCGAGCAGGGATTGCAGTCCACGAAGCCCGAGCAATTGCGGAAAATTGCTCTTGATCACTTCGAGAAGATGCGTGGCGAGCACCTCTCCGGGCGTCACCAGCGTCTCGCCGAGCAGGGTCTCGGCCTTGCCTTTTGGAATCCACCGCGCGGGGGCGCCATAGACCGGTTCCTTGACCGCGCGGCCGGGCATCTGCGCCGGCGTTCCAGACCCCAGTAACAGAAGGATGTGATCGCGCTCCAGCCGATCGCGCGCCATCTCGACCCCCTGGATCCGGATGACATAGGTCCCCGACGGAAGCCCCTGGTCGTCGGTCAACCGGATCTCCGGCAGGATGATTCCGAACTTTTCGGCGATGTGATTGCGCAGGCCAGACATCCGGCTTTCAAGCCCGTTCGATGGGTCCAGCGCCAGATCCACGAGGTCGGTCGCGAATTCGACCCGTATGTCGTCGAGCGAGAGGACGTCGCCCATCTCGCGGCGCGGCTCGGGGGTTTCGAGATCCTCCGGCACGTCGTCGACGCGGGAAATCATGCGTTGCCGCCAGAAGGCAGCTCCGCCCAGCGTCGCGGCCCCGAGGAAGAACGGAACGAAGGGCATGCCCGGAACGAAGGCGAAGACCGCCATGATGACGGCCACGGTACCCAGCGCCGCGGGGTGGCGCCCGATCTGGGCGACGATCTCGACATCTACGGTGCCGGTGCCGCCCCCGCGCGCCAGAAGGAGGCCGGACGCGATGGAAATGATGACCGCAGGGATCTGGTTCACCAAGCCGTCTCCGACCGTCAGGATCGCGTAGGTCTCGACGGCCTCCCCGAACGGCATGCCATGGGCCAGCATGCCCGCCGAGAGACCGACCACCAAGTTGAGGATCGTGATCAGAAGCCCGGCGACCGCATCGCCCTTCACGAATTTCGACGCCCCGTCGAGCGAGCCGAAGAATGTCGTTTCGGCCAGTTCGACCTCGCGGCGACGCTTGGCTTCCTCGTGGTCGATCGCGCCGGCCGACATGTCGCTGTCGATGGCGAGCTGCTTGCCGGGCATGCCGTCGAGCGCGAACCGCGCGCCGACCTCGGCCATCCGCGTAGCACCCTTGGTGATGACCATGAAATTCACGATCAGGAGGACGCCGAACACCACCAGCCCGAGCGCGATGGAGCCGCCCATCACGAAGCTCGCAAAGCCTTCGATCACGTGTCCGGCCGCGTCGGTCCCGGTATGCCCCTCGCCGATGATGAGTTTCGTCGAGGATACATTCAGCGACAGGCGCAGCATCAGAGATGCCAGCAGGATCGTCGGAAAGGCCGAAAAGTCGAGGGGCCGCTGAATGAACAGGGTCGTCGTGAAGATCAGGATGGCGAGCGCGAAGCTGACCGAGAGCCCGGCATCAAGTACCCAAGACGGCATCGGCAGGATCATCATCAGTATGACGGACATCAGCGCGACGGCCATCAGCACGGTGGGTTGGAAAATCGCTCGCATCCGGTCCGATCCTGGGAGGGTCCCCGGATCCATAACGAAAGAAGGTTAATCCACCGTAATCGCGGCTGGGGGTTCGGCGGCAAGCTCGGCGATCACCGTGCGAAGCCGCGAACTCCGCTCCGAGACAGATCGGGCGTGGGCAAGATCACCATCGACGTCGCTGATGACTGCGTTCCGCTCGACGACGAGGCGCGCCAGTTCGGATCTTGCTCCGCCGCCCGGGTCCGCCGCCAGCGGCACGAACCTGCGTTGGATCCAGGCGTCGGACCCGACCCGTTCGCCCGCGTCGATCGCTCGTGGCTGCGAGTCTCGGGCGTCCCGACGTGCAACACGACGGTCGAAGTCGTCGAGACCCTGACGAACGTAGGCGTCCGAAAGCGCGTGGGTTGCCGGATGCTCGGGCGTGATCTTCTTTCGAAGGCGCGCACCGAGATCCAGAAGCGCCCCGTCATCGAGCAGGGGAACGGCGAGCGCGAGAAGCTCATCCGCCGTTATGGCAGAGCTGTCCAGAAGCCGCACTGCATCCGCCACGCGGTCGTCCCGCAGGAGTGCGTCGGCGACGGCGCGGTCGAATTCCCGTGTCGCCGCGCCCGCAGGGAGCGAAATCCTGAGGGCCAGTGCGTTCTCCATCTGCGCTGCGGACACGGTCATGCCCGCGTTCGCAGCATTGTCGAACGTCGTGATGATCGATCTCATCGCCGCATAGCCGGTCCCGGCATCTACCTCGGATCCCGATCCCGCCAGGGTGGCGCCGGGCCGGCCCGCGGGAAGGGCGACCAAAAGCTCGTCTTGGTAGGCGTCGGCCAGAATGCGGGTCACGCGCGGCGCCAGATCGGCCCATCGCGTCGGCGGCAGGCCCGCAATGAAAAGCGCCAGCCCATCTGCATCCGCCACCGCGCGTTCGGGATCGTCCGTGCCCGACAGGAGCACGACGAGCATCGACGCGGGCCCGCAGCGTGACAGGGCGTCCGAGATCGCAATGGGGAGGTCGTCCAGCGCGCTCGCGGCCATACGGATCGCGGGCTCGTCCTCCTCCGAGATGTCGAGGATTTGAAGCGCTTCCTGGCCCATGCCCATCGCCGCATGCGCGCGCGCCAGGTCATGCAGGCGCTCAGTCGCATATGCCCCCTTGGCATCGAGCAGCGTGCGCCGAGCCCGCGAAAACGCGGTCCAAGATGCTTCGGGATCCGCATTCAGGATGTCCGCGAGCCGGTCCTCGACTTCGCAGGCGTCCTTCTCCGGCGGCGGTTCGGGCAGGTCGGGCGCCGGAAAGACCGCGGGGCGAGAGCTCGATCGTACGACGAATTGCGGGGTGGAGGCAGGTGCGAGGACCTGCAGTTGATCGTTTTGGGGTCCTCGGTTGGCGCGGGAGGACGGGACCCGCGGTCCGGCCATGAGAAGGTCCGACAGGGGCGAATGGACCCGAACGGGCCGCTCGGTCGGCCTGCGGAAGGACAGCGTCGTTGTTGCGGCCATCACGAAGGACTGGCCCGGCCCGGGTTGCGATCCGACATCGGTGCGGTCGACGATATCCAGGGCGATGTGGCCGCTGGGGACGTGGCTGATCCGGATGTCGCAACGACAGGCCACGCCGAGCCGGAGCGCCTGATCATCGGCCGTCGCCATCTGAAGGCGGGTTTTCGGTATACGGTCAAAGATCGCACCGCCGTCGAGGGTACCGTCGAGGCCCTGAAACCCCACCGTGACGTTGCCGGGCGCGACACCATCCACTGTCCACGTCGCATCACTCGGCGCGGCGAAGGCCAGCCGAGAAAACGCGGCATGCTCTCCGCTCCGGACAATGATCTGCGCCGAGACCGCCGAGGCGAACAACATCGCAAGGACGGTGCATGCCGCCCGAAGCATCAGGCGGCCTTCCGGCTCTTGAGGGCATCCTCGAGGTCCGCGAAACTGGGCCGCAACGGAGTCGGCGTGGATTGGCGCCCGACCTCGATGCACATGTTGGTCGCGTGATTGTGGAGGTTCGCGACCAAGACCTCCTGAATCAGACGATAGAAATGGCCGTCCTGTTCGCTGACGTTCTTCAGTCGTACGGAGAATGGACCCACGATCCCATAGGCGAGGAAGACTCCGAGAAACGTGCCGACCAGCGCTGCGCCGATCAGCTTGCCGAGGACCTCCGGCGGCTGATCGATCGAGCCCATCGTCTTGATCACCCCGAGGACGGCCGCGACGATACCCAAAGCGGGCAGCGAGTCCGCCATGGATTGAAGCGCGTGGCTGGAATGGAGCGCATGGTGCTGATTTTCCTCGATCCGGGCGCTTAGCACTTCCTCGACCTGGTGGGGATCGTCGTAGTTCATGGACATCGCACGCAGCGTGTCGCAGATCATCGCGACGGCCTCGCGATCGGCCGTGATGCGTGGATACTCGCCGAAGATGGAAGACGTCTCCGGCGCCTCGATATGCTCTTCGAGGGCCATGGGATCCTGCCGTCCGAGTCGTACCAGTTCAAACAGAAGGCAGAGGAGATCGCGGTAGTCATCGGGTCGCCAGCGGGGCCCCCTGAAGATCTTGCCGATATCTTTGATGGTGTGTTTGACCTCGCCCAGGCTGTTGCCTACGAGAAATGCGCCGATGGCGGCGCCGCCGATGATGATCATCTCGAAGGGAAGCGCCTTGAGGATGATGTCGAGCTTGCCGCCGGCCAGCATGTAGCCGCCGAAGACCATGATGAACACGCAGGCGATGCCGACGATCCCGATCATTCCCGGTCCTCCGTCGCCGCGTTGGCGTTTCGACCGGCCATGATCACGCTGAGAGCATAGGCGGTGTCCGGTGCGAGACTGGTGAAGATCGCCGAGGCCGAGGCCGGGCGCATGCGGGCGAGGAATCCGGCGGCGAAATCCGGGGCCATCGCCTCGAAGAGGATCGCGGCGTCCTTGGGCTTCATGCCTTCGTAGACCGAAACGAGCCGCGCGACGTCCTCGGCCGAGGCCTCGGACGATTGCTGCATCCGTGCCGCCAGGCGCGCTTCGGCGGTCGAGAGGTCGTCGAGCATGGCCATCACCTCGTCCAGGGCGACGGCCACGTCCTGTTCGCGCAAGGCAACCGCAGCTTCCCGTGCGTCGATATCGGCACCGCGTTCGCCCAAGCGGTCGAGCAGGTCCCGAACCTCCGTCGAGGGCGGGCAGAGCAGCCCCTGCGTGTCGGCGTGTTCGCCCGAACCATCATCCGGTAGAACAGCCAGTCCCGCCGACACGATGCGCGTGACGAAGGACATCGCGAGCACCCCGATCAGGAGCGTCAGCGACACTCGTTTCAGCGCGGCCACCGCGCCGCCCGACATCATGCTTCGCTCCCGGCTGCGTGCCGTATCGCCCGGAAGCCCGGCACGACTTCGGACGCGGCGATCTCGTCGGCTTCGCGGCGGTGCCGGTCCAACTCGAGGTCGTCGAGGCTGTTCAGGAGCATCTCCATCCGGCCGATGCGGTCATCGGCGGACGCCACCAAGCCGTCGAGGCGCTGCTCGAGGTCGTGACCCGTCCGTGCAGCCGTCTCCAGCGTGGACTTGGCCGCGTCGACCTGATGCGACCATTCGTCGAGCATGGAGACCCGCGTTGTATCTGCCGCGTCAAACGCTTGCAGACGCCGCGAGAGGTGGTGGCAATATCCGGCGAGCCCGATCGTGGCGGCCAGCAGGAGGACATCGGGAAGGAGATCAATCATGGTCAGGTCATCACGAATTCGGAAACGAGAAGATCCTCAACCGCGTCCGGGCCGGTCAGCATCTGGAACCGGCGGAGCAGTTGCGCGCGGATGCGGATCAGGGAGGTCGGTTCCTCGAGCATGTCCATCGGAACGGCGCGCAGATAGGTCGTCGCGATATCCATCATCCGTGGCTGAAGCGAGCGGGCCAGCGAATCGGCATCGGGAGCGATCTGTAGCGAGGCGCGGAAGCGGAGGTTCCGGATCGAACCGGGACCGCCGATCGACACGATGATCGGCTCGAGTTCGAGGAAGGTCAGACTGGATGACGCAACCGATCCGGTATCCGACTCGCCCTTCCACGCAAGGACGTCATCGGCGGCGCCGGTGAACATGACATAGAAGCCGCCCGCGCCCAGCCCGAGCCCCAGCACCAGCACGGCAATCCACTTGAGAGCCCCGCCCCTGGAGGCCGATTTCGCCCCGTTATCCGCGTCGTCTGCCATGACCTGCTCCTCGATCGTTCACCTTCCGTCCTAGCCCTCGGGAGCTAACCGAATGTTAAAGGAATTGCGGAATCCTCGCCCTCGATCCCCAGAACGGGTGGTCGCCTGCGAGAGGATACGCCTTGGACAACATGACCGCCCTATGGGGTCGACAGGACAAGCGACGGCTCGCGATCCTGGCCGGTGCGACGGTTCTGACCTTCGCGATGGTATTCGTTCTGACCCGACTCGCGACGGCGCCCGGAATGGAGCTGTTATATGCCGGGCTCGAACCGGCCGCGGCGTCCGAGGTGATCGCCGGCCTCGAGGCGAGGGGCGCGCCCTACGAGGTGCGGGGGTCCTCGATCTTCGTCGAGGACAGGATGCGCGACGGGCTCCGCATGCAGCTGGCGGGCGACGGCCTGCCGCGCATGGACGGGAGCGGCTACGAACTGCTCGACGGGCTGACGGGCTTCGGCACGACGTCTCAGATGTTCGACGCGGCCTATTGGCGGGCCCGCGAGGGCGAGCTGACGCGCACGATCCTCGCGTCTCCGGGCGTTCGTTCGGCCCGCGTCCACCTCGCGACGGCCGACAGTTCTCCGTTCGCGCGCGACCGCAGCGCCACGGCCTCCGTGACGCTCCAGATGGTATCGGGAACGGTCGATGCGTCCTTGGCGCACGCCGTCCAGTCCCTCGTGTCGGGCGCGGTCCGGAACCTCGCGGCCGAGGATGTGACGGTGATCGATGCGGCCAGCGGGCGTGTCGTCGGCGGTGGCGCGATCGACCCCGAGGCCGAGCGGCGCGAGACCCGCGCGATCGAGATGCGGGCAGCGGTCGAGAACCTGCTGGCCGCCCGTGTCGGACCCGGTCGCTTCGTTGTCGAGCTGGCGATCGAGACGACCCAAGATCGCGAATTGATCACCGAGCGTGTGCTCGATCCCGAGAGCCGCGTGGTCATCAGCACGGATACCGAGGAGCGCAGCGCCAGCGACCGCGGCGCCGCCGGGGCCGGCGTCACCGTCGCAAGCAACCTGCCCGACGGTGATGCCGCGGAAGAGGAAGGGCAGTCCGAAAGCTCGAACGCCGAAACGCGCGAGCGGGTGAATTACGACTTCTCCGCGACCGAGCGTCAGATCGAGCGTGCACCGGGCGCGATCGAGCGGGTCACCGTCGCGGTCATGGTCGATGGGATGCGGGAGACGAACGCGGACGGTGCAGCCGGGTGGTCCGAACGCAGCGAGGCCGAACTGGACGTCATTCGCGATCTCGTGCAGTCGGCCGTCGGGTTTCGCGCGGATCGCGGCGATGTCGTGACCGTCCGCAGCATGGAATTCGACATCGCGGCCATGCCCGAGGCTGCCCCCGGATTGTCGCTGCCCTGGTTGAGTGGGGGTGATGTCAGGCGGATCTCGATTGCCGCGCTGCTTGCGCTGGTCAGTCTCGGGGTGCTCGCATTCGTGGTGCGCCCCCTGATGACGCGCGCGCTTGCGCCGCCGCCTGCCAACCCCGCCCTGCCGGCCGCCGCATCCGACGACGGCGTCACGGCTATCGCGCCCGAGGAGATCGGCGCCCCGAGCCCCGCGCCGCTCGCGCCTCCTGCGCCGTCCGACGCGGCCATGTCGACGGAAGGGACGCTTCTGCCGGCGGAGACGGAGGATGGCGAGGCGGATGATCCGGTCGACCGCCTTCGCACCCTCATCACCGAGCGCCGCGACGAGACACTCGAGGTTCTGCGCGGCTGGATGGACGAAAGCCCGGAGGAGGCGAAATGACCGCGTTCGCGCTCGAGGATTTCGGCAGCGCGATGGTCCAGAGCTCGCCCTTGGCCGAAGCGGCGCCTGGTCCGTTCGACGAAGGCTACGCCGCCGGGTGGGACGATGCGGTCGCCCGTCTCGACGAGGAGAATGGCCTTCTCGGGGCCCGGCTGCAGGAAACGCTGGCCCGCCTGACAGAGAGCCGTGCGGCTGCGGTCGACGGCCTCGTGGCGATGCTCGAGCCGGCGCTGCGGGACATCTTCGACACGTTCCTGCCGCGGGCCGCGCAATCCGCATTCCTGCCGATCCTCATGCAGGAGCTGACGGAGGTGATGGCGGATGGCGACGCGCGGCCGGTCCTCCTGGTGGCCCCGGAGGAGGAGCCGCCGCTGACCCGGCTGATCGACCAGGCCGAGCTCGCCGATCGCGTGACCATCCGGCCGGAGCCCGCGCTGGCCCTTTCGCAGGCCATGATCCGATGGGAGGGGCAGGAACGACAAGTCGATCTCGAAGCGGTTCTCTCCGATCTCGATGCCGCGCTCGACACGTTCCTCCACGGGCTCCTGCCCGGATGCGCGAACCCCCCGACCGATACAACGCCAAAGGAGGCCAACCATGGCTGACGCATCCCCCGACAACCCATCGGCGCTGGGTCGCGTCCCCGTCGAGATCACCATCTCTGTGGGCCGGGCGCATCCGACCGTGACGGAGCTGTTGTCGTTGGAACGCGACGCTGTCCTCACGCTCGACCGCGGCATCGGCGACCCCGTGGAACTCTTCGCGGGCGATCGTCTGATCGGCCGGGGCGAGCTGCAGGAGATGGAGGGCGACCACGCGGGTCGGCTGGCCGTGCGCCTGACCGAGGTGGCGCGGACGGATGAACCCGGATGAGCCGCGCCCTCGGGCTGGCACTGGTCCTGTCCGGTGCCGTCGCCATCGGCGGCCCGGTCGCCGCGCAGGACGTCGCGCTGTCGCTGGGCGACGATAGCCTGACGCTGCGCTCGATCCAATTGATCGCCCTTCTGACCGTGCTGAGCCTCGCGCCGGGGATTGCGATCACGGTTACCTGCTTTCCGTTCATCGTCACCGTCCTGTCGATCATGCGGCAGGCGATGGGCCTCCAGGCATCGCCGCCGAACATGCTGATCGTCAGCTTGGCGATGTTCCTGACCTATTTCGTGATGGAGCCGGTCGCGACCGCCGCATGGGAGGCGGGCATCGGCCCGCTTTCGCGCGGCGAGATGGAGCCGGGGGTCGCATTCACCGAGGCGATCGCGCCGTTCCGCGCCTTCATGCTGGCCCGCGTCGACCCCGACACGTTGGCGCATCTCGCCGGGCTGCGCCCCGAGAGCGACCCCGAGACGCTCGCCATCCTCATCCCGAGCTTTCTGTTGTCAGAGGTGAGCCGGGCCTTTCAGATCGGCTTTCTCGTGTTCATGCCGTTTCTGATCATCGACATGGTCGCAGCCGCCGTCCTGATGTCGATGGGCATGATGATGGTGCCCCCGGCAATCGTCTCGCTGCCCTTCAAGCTCGCGTTCTTCGTGGTGGTCGACGGCTGGACCCTTGTGTCCGGCGCGCTTGTCCGCAGTTATCTCTAGGAGGTCCCATGTCCGATCCGAACCCGAAGACCGCGGGCCCGTCGCCCGCCGAGACGACCGATGCCGACAAGGCCCGCGCGTTGCTGGCAATGCTCGAATCGCCCGACCGGACGGCGCGGCCCCCGGCCCATCTGCGCGACTTCGCGCGTGCCCTCGTCGCGTCGGTCGAGGGGGCGAGGGCCAACCGGCACCCGGTCGTGGCCCCGGGCCCCGGCGCTCGCCTGCGGATTTCGGCGAAGCCGGGAGCAGATCGCACAGGGGCCTCACCGGCCCGAACGCGCCTGTTCCAGAACATCCCGCCGCTCACGCTCAGCCCCGAGCCTCGGGTCGATCACCGACCCGCGGCGAGACCGCGGTTGACCCTATCGGCGCCGATGCCGATCGCGAATCGCGCGGCGGCCGATCCGTCGATGCCTTCGCCCATCCTGGGGCGGCGCGACGTGCGGCGCCTGATCGAGACGACCACGGATCCGTCGGGCTTCGCGCGCGAGCACCCGGCCGTCGTCGCCTCGGCGATGGCAGGGCGCCCGCCGCTCGAGCAGGCGGCGAAGCTTCGCCAGTTGTCCGGTGGTCGCGTCCGTGCCGTGCACCGTGCCCTGCGCCAGATCGAGGCGCAGGGAGCCGATACCGTCAGCGCGTGAATTTCTTGTATTTCACCCGCGTCGGTTCCAGCGCATCGGGACCGAGGCGACGCGCCTTGTCTTCTTCGTAGGCTTCGAAATTGCCTTCGAACCACTCGACATGGCTGCCGCCCTCGAAGGCGAGGATATGGGTGCAGAGGCGGTCGAGGAAGAAGCGGTCGTGCGAAATCACCACCGCGCAGCCCGCGAAATCGGCGATCGCGTCCTCGAGCGCGCGGAGCGTCTCGACGTCGAGATCGTTGGTCGGCTCGTCCAGCAGCAGGACGTTGCCGCCCTCCTTCAGGAGCCGGGCCATGTGGACGCGGTTGCGCTCGCCGCCCGAGAGGAGGCCGACCTTCTTCTGCTGGTCGCCGCCCTTGAAGTTGAACGATCCGCAATAGGCGCGGGAATTCACCTCCGCATCGCCGAGCTTGATAAGTTCGGCCCCGCCCGAGATCGCCTCCCACACGGTCTGGCCGGGTTCGAGATCGTCGCGCGACTGGTCGACATAGCTCAGCTTGACGGTATCGCCGTATTCGACCGTGCCGCTGTCGGGCTGTTCCTGCCCGGTCAGCATCCGGAAGAGCGTCGACTTGCCCGCGCCGTTCGGACCGATCACGCCGACGATGCCGCCGGGGGGCAGGGCAAAGGACAGGTCGTCGATCAGGAGACGGTCGCCATAGGCCTTCGATAGGTTGTTGACCTCGATCACCTTCGAGCCGAGCCGCGGCCCGTTCGGGATCACGATCTGGGCGCGGCCGACGCGTTCGCGCTCGGACTGGCCGGCCATCTCCTCGTAGGCGTTGATCCGGGCCTTGGACTTGGCCTGCCGCGCCTTGGCCCCGGCGCGGATCCATTCCAGCTCGCGCTCCAGCGTCTTCTGGCGGGACTTGTCCTCCTTGGCCTCGCGCTCCAGCCGCTTGGCCTTCTGTTCGAGCCAGGCCGAGTAGTTGCCCTCGTAGGGGATGCCACGTCCGCGATCGAGCTCGAGGATCCAGCCCGTGATATCGTCGAGAAAATACCGGTCGTGGGTGACGATCAGGCAGGTGCCCTTGTAGTCGATCAGGTGCCGCTGGAGCCAGGCGATCGTCTCGGCGTCGAGGTGGTTGGTCGGCTCATCCAGCAGGAGCATGTCGGGCGCTTCCAAGAGGAGCTTGCAGAGCGCCACGCGCCGCCGCTCGCCGCCCGAGAGGTTCGCGGGCATCGCGTCGTCCGGCGGGCACCGCAGGGCCTCCATCGCGACGTCGATCTGGCTGTCGAGATCCCAGAGATTGGCGCTGTCGATCTCGTCCTGGAGCTTGGCCATCTCCTCGGCGGTCTCGTCCGAGTAGTTCATCGCGAGATCGTTGTAGCGATCGAGCACGGCCTTCTTCTCGGCCACGCCCAGCATGACGTTCTCGCGGACGGTCAGCGCCTCGTCGAGCGCGGGCTCCTGCGGCAGATAGCCGACGCGGGCGCCTTCGGCGGCCCAGGCCTCTCCGGTGTAATCGGGATCCTGCCCGGCCATGATCTTCATCAGGGTAGACTTGCCGGTGCCGTTGACGCCGACGACGCCGATCTTGACGCCGGGCAGGAAGGACAGGCGGATGTTCTCGAACACCTTCTTGCCGCCGCCATAGGTCTTGGACACCCCGTCCATGTGATAGACGTATTGATTGGCTGCCATCGTCTCGCTCCGTCGCAGGGTCCGGTCCCGCATATGTCGGGACGCGGCGGGGTTCAATCCGGACGGGGGCGGCGTCAGACGATCGCGGGCAGCGCGTCGCCATGCAGGCCGCGCATCAGGTTGGCACCCAGCCAAAGCGACGCAAGGTAGGCCGCGAAGGCGACGGCATAGGCGACACCGCTCCGGGCCCGCGATACGCGGTGCTGGGCGCGGTAGATCGGCCAGCAATAGAGGAACCACGCCACGACGATGCCGATCCCGAGGACGCCGGTGGCCACGAGGAGCGTCGCGGTCGTCGGGTCGGCGGCGGCGAGCGCGGCCGAGGCGGCGGGCCGCGTGTCGGCATCCTGCAGATCCGCAAGGTCGATGGCCCCGGACCGCGCGACGAGGCCGCGCGACATCAACGCGGTGGTGACCTGCACCAGGTAGGCGGGCGCGTTGACGTAAAGCGAGATGCAGAGCGTGGGAATGAACCCGCCGCGTCCCCCGACCGCCCGGAACGCGAGGACGACGCAGGCAGTGAAGATCGCGAACATCAGCATCCGGACGACAGGAAGACTTCCGAAGACGGCGACCGGATCGTCGGCCGGACCGAGGAGCGGCAGTTGAAGAAGGAGCGACAGCGCCAGCGTGATGCCGAAGAAGGCGAGCGCCGCATCGAGCGCGTCGTCGCCCGATCCGACCCGATCGGGGATCGTGCGGCGAGGATCAGAGATCACCGCGAGGAGCGCCGGGATGTAGTTCCTGAGGGCCGTCAGGATCGTCTTGACGAGGTCGGACATGGCGGACACCTCCGCCCCGCAGGCGAGCGCGGCGGCGCGCCTCGGCACAATCACGGCTTGCGTCCGCGCCCCGCCCGCGGGAAGCGTGGCGCATGCGCCAGGGGTTTCCGCCCGCTGTGCCGGGGCAGGCGGTGGGCCTGCTCGGCGGGTCCTTCGATCCGGCCCATGCGGGCCACGTCCACATCACGCGCGAGGCGCTCCGCCGCTTCGGGCTGGACCGGGTGTGGTGGCTGGTCTCGCCGGGCAATCCGCTCAAGACCCGTGGTCCCGCGCCGCTGGCGAAGCGGATGGAGCGGGCGCGTGCATTGATGCGGCATCCTCGGGTCGTGATCACCGATATCGAGCGGCATATCGGGACGCGCCACACCGCCGCGACGATTGCCCGCCTGCAGGCACGCTATCCGGGGGTGCGCTTCGTCTGGCTGATGGGCGCGGACAACCTCGCGCAGTTCCATCTCTGGGAGGATTGGCGCGGCATCCTCGGGCGCGTGCCCGTCGGCGTGCTTGCGCGACCGGGCGAACGGATCTCGGCGCGGACCTCGCCCGCCGCGCAGATCTTCCGCCGCTTCAAGGTCCCGCCCGCCTCGGCCTATGGCCTCGCGTATCGCGACCCGCCGGCCTGGGCCTTCGTCAACATGCCCATGCACGCCGCCTCCTCGACCGCGATCCGCGCGGGTGGCGACTGGTCCTAGCGGCGGAGCGCCAGCGTCCCGAAGCCTGCGGCCACGAGGATGAAAAGTCCCGCAAGAGCCAGCGGATCGGGCCAAGTTCCGAAGACGAGCCAACCCAGCGCCGTGGCCGAAATGAGCTGAAAATACACGAACGGCGCCAGCATCGTGGCGCTAGACCGGCGATAGGCCAGCACGAGGAGCAGGTTTCCCGTGGCCGAGGCCAGCCCCGAGACGAGGACGAGGCCGGTGACCGCAACCGTCGCCTCGGGCAGCTCAACGAGGCCGAGCGGGGCCAGCATCACCGTCCCCAGAAGCGTCTGGGTCAGCATCAACTGGCGGGGCGGCGCGATCTCGGCCAGCCATTTGGACGCCGTGAGGAACGCCCCGTAGAACAGGCCCGCCGCGACCGCGAACCCGAGGCCGGCCGTCATGCCGAAACCGGGCCGCACGACCAGAAGGACGCCGCAAAACCCGACGGCCAGAAGGACCGATTGCAGCGGGCGCACGCGTTCGCCCAGAAGCCAGACCGAGAGGACGTAGCTGAAGATCGGGCCGACGAAGAACGCGCCGAAGACGGTGGCGATATCCTCGGTGCGGAGCGCGTTGAGGATGCAGGCGATCCCGGCCGCGATGAGGAAGGCCCTGAACCAGACCCGCCAGTCGCGGTAGAGGCCCCATTCGACCCGCCCCCCGAGGATCACCGCAACCATCGCCGCGCCGACGGCGAAGCGCGAGAACGCCACGAAGAAGGGCGACGCCCCATGTGCGGTCGTCAGGAGCTTGCCCGCGCTGTCGCCCAAGGGAATGAGCGACATGGCGACGAACATCAGCGCCACCGATCCGATCGTTGTCCGGTCCATGGCCCGCGCTAGCATCCGGGGGCGGTCGCGCCCAGCCAAACCGGGCTTCCCTTCCGCTATCGGGGCGGGCATCGTGGCCGCGGGTACAAAGGATGACATTGATGCGGCGACGTTCTTTCCTGACCGGGGCGCTGACGACGGCGGCCCTGCCGGCCTGCGCGAACGCGCCCGAACGCTCGGCCCGGCCGGAACTGAAGCCCGCCGACGCGCTGTCGCGCGCCGCCCCCGCGGCCAGCCGGATGGTCGAGGAGGCGGGGCTCGGAGGCAAGGTCGGCTTCGTCGTCTCGGACGCGCGCACGGGCGAGGTACTGGAGACGTACAACCCCCTCCGTGCGCTGCCGCCGGCCTCGGTGCTCAAGGCGGTGACGGCGCTTTACGCGCTCGAGACGCTGGGGGCCGACTATCGCTTCCAGACGAGGCTGGTGGCGACGGGCCCGATCTCGGGCGGACGGCTCAACGGCGATCTCGTGCTCGTCGGCGGCGGCGACCCCTCGCTCGACAGCGACGGGCTGAACAATCTTGCCGCGCAGGTCGCATCCGTCGGACTACGCGAGGTATCGGGGCGGCTGCTGGTCTATGATGGCGCGCTCCCGACCTTCGAGCGGATCGACCGCGCCCAGCCGGACCATGTCGGCTACAACCCGGCGGTCGGCGGCATCAATCTCAACTTCAATCGCGTGCATTTCCAGTGGCGCCGCGGCGGCAATGGCTACGAGACGACGATGGACGGGCGGACCGAACGCTTCCGTCCCGCCGTCTCGACCTCGCGGATGCGCATCGCGGACCGGTCGCTGCCGGTCTACACCTACGACCGCAGCGGCGATATCGACGCTTGGACCGTGGCGCGCGGGCAGCTCGGCAGTTCGGGTAGCCGGTGGCTGCCGGTCCGTAACCCCGCGCTCTATGCCGGCGACGTGATGCGGACCATGCTGCGCGCCAACGGGATCGCCGTGGGTGTGGCGGCGCGGACGGGCACCGCGCCGCAGGGCACGACCCTCGCGCAGGAGGTGAGCGCACCGCTCGACCGCGTGGCGCGGGCCATGCTGCGCTTCTCGAACAATCTCACGGCCGAGCTTCTCGGTCTGACCTCGACCGTCCGCCGGGGCACGGTGCCGCGCTCGCTCGATGCGTCCGGAGCGGTCATGTCGAACTGGCTCTCGGGGCGGACCGGCGCGCGACGCCCCGATTTCGACGACCATTCCGGCCTCAACGGCACCACGCGGATCTCGGCCTCGGACATGGCCAAGGCGCTGACGGCCTCGGGGGCCGAAGCTCGGCTGCGTCCGCTGATGAAGACACTGACCATCGACGGCGACCTCACCATACCGGTGCAGGCCAAGACCGGCACGCTGAACTTCGTCTCGGGCCTCGCGGGGTATTTCGACGCGCGGTCGGGGCGGTCGCTGGCCTTCGCGACCTTCGTGGCCGACACCGACCGGCGAAACCGCCTCTCGGTGGCCGAACGCGAACGGCCGCAGGGCGGCCGAAGCTGGGGACGCACCGCGCGCAGTCTGCAATTCGACCTCATCGAACGCTGGGCGCTGGTCCACCAGTGAGGCCCGCCATCGTCCTGCACCGCCCCGAGATCGCCGGAAACACCGGCAGCGTCGGGCGGACCTGCGTGGCGCTCGATCTCGATCTCTGCCTGATCCGGCCCTACGGGTTCGAGATCACCGACCGGAACGTGCGCCGAGCGGGGCTGGACTACTGGAAGCACGTCCGGCTGGAAGAATACGACGATTGGGGCGACTTCCTGAAGCGGCGCGCGCCCCGGCCCGAGGCGATCGTCTGCTTCGAGGAGTTCGGGCCGACGTCGTTTTACGACGCGTCCTACCCGGAGGACGTCCACCTCGTCTTCGGACAGGAGACCGTGGGCCTGCCGCCCGAGATCCTGGCCGGACAGCGGGTCGTCCACCTGCCGATGCGGTCGCCCCATATCCGGTCGCTGAACCTCGCCAACGCGGCGACCGCGGCGGCGTATCAGGCGCTCAGGGGCGTGTTGTGAGCGGCGGCGATCGTGATAGGAACAGTCCGATGGAACGCGATGAGCTGAACGAAGAGGTCGCGGCCCTGCGGCGCGAGGTGGCCCGGTTGAACCGGCACCGCTGGCTGCAGATCCACAATTCCGTCCCGAAGCTGATCATGTTCCAGCTTTACCGGGGCATCGCCTTCGGCCTTGGCGGCGTTCTCGGCGCGACGGTCGTGCTGTCGGTGCTCGTCTGGTCACTGAGCCAGATCAACTTCATCCCCATCATCGGCGACTGGGCGTCCGAGGTGATCCGGCTGATCCGGCCGGAACTCGAGGTCGATGTGACGGTCGAGGGGGATGGGGACGTGACCGTCGAAGAGGATCCGACGCCGGACTAGGCCCGGTGCCGCGCCGTGCTTAACGGAAGTGTCCGGCAGCCAGCCGCGCCTCGGAGCGCTCGACGATGGCCTTCAGGCGGTCGTCCCCGGCCGAGATCTTCGACAGCGCGCGCTTGGCTACCGCCTCGAGATCGGGACCGCCTGTGCCCATGGGGCCACCGGGCCCCGCGCCCATCATCACCGGACCATCCGCGCGGTCGAGCTTCGCCTCGTCCACCCGCTTCTGCCAGAGGTCGACGACCTTCTGCATCTGGGCGTCCTTGGCGATGTATTCGTCGGGGTCGTACGTGCCGTTCCCGAGATCGTCGAGCAGGGCGACCTGCATCACCTTGGCCTTATGCAGCGCGTCGACATAGAGCAGCACTGTGTCGAACCGCTCCTGCCGCTTGGCGTCCTCGCCGCTGCGCATGATGCGGTAGAAGATGGCGGTCGCCGTGATCGCCTCCTCGCCAAATGTCTCCTTGTCGGATGCCTTGGCCGAGGTCGCGTAAAGGAAGGCGAAGAGGCCGCGCCCGATGCGGTTCATCGAATACGAGATGCTGGTCGCGGTCTCGGAGGACGAGCGCGCGGCCTCGGCGACGCTGACCACGACGTCGGAATAGGCCTCCAGCGCCTCGGCCGAGGTCGCCGGGCTGGGCATTTCCTGCGCTTTCAGTGTCGCGGCGGCCGCGTGGATCGTCTTGGAGACGGCGTCGGCGACGGCATCGAGGCTGAACTCGCTCGAATACTCGGTCTTGATGTCCATGTTGTACTCGATCTGCTCGGCATCCGAGGCGCCGGTCTGCTCGAGATCGTCCGCGATCCGGGCGAAGAAGTCCTTCTTCTTGGCCGCTTCCTGTCCCTTGATCATCTGTTCGAGGTCGTCGACGGCCTTGGTGGCCTCCTTCGTCGCGGTGGCGGCGCGTTTGGCTTTGGCGGTCCGACAGGCCATCGAAATCTCCTCGAATGATGTGTGGCGACGCCGGTCGGGCCAGGGTCGCGCGTGGCTTACGTAAGGGCAGGCTGGCGGGGTGTGTTGGGTCTGGCAAGCGCGACTGCGGGCGGCATCGATGCTGGCCGGTTTCTGCCGGTACGCGGGGCGTGCGGGCGCATCAGAACGTCCGCGACCAGCCGAGGACGAGCGCGGTGTCCTTGTCCGGATCGAAGCTCAGGCCCAGCCGGGCTTGCCCGATGCGACCGAAATCGTACTGGATCGTCGGGGCGAGCTGAACGTTCGCGTCGCCATCGCTTTCGCCGAAGAGACCCAGCTCGACGGTGATCCTGTCGGTCGGCCTGATCCCGGCCACGGCCCCGTAATTCATCCGCGTCTCCACCCCCGAGCCGCCCGAGACGAGAAGGTCGAATGCCATCCAGCCGTCGCCGTAGCGCGTCGAGATATCGCGCCCGATCGAGGCCCCGAGACCGAGCCGTTCGACCTTGCGTCCATCGTCCCGCAGATCGCGCCCGAGACTGAGTTCGACGGCCGCCAGCCAGGGTGCGAAGAGCCCCGTGCCGCCTTGGCCGGCCAGCGGGACGGGTGCGCGGACGAAGGCGCGGATGCGCCCGTCGGTCAGCCGGTCGGAGAAGCCGGGCACACCCGGTGTGGACGAGCCGCCCAGATGTCCCCCGATCTCGAGCCCGAAGGTCAGGCGCCGGGGCCCGCCATACTCGAGATAAAGCCCGGACCACCCGTTGTGCCCGCCCTGGTGGCCGACCAGCGCGTAGACCTGCCCTCGGTCCCTGGGCCACGGACCGGCGAGCGCGAATTCGGGCAGCAGGCAGAAGAACAGAAAGACGAGGACGCGCATCGCGCCCAGCAGACGCAGAAACGGTTAAGCGAGTGTTAACGCAGGCGATGCCTTGACGGCGGGACCGCTAGCGCTTCTTGCGCCGCTTGACGTTGCCGCCGCGCTGTCCGGGCCGTCCGGCCGTGCTGCGGCCCTCGGCCTTGCGCGCGTCCTCGACCGCCTGCGCCACCGCCGATTGCCGCGCCAGCGGGTCGTCGGAGACCACGAGGTCCACGGCCTCCAGCCGTTTGACCTCGTCGCGCAGCCGGGCGGCCTCCTCGAATTCGAGGTTCTCGGCCGCCTTGCGCATCGATGCGCGCAGGCCGTCGAGATGGGCCTGAAGGTTCGCGCCGGCCAGCGGCTTGTCGACCTTGGCCGTCACGCGGCTCATGTCGACGTCGCCCTGGTAGAGACCGGCGAGGACGTCCTCGACGTTCTTCTTGACGGTCTCGGGGGTGATGCCGTGCTCGATATTGTAGGCTTCTTGCTTGGCGCGGCGGCGGTTGGTCTCGCCGATGGCGCGTTCCATCGAGCCGGTGATCCGGTCGGCATACATGATGACGCGGCCCTCGGAGTTCCGCGCGGCGCGGCCGATGGTCTGCACCAGCGAGGTCTCGGAGCGCAGGAACCCCTCCTTGTCGGCGTCGAGGATCGCGACGAGCCCGCATTCGGGGATGTCGAGCCCCTCGCGCAGCAGGTTGATCCCGATCAGCACGTCGAAGGCGCCGAGGCGCAGGTCGCGCAGGATCTCGATCCGCTCGATCGTGTCGATATCGGAATGCATGTAGCGGACCTTGATGCCCTGCTCGTGCAGGTATTCGGTCAGGTCCTCGGCCATGCGCTTGGTCAGCGTGGTGACCAGCGTGCGGAATCCGGCCTGCGTCACCTTCCGGATCTCGTCCAAGAGGTCGTCGACCTGCATCTCGACGGGCCGGATCTCGACCGGTGGGTCGAGAAGGCCGGTGGGCCGGATGACCTGTTCGGTGAAGACACCTCCGGTCTGCTCCAGCTCCCAGGTCTGCGGCGTGGCCGAGACGAAGACGGACTGGGGCCGCATCGCGTCCCATTCCTCGAACTTGAGCGGACGGTTGTCCATGCAGGACGGCAGGCGGAACCCATGCTCGGCCAGCGTCATCTTGCGGCGGAAGTCGCCCTTGTACATGCCGCCGATCTGCGGGACCGAGACGTGGCTTTCATCGGCGAAGACGATGGCGTTGTCGGGGATGTACTCGAACAGGGTGGGCGGCGGCTCGCCGGGTGCACGACCCGTGAGATAGCGGGAGTAGTTCTCGATCCCGTTGCAGACGCCCGTGGCCTCCAGCATCTCGAGGTCGAACTTGGTGCGCTGTTCGAGGCGTTGGGCCTCCAGAAGCTTGCCCTCGCCGACAAGCTGGTCGAGGCGGATCTGAAGCTCGGATTTGATGCCCTTGATGGCCTGCTGCATCGTCGGGCGCGGCGTGACGTAATGACTGTTGGCGTAGATGCGGATCTTGTCCATGTCGCCCGTCTTGGCCCCGGTCAGTGGATCGAACTCGACGATGCTCTCAAGTTCCTCGCCGAAGAACGACAGCCGCCACGCGCGATCCTCGAGGTGGGCGGGCCAGATCTCGACGCTGTCGCCGCGCACCCGGAACGCGCCGCGCGCGAAGGCCGCGTCGTTGCGCCGGTACTGCTGCGCCACGAGATCCGCCATCACCTTGCGCTGGTCGTATTCCCGGCCGACCAGAAGGTCCTGGGTCATCGCGCCGTAGGTCTCGACCGAGCCGATGCCGTAGATGCAGGAGACCGAGGCCACGATGATGACGTCGTCCCGCTCGAGCAGGGCGCGGGTGGCCGAGTGGCGCATCCGGTCGATCTGCTCGTTGATTTGGGATTCCTTCTCGATGAAGGTGTCCGACCGGGGGACGTAGGCCTCGGGCTGGTAGTAGTCGTAGTAGCTGACGAAGTACTCGACGGCGTTGTCCGGAAAGAAGCCCTTGAACTCGCCGTAGAGCTGGGCGGCCAGCGTCTTGTTGGGCGCGAGGATGATGGCGGGGCGCTGCGTCTCCTCGATGACCTTGGCCATGGTGAAGGTCTTGCCCGAGCCCGTCACGCCCAGCAGCACCTGATCGCGTTCGCCATCGTCCACGCCCTGCGCCAGCTCGGCGATGGCGCCGGGCTGGTCCCCGGCCGGCTTGAAGTCGGTCGCCATACGGAACCGCTTGCCGCCCTCGAGCTTGGGCCGCGCGGCGGCGGGGCGTTGCATCATCGGCAGGTGGCCCGTCACGTCCTCGCGCGGGGGCAGGGTCAGGATCTCGCCCTTGGGGCGGTTGTCATTGTTATGGGCCATGGCGGGACCTGTCTTCGGCGCGTGTCGGGGTTGCCTCAGGATGTGCGCCCTTTCGCGCCGGGTTCAAGGTGCCGGCTCGGGCCTGCGGACGCTCTGCCGCCATCGCCCGGCTCTTGCGCGGACGGCCCCCGGCCCGATATGCACGCGGAGACCGACCGACCCGGAGAGACCCATGCGCGCGCGTATCTACAAGCCGGCCAAGACGGCAATGTCCTCGGGCACGGCCAAGACCCGCGACTGGGTGCTGGAATTCGTCTCCGAAACCCCGCGCGAGGTCGATCCGCTGACGGGCTGGACCGGGTCGAGCGACACGCAGAGCCAGATCAAGCTCCATTTCGAGAGCCAGGCCGAGGCCGAGGATTACGCCCGCGACCGGGGGGTCGACTATGTCGTGCTGCGGGCACAGGCGCGCAAGGCGAACCTGCGGGCGGGTGGCTATGGCGAGAACTTCGCCACCAACCGCCGAGGCGCCTGGACGCATTGAGCGACCCGCTGCGCCTGCGCCGCGCCGAGGCGACCGAGCCGGGGGTCCGCGCGCTGATCGCGGCGCAGCTGGCCCACGGGGCCGAAGCCGCGCCCGAGACCAATGACTACACCTACGGGGTCGCGGCGCTGTCGGCGCCGCAGGTGACGATATGGGCCCTGGCGGATAGTGACACGGTCGCGGCGATCGGGGCGCTCTGCGACCTTGGAGACGGCATGGCCGAGGTGAAGTCGGTACACGTGGCCGCCGCCTATCGCGGTCAGGGGTTGGCCCGCCGTCTGATGCAACACCTGCATGAGGCGGCGCGGGCGGCCGGGCACCGCGCCCTCGTGCTGGAGACCGGGTCCGAGGCGCTGCCGGGCTACGACGCGGCGCGGGCGCTCTATCGCGGCTTGGGCTACGGGCCGTGCGGCGTGCTGCCGGGCTATCGCGACGATCCGGCCAGCGCGTTCTTCCGGCTGGAGCTGGCATGAGGGTCACGTCGATCACGCCGATGAAGGACGAAGGGCCGTTCATCCTCGAATGGCTGGCCTATCACCGGCTGATCGGGTTCGACGATCCGATCGTGTTCACGAACGACTGCACCGACGGCAGCGATTTGCTGCTCGATCGGCTGGACGTGCTGGGCTATCTGCGGCATCTGCCCAATCCGTCGATGATGCTCGAGCACGGGCGCCACCACTGGGCCGTGATCGAATACGCCAACCTGATGGGCCGCCTGAAGACGGCGGACTGGGTCTTCAGCTTCGACGTGGACGAGTTCCTTTGCATCAACACGGGTGACGGGACGCTGGCCGCGCTCTTTGCGGCTCTGCCCGACGCGGAGGTGATCTCGGTCAACCAACTGGCCTTCGGGTCGGGCGGCGAGCGGTCCTTCGACGAGCGGTTGCAGATCGAGCGCTTCGTGCGGTGCCAGGCGCTGGAGGTGCCCGACGAGGGGCGCCCGTCGCGGCGCGGGATCAAGACGCTGACCTCGCGGCGGGCGGGGATGGCGCGGCTGTCGAACCATTCGCCACGCTTCGACGCGGACCGGGCAGCCGAGGTCAATTGGGTGAACGCCGGCGGCGACCCGGTGCCGATGGAGAACCGCACGACCGAGATCAAGGTGCTGCAGGGGCCGATGGTGAACCACGACCTCGCGCAGCTGAACCACTACGCGCTGCGCTCGGCGGACAGCTTCCTCGTGCAGGCGGCGCGGGGCAATGCGAACCATCCCGACAAGGCCGCGTCGATGACCTACTGGCGGCGCTACGACCACAACGATGTCGAGAACCATGCCATCGCCCGCTGGATCGAGCCGGTGCGGGCCGAGATCGCGAGACTGCTCGAGGATGAGGAACTCGCGCGGTTGCATGCCCATTGCGTCGAGGCGCATCGCGCCAAGATCGCAGCCCTCAAGGAAGTGCCGGAATTCGCGCATCTCTCGAACCGCACGAAGGTGGTGCACACGCGGACCTGGGGGTCGACCGAGGACGAACGCTGATGCCCTTGCCCGGCGGCGGGTCGGGTGGCATGCGTGGCGCAGGGGCCCTTAGCTCAGCTGGATAGAGCAGCCGACTTCTAATCGGCAGGTCGAGGGTTCGAATCCTTCAGGGCCCGCCACTCCCCAACCTTCTCAGCTCCGCCAGCGCAGCACGCGACGCTCCACGAGACCGATGGCGCCGCTGGTCAGCACGCCCAGCACCGACAGGATCACGACCCCCGCGAAAAGCCGTTCGAGATCATAGAGCGACCCGGCCTCGAGGATGTAGGCGCCGATGCCGTATTGCGCGCCCAGCATCTCGGCCGCGACCAGCAGGATGATCGCGATGGCCAGCCCGATGCGCAGGCCCGAGAGGATGCCCGGCATCGCGCCCGGCAACACGATCTTGCGCACGATCGACCACCACGACAGGCCGAAGGATTGCCCCATCCGGATCAACGTGCGGTCCACGTTGTCGACCGCGCCATAGGTCGCAACGACCATGGGCGTGAAGGTGCCGAAGGCGATCAGCGCGTATTTCGAGCCCTCGCCGATGCCGAACCAGATCACGAAGAGCGGCAGAAGCGCGATCTTCGGGATCGGAAAGATCGCGGCCACCAAAGGCACGAGCCCCGCCCGCACCAGCCCGAAGAGGCCGATCAGCGTGCCGACCCCGATCCCGGCGAGCGCGCCGAGCGCCCCGCCCACCACGAAGCGCGACAGGCTGGGGCCGAGATGGCGATAGAGCAGCCCGGTCTCGTGCAACTGGCGAAACGTGTCCAACACCTCGGACGGCAGCGGCAGCGTCAGGCGGCTGATCCACCCCTGCCGCAGCGCCAGCTCAATGAACGCGATGAGGAGGACGAATACCAGAAGCCCCGCCCACCGGTTCGAGACGGGCCGGAAGCCGCCGCCCCGAAACGGAACCGTCCTCGGGGCGGCCGGCGCATCGGGGCGCGGACGGGGGTCAGGGACCGAACTCATGACGTGACGGGCGATCGCGGGCCGCGTTCAGGCATCGATCAGCTCCGCGTCTGCGGCGCGTGCCTCGTCGCGCATCAGGTCCCAGAGATGCCGCTGGACGTCCTCCATCGCACCCCGTTCGGCGAGCGGCGTGTCGATCTCGACCACCTCGCGAATGCGGCCCGGGCGGCGCGAGAGGACGACGACGCGGTGGCCCAGCCGAACCGCCTCGGCGAGGTTGTGCGTCACGTAGACGGCCGTGAAGCGCTCGCGGTGCCAAAGGTCGATCAGGTCATCCATCAGAAGCTCGCGTGTCTGCGCGTCGAGCGCGGACAGGGGTTCGTCCATCAGCATGATTTCCGGCGACACGGCGAGGGCGCGCGCGATGGCGACGCGCTGCTTCATGCCGCCCGAGAGCTGGCGGGGCAGGGCGTCGCGAAACTCCGACAGGCGCGTCCGTTCCAGCACGTCGGCGACGATCCTGTCGCGGTCGATCCCGCCATGATCCTCGAGCACGAGCGACACGTTCCCCGCGGCGCTGCGCCACGGCAGAAGGGCGAAATCCTGGAACACGAAGGTAAGTGGGTTCAGCGAGGTTGCGCGCGGTGCGCCGATCTGGTGGACGGCCCCCGCCTCGGGCCGCTCCAGCCCGCCAATCAGCCGCAGGAGCGTGGACTTTCCGCAGCCCGAGGGGCCGACGATGCAGACGATGCGCCCCGCCGGGATATCCAGCGTGACGTCGTCCAGCACCACCGTGTCGCCATAGCTATGCGACAGCCCCTCGACCCGAAGGTCCATCAGCTGCCGATCGTTTCGACATAGGTGGCGTCGATGATCTGGTCGAGCGAGATGCCCGCATCCACGAGATCCTCGGACTGGAACCATTCGAGCTGGTCGCGGATCGAAGCGATGTTGAGCGCCGCGCCCTCGTTGATGCGCATCGTGCCGTTGATGATGGGGGGCGCGGCCTTCTCGCGCTCGCGGTCGGTATAGACGTATTTGTGGATCAGATCGACCATCGCATCGACGCCCGCATCGCCGCCGGCGCGGTCGATCATGGTCGAATTGTAGTCGGTCACGCCCGCCGAGAAAGCCCCGAGGAACGCCTCGGTCTGGGCGCGGTCGGCGGCGTTCGCGGTCGAGGTGAAGACCGTCGTGACCTGGTAGTCGGGCAGGTAGTCGGCGACGTTCCCGATCATGTGGACCTCGGGGCCGCCCGCGATCGGTTTGGCGATGTGCGGCACGATGGACCAGGCGTCGATCTGGCCGGTCTTGAGGGCACCGATGATGGCGCCGACCTTCTGGAGCGGCACGAATTCCATCTCGACGCCCTCGGCCGCCGCGATCTTCGAGCCCATGTAGTGGAAGCTCGATCCGGCGGTCGTCATGCCGAAGCGTTTGCCACCCAACGCAGCGGGCGAAGTCAGCCCGGCCTGGAACGCCGCGTCCGAGGCGAGGATCTTCTGGCCATCGATGCCCTGCTCTTCGGAGAGGCCGCCACCGATAACCTTGATCGCACCCTTCTCGGCGAGGTTCACGAGACCGCCCGACATGGCCGTCATCGCGTAGTCGACGTCGCCGCTCGCGATGGCCACGGCCATGGGTTGCGCGGCCTGGAAGAACTCCAGCTCGACGTCGAGGCCGGCCTCGGCGAAGAGGCCCTTCTCGAGCGCGATGAAGCTCGGGGCGTGGGACGTGAAGCGCAGCGCGCCGATCTTCAGCTTGGTGCCCTGCGCGATGGCAGGCGCGGCCAGCGAAGCGGCGGCGGTGGCGCCCATCAGGGCAAGGGTCTGGCGGCGTGTGACGGTCATATCGGTCTCCTCCCGTGCAATCGGGGCGGAGTGGAAGCCGTGCGGCGCGGCAAGTCAACGGGGGGCGGTCAGCCGGGCGCCACCACCGGGTCGGTCCGGCCCATACGGCAGAGGTCGCAGACTCGCACCGCCTCGGTCACGCCCATGAGCGCCAGCGCGCGGAAGTCGGGGAGCACGAACGGGTCGGCTCTCGCATAGTCGACGGCATAGCCCAGATCCTCGAACGCCGCGATGGAGAGACGGCTGAGCGGGCGGTCCGCGCCCGAAAGAAACCCGGTCAGAAGCTCGTCACCGAACACGAGTTCGCGCCAATGGCCTTCGCGCGTGCCCGGCCCGCCGGTATTGGCCACCGGCACGCCGGTCCCGCCCTCCGGGTAGAGCAAGGCCCATTCCCGCATCGCGGCCGGCCCCGAAAAGCGCGGATCCGCCGTACCCGCCCCGGTCAGAAGGCCGCGCCTCGCCCAGAGGGTGCCGAAGCCCAGCACATGCGCCATTTCGTGCAGGATGACGTCGGCGAGGCGGCCCTCGCGGTCGAGCGCGTCGGCATCGGCCGTATCGAATTGCATCACGCCGATGGCGGGCAACTCGCTGCCGGGTCGCAGGATCGTCGGTCCTGCCTGTCCCAGCACCCCGCCGCTGCCGTCGAGCGGCTCGATCGTGATGTCGATGCGAAGCTGGCTGATGGTGCGCCCGGCGATGCGAAGAGGTTCGAAGGCGGTGTCGATCACATCGTCCCAGCGACGCGCCGCGGCTTCGAAGACGGCCCGCCGGGCGGGGCCGATATCGGTCAGATAGGACAAGTCGATCATGGCGCGCTCCGATCCGGCATCAGGAGATGCGACGGAGCCGGGCCCTGCCAGAGCGGGCTGCGCGGGCACGCCGATTGGGCGGAGAGCCACCTATGGGGCAGGTCGCAATCGGTGCGCGCCGAGGCCCACCGGACCTACGTCCCCGCCGGCGCTCCGCCCGTTCCTGCCTTGATCGCCCCACCGGAGCGATCACCGATCTTTGGTCGGACCGGCGCTTGCTCCGGCGACCCGCTTGCGCGGGCCGCGTTCGGAGCTGTCGAAAGGTCCACTATCCCCCCGTCCGGGCGCGTCTCACCCAGCAGCTCGGGCCTGACGCTTGCGCTCGTGGGGGTCGAGAAAGCGCTTGCGGAGGCGGATGGCGTTCGGCGTCACTTCGACCAGTTCGTCATTGTCGATATAGGCGATGGCCTGCTCGAGCGACATCTTGACCGGTGTCGTCAGGCGCACGGCCTCATCCGTGCCCGATGCACGCACGTTGGTCAGCTGCTTGCCCTTGAGGGGATTGATCTCGAGATCGTTCTCCCGGCTGTGCTCGCCCAGGATCATGCCCTGATAGACCTGCTCCTGCGCGCCGATGAAGAACTTGCCGCGATCTTCCAGCTTCCAGAGCGCGTAGGCCACCGAAACCCCGTCCTCCATCGAGATCAGGACACCCGCGCGACGGCCCGGAATGGCCCCCTTGTAGGGCGCCCATTCGTGGAACACGCGGTTCATCACACCGGTGCCGCGCGTATCGGTCAGGAACTCGCCGTGGTAGCCGATCAGGCCGCGCGACGGGACATGCGCGATGATCCGCGTCTTGCCCGCACCGGCGGGCTTCATCTCGGCCAGCTCGCCCTTTCGGACACCGGTGATCTTTTCGATGACCGCGCCGGAATACTCGTCGTCGACGTCGATGGTGACTTCCTCGACCGGCTCCAGCCGCTGACCGCCCTCTTCGCGGAACAGCACCTGCGGGCGCGAGATCGACAGCTCGAACCCCTCGCGGCGCATGTTCTCGATCAGCACGCCCATCTGGAGCTCGCCCCGACCTGCGACCTCGAAGGCCTCGCCGCCGGGCGTGTCGGTGATCTTGATGGCCACATTCGTCTCGGCTTCGCGCATCAGGCGGTCGCGGATGACGCGCGACTGCACCTTCTTGCCGTCACGTCCCGCAAGCGGGCTGTCGTTGATGCCGAAGGTGACCGTGATGGTCGGCGGGTCGATCGGCTGCGCGGGCAGGGGCACGTCGATGGACGGATCGGCCAGCGTGTCGGCAACGGTCGCCTTGGCCATGCCGGCGATGGTCACGATGTCGCCCGCCTCGGCCACGTCGATCGCCTGTTGCGACAGCCCGCGGAACGCGAGGATCTTGGTCGCGCGGAACGTCTCGATCTTCTGGCCCTCGCGGCTGAGGGCGTGAAGCGTCTGACCGGCCTTCAGCGTGCCCGATTCGACCCGGCCTGTCAGGATACGGCCGATGAACGGATCGGCCCCCAGCGTGGTGGCCAGCATGCGGAACGGCTTCTCGCGGTCGGCGATCTGCTTCGGCGCAGGAACGTGGTCGATCACCAGATCGAACAGCGCGTCGAGATTCTCGCGCGGGCCGTCGAGCTCCATATCCGCCCAGCCGGATCGGCCGGAGGCATACATGGCCGGGAAGTCGAGCTGGTCGTCATCGGCCCCGAGATTGGCGAAGAGATCGAACACCTCGTCCAGCGCGCGGTCGGGCTCGGCATCGGGCTTGTCGACCTTGTTGAGCACCACGATCGGCCGCAGGCCCAGCGCCAGCGCCTTCGAAGTCACGAACTTGGTCTGCGGCATCGGGCCCTCGGCCGCGTCCACCAGCAGGACGACGCCGTCGACCATCGACAGGATCCGCTCGACCTCGCCGCCGAAATCGGCGTGGCCGGGCGTGTCGACGATGTTGATGCGCGTGCCCTTCCACTCGACCGAGGTCGCCTTGGCGAGGATCGTGATGCCCCGCTCACGCTCGAGGTCATTGGAGTCCATCGCCCGTTCGGTCGTGGCCTCGTTCGCCCGGTAGGTGCCGGACTGCTTGAGCAGCTCGTCCACGAGCGTGGTCTTGCCGTGGTCGACGTGTGCGATGATCGCAATGTTGCGAAGGTCCATGGGAATGCCTCGAATGTCGGATTGCGCGCGCGATACTACGCCGCGCCGCAGAAAGATAGGGGCAGCGTCGGTCGTGCGCATCGGCGCCGACGCGACGTCGTTGCCCCTTCTGCATCGCGCGCGGACGTGGTTCTGATACGCATATGCTTCGCGTCTTCCTTATCCTCTTCGGCCTGCCCGCCGCCGCGATGGACTTCCCGGCGCCGGTGACCGATGCCGATTACCGCGCAACCGATCCCGACACCGTGGCGCTGGGGCGCCTTCTCTTCTGGGATCCGATCTTGTCGGGCAATCGCAACATCTCCTGCGGCACCTGCCACCACCCCGCCTTCGGCACGGGCGACGGGCTGTCGCTGGGCCTGGGCGAGGGCGGCCTCGGACTCGGGCCGGAGCGGGGCATGGACGCCGCCAACCCGCCCGAGCAGCGCATTCCTCGCAACGCGCCGGGTCTCTGGAACCTCGGGGCGCATGAATTCGACACGCTTTTCCACGATGGCCGGATCGAGGCGCTGGCCGACGGGCTCCGGACCCCGATGGGCGACGAGATGGACGCGGGGTTCGCCACGCTCCTGTCGGCCCAGACTATGTTCCCGGTGCTTTCGGCCGACGAGATGGCGGGCCATTATTCCGAGAACGAGATCAGTCGCGCCGTCCGCCAAGGCATCATCACCGGGCCGGGCGGCGCGTGGGACCGTCTGGCCGGGCGCGTGCGCGACATCCCCGCCTATGCCGAGATGTTCGAGGACGCAATGCCGGGTCGCGACATCACCTTCACCGCCATTTCGGATGCCATCGCGCAATTCGTCGAGGCCGAGTGGCGCTCGGATACGTCGCCCTTCGACGCGTGGCTGCGCGGCGAAGGCGATCTCAACCAGACCGCGCTGGAGGGCATCGAACTCTTCTACGGATCGGCGGGATGTGTCGCATGCCATTCCGGGCCGTTCCAGACCGATCACGGGTTCCATGCCACGGGCCAGCCGCAACTCGGGCCGGGCAAGGCCGCGCGGTTCGAGACGCACGCGCGCGATGAGGGGCGCTTTCGCGTGACGGGCGATGCGGCGGATCGCTTCGCCTTCCGCACGCCATCGCTGCGCAACGTGACCGAGACGGGCCCGTGGGGCCATGCGGGCGCCTATGTCAATTTGCGCTCGTTCCTGCGCGACCACGCCGCGCCGCGCGCAGCCCTGGCCGATGCACCCCGCGACGCCGTGCTGAGCGACGGGCCGTTCGAGGATTGGCGTATCATGGACGACCCGGCGGAGACGGCCGCGATCGCCGCCGCGATCAGAGGCTCCGACCGGGTGCTTGCCGAGGAAGAGGTGACCGCGCTGATGGCCTTCCTCGAGACCTTGCGCGACCCCGACGCCTTCGACCGGAGCGGCATTCCCGAGACGGTTCCGTCGGGTCTGAACGTGGATCGGGACTAGGGATCCTCTGGCCGTAAATACCTCGGGGGTCCGGGGGCTGGCCCCCGGCCTCTCCCGCGCGATCAGCGTTCGATCGTGACGCGCCCCGGTGCCACCGCCGTCCAGGGGCCGACCGTGCCGTCGGGCCAGGTGACGCGGAGGTCCGCCTCGTCCGCCGTCCCGATCCCGAAATGCAGCGGCCCGACCGCGCCGCCCGCGTGCCCGCCCCCGAGCGTATGCTCCTGAAGCTGGAGGCTGGCCTCGGTCCGAAGCTCGACCCAGGCGCCGATGGCGTCGCGATTGCCGCCCGCTTGTCGCAGCGTGACGGTGACGGCGCCGCCCGCCTCCGAGAGGTTGTGCCAGATCTCCAGGGGTGCGCGGCGATTGACCACCACGAGGTCCAGCCGCCCGTCGCCATCCAGATCGGCGAGTGCGGCGCCCCGCGCCCGGTCTGTCGTCGCGATGCCCGCGCTCGCGGCCACCTCGCGGAACGCGGCACCCTCGTTCAGGAGGAGGTTGTTCGGGTCTTTCATCGCCATGCCGGGCATCTGGTCGACATTGCCCTTGGCGATGAAGAGATCCGCGTCGCCGTCATTGTCCACGTCGCCCCATTCCGCGTGCCAGCCCGTCGACGGCCGCCCGTCCCCGCCGATATGGGGACGCTGCGCGAAGGTGCCGATCTCGAAGGGAGCCATCGCGTGCCCTTCGGGCGTCGACAGCATCGTCAGCTGGTCGCCCATCGAGGTCAGCATCAGGTCCGGTCGGCCATCGCCGGTGATGTCGCGCGACGCGATCCCCATGCCCCAGATCGAGGGCGCGGCGAACCCGTCTTCGGGCCCGAGGAACCGCGCCTCGCCCAGGTGCCACATCTGTTCGGACCCGTCGCGGAGGTAGTAATGGCGGTCGTTCGAGAGGCGCAGGGTCGGCGTGCCGTCGCGATCCTCGTCCGAGAAGAGGACCGACAGCGCGCAGAAGCCCGGGTCGAGTACGGTCTCGGCCCAGCCGTCGGCGTCGGGGCGCAGCAGGAGGTTCGTGTCGCAAGCGCCGAATGGCCCTTCGGGATCGTCACGGTCGACATAGTTGCCGAAGGCCAGCGTCGGGCGGTCCTGACCCGGCTCCCACGTGGCCGAGAAGGCCGTGGTCCACGTGTCGCCGCCATCCGCGATGCCGAAGTCGTGGGGCGCGAAGCCGCAGGCGCCGTCGCCACGCAGCGTCGCGTTCGGGCCGACGCGCAGGATCACGAGGTCCAGCGCCCCGTCCGCGTCGAGATCCAGTGCATAGACCCCGGTGGCCCCGGTGATCTTGGGGAAAGGCGCGACCGCGTAGCCCGCATCCGCGGCACGCAGCAGCGCCATCGGGCTGGTGCCGCCGGCGGCCACGATCTCCGGCCGCGCGTCGCCGTCGCAATCGAACACGGCCACGCCGCCGCCAACGAAATGCTCCCAGCCGCCGGCATAGACATGATCGGGGGCGGGGACGCGCTCGAAGATCGGGTCGGCTGCGGCGGGCCCGGCGGCGAGGACCGCGATCAGCAGTGCCCTCATGTCAGCAGGCGCGGGGTCGCGTCGGCCAGCGCCATCGCGGCCGCCCCCCGCGCCCAGACCAGGTCGTCCCACGCGTTCACCTCGATCGGCGGCGGGTCGTTGAGGGTCAACCCGGCCACCTCGGCCAGCATCTCCTCGGCGTAGAGGTAGTCGTAGCGCATCCGGCTGCCCGACAGGATGATGCGCCGCGGATCGAAGAGGTTCGCGACGTTGGCAAGCCCGAGGGCGAGGTACTTGCCCGCCCGGTCGAAGATCGCGCGCGCCGCCTCGTTGCCGCCCTTGGCCTGCGCGAAGAGCACCTCGAGCACTTCGCCCCGCGGCGGCAGGTCGCCGTCGATGGCCACCGCCGCCTCGCGCACCAGGGCGAAATCGGCGACATAGGCTTCGAGGCAGCCGCGCTGGCCGCAACGGCAAAGCGCGCCGTCGATCTGGACCTTGGTGTGCCCCAGCTCCATCCCGTGACCGTGCGCGCCGCGATAGGGCGCGTGATCGACCACGAGGCCGAGGCCGACGCCGTATTCGATGGTGACGACCGCGAAATCCGACAGCTCGCGCCCGCGCCCGAACCACAGCTCGGCCATGGTCAGGAGGTTCGCGTCGTTGTCGACCGTCACCGGCACCCCGAGCCGGTCGGCGGCAAGGCCGGCGAGATCGACATCGCGACCGCTGAGGATCGGGGACCAGCGCATGATGCCGCTGGAATGGTCCACCATTCCGGGCAGGCCGAGCCCCGCCCCCAGGAGGCGGGCCGGGTCGTGCCCCTCGAGTACGGTCGCCATCAGCGCCGCGACCTCGTCCAGCATCCCTTCTACGCTGCGACCGGGCCCACGGGGCACGGTCGCCTGTGCGACGGGCTGACCCGCGAGGTCCACGAGCATCGCGGAGTGTTCGTGGTCCGAAACCTTGAGGCCCATCACGACACCACGCGACGGCTCCACCTCCAGCGTCACCGGCGGGCGGCCCCGCCCCGAATGGTGCAGATCATCGCCCTCGGGTTCGCGCAGGAGCTTGCCGGCAAGGAGGTCCGAGACCAGCGGCGTGACCGAGCCGGGCGACACCTCCAGCTCCTTGGCGAGGGCGGCGCGGCTGATCTGGCCGGCGGAGCGAACGGCCTCGTAGATGCGCTGGCGCAGGGGCGGGAGCGTGCCCGCCGCATGTGACCCGCGCAATGGGCCGCAACCGGGCCGCTGACCGTCGGCGAGGTGAGTCGCCGCGGGTCCGGACAAGCCGTTCGGTGCGTCAAGCCCCATTTGTTCGACCTCGGAACATAAAACCTTCCCCGGAGGGCCACGCCCCCCGTCGCCTATCGCATCCTGCACTCGACATGGGGTCGGATTGAACGATTCTTTCCGTCCGGGGTCAAATTAATTTTGACAATCGAATTAATATGCGGAATGGTCGCCGCATTCGCTCCCCGGCCCCGGCCGCGGAGGGCGATCCAACGGGAGGATTACATGAAGAAGATTCTGACGGCGACCGCGCTCGCCACCGCAACGCTGACCCACGCCGCCTTCGCCGATGGTCACGCGCCCGTCGTGGGCGTGTCCTGGTCGAACTTCCAGGAGGAGCGCTGGAAGACGGACGAAGCCGCGATCCGCGCCGCCCTCGAAGAAGCCGGCGCCAGCTACATCTCGGCCGACGCCCAGTCGTCCGCCTCCAAGCAGCTCTCGGACGTCGAGAGCCTGATCGCACAGGGCGCCGACGCGCTGATCATCCTCGCGCAGGACGCGCAGGCGATCGGCCCGGCCGTCACCGCCGCCGGCAACGAAGGCATTCCGGTCGTCGCCTATGACCGCCTGATCGAGGACCCGGCCGCGTTCTACCTGACCTTCGACAACGTCGAGGTCGGCCGCATGCAGGCCCGCGCCGTGCTCGAGGCCCAGCCCTCGGGCAACTACGTGATGATCAAGGGCTCGCCCACCGACCCGAACGCGGACTTCCTGCGCGGCGGTCAGCAGGAGGTCCTGCAGGAGGCGATCGACGCCGGCGAGATCACCATCGTCGCCGAAGCCTATACCGACGGCTGGCTTCCCGCGAACGCCCAGCGCAACATGGAGCAGATCCTGACCGCGCAGGACAACGCCGTGGACGCGGTCGTCGCGTCGAACGACGGCACCGCCGGTGGCGCAGTGGCCGCGCTGACCGCGCAGGGCCTCGACGGCATCCCCGTCTCGGGCCAGGACGGCGACCATGCCGCGCTGAACCGCGTCGCATCGGGCACGCAGACGGTTTCGGTCTGGAAGGACGCCCGCGATCTGGGTCGTGCGGCCGGCGAGATCGCCGTCGCCCTGGCCGGTGGCACCGAGAAGGCCGATGTCGAGGGCGCGCAGTCCTGGACCTCGCCCGCCGGCACCGAGATGACCGCGATCTTCCTCGAGCCGATCCCGGTCACTGCCGACAACCTGACCACGGTCACGGATGCGGGCTGGATCACCGTCGAGGCGCTCTGCCAGGGCGTCGAGAACGGCCCCGCGCCCTGCAACTGACCAAAGACCGGCGGCCCGCCCCCACGGGCGGGCCGCCACGCGACGTCTTCGGCGAAGGCGTCGGCCATTTTCTTCTCGAAGGAAATGTCCACTGAGGAGATATCTGATGACTGACGCCACCTCCGCGCCGCCGAGCGCGCCGCGCCGCACCGGCTTGGCGGCCCTCGAACTGGATACGCGCCTTCTCGGCATGATCGGCGCCTTCGTCCTGATCGCGCTGGCCTTCCACCTGGCCTCCGATGGCCGCTTCGTGACGCCGCGCAACCTCTTCAATCTGACAATCCAGACCGTCTCCGTCGCCATCATGGCGACCGGCATGGTCTTCATCATCGTCATGCGCCACATCGATCTTTCGGTGGGCTCGGTCCTCGCGACCTGCTCGGCAGTGATGGCGATGACGCAGACGATGATCGTCCCCGACCTGCTGGGCTTCGGGCTCGGCTCGCCCGCGACGGCCCCGATCGCCATCATCATGGGCCTGATCGCGGGGGCCGCAATCGGCGCATTCCACGGCTGGTTGATCGGATACCTGACGATCCCGGCCTTCATCGTGACGCTGGGCGGCCTGCTGATCTGGCGCAACGTGGCGTGGTACCTGACGAACGGCCAGACGATCGGCCCGCTCGACGAGACGTTCCAGCTCTTCGGGGGCATCAACGGCACGCTCGGGACGACCTGGTCGTGGATCGTCGGCCTGATCGCCGTGGCCGCCGCGCTCTGGGGACTCTGGTCGGCGCGGCGCGGCAAGATCGCCCACGAGGCGCCGGTCAAGCCGCTCTGGGCCGAGGGCGTGGTCGCCGCCATCATCGCCGGGGCGATCCTCGGGTTCGTGGCACTCCTGAACGGCTATACCGTGCCGTCGCGCGTCCTTGAGCGCCGGTTCGAGGCCGAGGGCCTGACCATGCCCGAGGGCTATGTCGAGGGCTACGGCGTCCCGATTTCGGTCCTCCTGCTGATCGCAGTCGCCATCGTGATGACGGTCATCGCCAAGAAGACGCGGTTCGGTCGCTACATCTTCGCCACCGGCGGCAACCCGGACGCGGCCGAGCTGTCGGGGATCGACACGCGGATGCTGACCGTGAAGGTCTTCGCGCTGATGGGCGTGCTCTGCGCGCTGGCGGCACTGGTCGCGTCGGCCCGCCTGACCAACCATTCCAACGATATCGGCATCCTCGACGAGCTGCGGGTCATCGCCGCCGCCGTGATCGGGGGCACCGCGCTCAAGGGCGGGGTGGGCACGATCTACGGCGCGATCATCGGCGCGCTCATCATGCAGTCGCTGCAATCGGGAATGGCGATGGTGGGCGTCGATGCGCCCTTGCAGAACATCGTCGTCGGCGGCGTGCTGGTCGCGGCGGTCCTTCTGGACATCTGGTATCGCAAGCGCACGGGGGCACGGGACTGATGACGACACCGCTGGTTCAACTTCAGAACATCTCGATCGCGTTCGGCGGCGTGCAGGCCGTCGACAACGTGTCGCTCGACCTGCATGCGGGCGAGGTCGTGGGCCTGCTGGGGCATAACGGCGCGGGCAAGTCGACGCTGATCAAATGCCTGTCGGGTGCGTATCAGCGCGACTCGGGCACGATCCGCATCGATGGCGAGGAGGCCGATATCCGGTCGCCCGCCGACGCGCGGCGCTACAACATCGAGACGATCTACCAGACGCTGGCGCTGGCCGACAATCTGGATGCCCCCGCGAACCTCTTTCTCGGACGCGAGCTGACGACGGCGCTGGGCCTCGTGGACGACGCCCGGATGGAGGCGGAGACGCGCAAGATCATGGCGCGTCTGAACCCAAACTTCCGCAAGATCGGCGAGCCGGTCAGCGCGCTCTCGGGCGGTCAGCGCCAATCGGTCGCCATCGCGCGCGCGGTCTACTTCAACGCCCGCATCCTCATCATGGACGAGCCGACGGCAGCGCTGGGCGTGCACGAGACCAAGATGGTCGCTGACCTGATCCAGGAGCTGAAGGCGCAAGGGCTTGGGATCTTCCTGATCTCCCACGACACGCGCGAGATGATGGAGCTCTGCGACCGGGTTTCGGTGATGAAGAACGGCCAGATGGTCGGCACCGAGCGAGTTGAGGACGTGACCGAGGACGATATCTTGAGCATGATCATCCTCGGCAAGAACCCCAAGCGCGAGGCGGCGTGAGGGCGAAACCCCCGGTCGCCCTTGCGGGCCTCCCCCTGGCCGGTACGCGGCGGACGGAGGCGGCCTGATGTATCTCGGACTGGATCTCGGGACCTCGTCGCTGAAGGCGCTCCTGATCGACGACGCGCAGCGGGTCTTGGGCGAGGCGACCGCGCCCCTGACGGTCGAGCGCCCGCATCCCGGCTGGTCCGAACAGGATCCCGAAAGCTGGATCACCGCCTGCCGCGCGGTGCTGGCCGAGCTGGGTGATCTCTCCGGCGTGCGGGCCATCGGGTTGGCCGGGCACATGCACGGCGCGACGCTGGTCGGTGCCGAGGGCCGGGCCCTGCGGCCCTGTCTTCTCTGGAATGACACGCGCGCCGCGACCGAGGCCGCCGAAATGGACGACGACGAGGCGCGGACGGTCACCGGCAACATCGTCTTCCCCGGTTTCACCGCGCCCAAGGTCGAATGGGTCCGGCGGCACGAGCCCGACATCTTCGCCGCGACGGAGCTCGTGCTTCTGCCGAAGGATTACCTGCGGCTCTGGCTGACGGGTGAGGCCTGGACCGACATGTCGGACGCCTCGGGCACGGCGTGGCTGGATGTCGGCGCGCGGGACTGGTCGGACGACCTGCTGGCGCGGTCCGGATTGAGCCTCGCGCATATGCCGGCCGCGACCGAGGGCACGGGCATCGCGGGCCGCATCTCGGCGGCCTGCGCGGCTGCCACCGGCCTGCCCGAGGGCGCGCCCGTCGCGGGCGGTGCGGGCGACAACGCGGCCGCCGCGGTCGGAACGGGCGCGGTCGCGCCGGGGCAGGGCTTCGTGTCGCTGGGGACGTCGGGCGTCCTCTTCGTATCGACGGCCCGCTATTCTCCCGATGCCGCGAGCGCGGTGCACACCTTCTGCCACGCGGTCCCCGACACCTGGCACCAGATGGGCGTGATCCTGTCAGCGACCGACAGCCTCGAATGGGCATCGCGGCTGACCGGGAAGCGCGCGGCCGAACTGACCGAGGGGACGCTGAAGGCGCCGGGCCGGACGCTGTTCCTGCCCTATCTCGGCGGCGAGCGGACGCCGCATAACGACGCCGCCATTCGCGGGATGCTGGCCGGCATAGAGCACGCGACGGATGCGGCCGCCCTCGGGCGCGCGGTGATGGCAGGCGTGGGCTACGCCCTCCGCGACAGCCTCGATGCGCTGCGGGCGACAGGCACGCCGGTCGACCGGTTGCTCGCGGTGGGCGGCGGTTCGCGTTCGGAGCACTGGCTGTCGATGATCGCGACGATCCTCGACCTGCCCCTCGAGGTGCCTGCCGACGGCGCGTTCGGCGCGGCGCTCGGTGCCTGCCGCCTTGCGATGATGGCGGACGGGGCGGATGTTTCGGTCGCCGCCACGCCCGCCATCGCGCGCACCATCGCCCCAACCCCTAAATTGACCGCTGCCTTCGCCGATGGCCATGCCCGTTTCAAAGCCGCCTACGCCCCAACGAGGACCCTATGACCGATTTCTTCGAGGGCATCGCGCCCGTCCGCTTCGACGCCGATGCCACCGACGACCTGAGCTTCCGCCACTACGACCCCGACGAGATGGTGATGGGAAAGCGGTTGGAGGATCACCTGCGTTTCGCGGTCGCGTGGTGGCATTCCTTCGCATGGCCCGGCGGCGATCCGTTCGGCGGGCAGACCTTCGAGCGGCCGTGGTTCGCGGACGTGGCGGGCGACACGATGGACGCCGCGAAGATGAAGGCCGACGCCGCCTTCGAGATGTTCGGGATCCTCGGCCAGCCCTATTTCTGCTTCCACGACGCCGATATCCGTCCCGAGGGTGCGGATTTCGCCGAGAACACCGCCCGGCTTGACGAGATCACCGACCATATCGGGACGCGGATGGAGGCCGGCGGGCCGAAGCTTCTGTGGGGGACGGCGAACCTCTTCTCGCATCGCCGCTACATGGCGGGGGCAGCCACGAACCCCGATCCGGACGTGTTCGCCTTCGCCGCGGCGACGGTGAAGACCTGCATCGACGCCACGCGGAAGCTCGGCGGCGAGAATTATGTGCTCTGGGGCGGGCGCGAAGGCTACGAGACGCTGCTCAACACGGACCTGACCCGCGAGCGGCGGCAGGCGGGGCGCTTCCTGTGCATGGTCGTCGACTACGCCAAGAAGATCGGCTTCGACGGAACGATCCTGATCGAGCCCAAGCCGCAGGAGCCGACGAAACACCAATATGATTACGACGTCGCGACGGTCTATGGCTTCCTCAGGGAGTTCGGCCTCGAGGGCGAGGTGAAGGTCAATATCGAGCAGGGCCACGCGATCCTTGCGGGGCATTCGTTCGAGCACGAACTGGCGCTGGCCGCGTCGCTGGGCATTCTCGGGTCGATCGACATGAACCGGAACGATTACCAGTCGGGCTGGGACACGGATCAGTTCCCCGACAACGTCCCCGAGGTCGCGCGCGCCTATTACGAGGTGTTGCGCGCGGGGGGGTTCACCACCGGGGGCACGAATTTCGATGCCAAGCTGCGGCGCCAGTCGCTCGATCCCGTCGACCTGATCGCGGCCCATGTGGGCGCGATGGATGTCTGCGCGCGCGGGCTGAAGGCGGCGGCGGCGCTGCTGGAGTCGGGCGAGCTGGAGGGGGCGCGGGACGCGCGCTACGCGGGATGGGAGGGATCGGACCTGCTGAGCTCGGATCTCGGGTCTATCGCGGATCGCGTCGCCCGCGACGGGATCAACCCGCGGCCGCGTTCGGGTCGCCAGGAGCGGTTGGAGAACATCTGGAACCGCTACGTCTGACGAGGACGAGACCGCCCAGCGCGGCCAGCAGCAGCGCGAATGGCGCAGGCAGCGGCACGGCCGAGACCCCGGAGACGGTCAGGGTCGCCGAGGCCAGCTGGAAGCTGTCCGTCACGAAGAGCGCCGGTTCCTGGAACCAGAAGGACAGCCCGAGATCGGTGACGGCGTTCGAGAAGATATCAGCCGCCGCGGGCCCGGAACTCGCGGTCAGCGCGACGGTCAGCGGCGCGGTATCGTCCGACATCGTCGTCACGAGATCGTCGGCGAGGCTGGTGTCGTCCGCGCCGCCGATCACCAGCTCCCAGATCTCGGTGTCGATGGTGAAGATCCCGAAATCGATCGAATTCGGACCGGCATTCGCGAAGTCGATCGTCAGCGAGATACTGTCAATCGTGGCCCCGGCCAGATCGGAGAAGTCGAAGCTGTCGAAGAACGGATTGGCGATGTTCTCGGTGACCTCGACGAAGCCTGCGCCAAGCACGTCGTCGCCCTGCGGGTCGTACTCCCCGATCCCGTAATCATGCGTGTAGATGCCCAGCACCGCAGCGGGTGCGAGGCTTGGCAAAAGCGCGAGGGCTCCGGCGAGGGCGAAGGATCGTAGGCGTCCCATGCAGCCGGTATGGCGTCACAATTCGACGGAATTCGGGCGATCGTTTCGCAATGATGAGGCCGAGAGAGACTATGGCGGGGTCGCGCATCCGCGGTCACGCGCCATCGACGATGCGCGCAGGCCCGTGTGGTCGTGGATCGAGAGGATCAGGCGGTGCGGCGGCGCCGGCGCGCGGCGGTCAGGCCGAGGAGGCCCGCGCCCAGCAGCCAGAACGGCGCGGGCAGCGGCACGACCGTACCGTCCAGGGTCAGCGAGGCGCTGAGGAGCTGGAAGTCGTTGATGTTGAGTCCGCCCTCGGTAAGGCTGAAGGTCAGGGCCGAAGCCCCCAGCGCGTCGGCGAAGACGTCGGCGTTGTTCGTCGCGTCGAAGGTGACCGAGATCACGCCGAGCGAATCCTCGAGAAGCCGCGAGATGCTGTTCACCGCCCAAGGCACGCTGCCGCCGTTCAGGTTCGCGCGCCAGAGCTCCAGCGGCACGAGCGGGCCGAGTAGGCCGCCGCCGATCAGCGAGGGTCCGGTATCCGCGAAGGTCAGGTCGAAGGTCAGGGACTGGATGTCGTAATGCGAGATCACGCTCCAGTCGAAAACCTGCGAGAAGGTCGTCGTCGCGCTTTCCGGGAAGGTGGTGTTGTAGTCGTACTGATACGTCACCAGCGGCGCGGCCTGCGCGGGTAGCGCGACCATCGCGATCACGGCAGCGGCGAAAAGGGGGCGGAGCTGTTTCATGAATCGATGGTTAATCGTCGATTCGGACGCGATTGCGGCGGCGACGGGGAAATGCCGGGTCAGATGATCGCCGCCTCCGCGAAGGGTTGCCCCGAGAGCACGCGGTCGGGTGCGAAGGGGGACAGGTCGAGCGTGGCGTAGCGACCATGGATGATCCGCTCGGCCAGCCCGCGTCCCATGGCCGGCGATTGCTGCAGCCCATGGCCGGAGAACCCGTTCATGATGTGAAAGCCGGGAAGCTCGGGATGCGGCCCGAGGATGGCGTTCGCGTCGAGCACGTTGAGATCGTAATGCCCGACCCAGGAGCGACGGACGCGGAGGCGTTCGAAGGCGGGGATGCGCGCGGCGAGGGCGGGCCAGACGCGGTCCTCCCAGATGGACCAGTCGCCGGTGAAATCGTCGGGATCGACGGCCGGGTCGTGGGCGGGTGTGGCCCCGGCCATGTAGAGCGCGCCGTCAGTGCGGCAGTGGACGCCCGAGGGATCGATCGTCAGCGGCAGGTCCGTCGGGAGCGGCGTCTCGGCCTCAAACACCCAAGTGTAGCGCTTCCGGGGTTCCACCGGCAGGTCGAGGCCGGCCATTCGCGCGACCTCCGCCCCTCGCGTGCCCGCCGCGTTCACCACGATATCGGCCGCCAGCGCCGTCCCGTCGGCCAGCGCCACGCCGCGCACCGCACCGCCGCCGGTGTCGATTGCGGTGACGGTGCCGTCGATCCACCGCACCCCCCTTTCGCGCGAGATGCGGCGCCACCAGTCGAACATGGTGGTGCCATCGAAATAGCCCTCGTCCCGCGTCCCGTGCGACCCTAGGAGGATGCCGTCCAGATCGTAGAATTGCCATTCGGCGGCCATCGCATCGGGAGACATGAGCCGCGTGCCCGCACCGGCGGCGACCTGAACGGCATGGGCCGCCGTCAGCCGGGCGACCTCGGCCGCGTCACCCGCCAGGTAGAGATACCCGAACGGATGGAGATGCACCGGCGGGACGCGGTCGTCGCCCATATGGGCGCGGAACGCCTTGAGATACGCGACGCCGAACTGGCTGACCGCGATATTGAGCGGATTGCCGAATTGTTGCCGGATGCAGGAGTTGGAGAAGGCCGTGCCGCAGGCCGCGTAGCTGGGGTCGCGTTCGACCACGGTGACATCGCCCGGCGGATGGCCCAGCTCGGTCAGCCACCACGCCAGCGACGCGCCCATGATGGCTCCGCCCACGATGACGATCCGTTCGGCCATGGCTGATCCCCCTTGCCGTGCGACGCTGGCATCTTGCGAAAAGCCCGGCAAGCGAGGATGGATGCGGCATGACGCGCGGCATTGCGACAGCTCTGGGTTTCGGTGCGGTGCTGCTCTGGGCGGTGCTGGCGCTGTTCACGACGCGGGCGCAGGGTGTCCCGCCCCTCCAGCTCCTGGCGCTGTGTTTCGCCATCGGCGGCGGCGCGTCCCTTCTGCTGCGGCCCGGCGCGTGGCGAACGTGGCGCCAGCCGTGGGGCGTCTGGGCGCTCGGGGTCGGAGGCCTCTTCGGCTACCACCTTCTCTACGTCCTGAGCCTCCGGATGGCGCCACCGGTCGAGGCGAGCCTCATCGCCTATCTCTGGCCGCTCCTCATCGTCCTGATGTCGGCGACGGTGCAGCGGCTGCGGTGGTTCCACGTCGCGGGCGCGTTCCTCGGGCTCGCGGGGGCGGTCCTCGTGGTGACGGGCGGGCGGTTCGAGGTCTTCGCGCCCTCCGCCGGTCATGGCGTGGCGTTTGCGGCGGCGTTCGTCTGGTCGGGCTATTCGGTGCTCTCGCGGCGGGTGGCCGAGGTGCCGACCGAGATCGTGGGCGGCTTCTGCGTGGCGGCTGCGATCCTGTCGGCGATCGCCCATCTGGCGCTGGAAACGTGGGTCTGGCCGGATGCGGGCGGCTGGCTGGCGATCGCGGGGCTGGGGATGGGCCCGCTCGGGGCGGCGTTCTTCCTCTGGGATATCGGGTGCAAGCGCGGCGACCTGGCCGTGCTGGGGGCGGCGAGCTACGCCGCGCCGCTGCTCTCGACGCTGGTTCTGGTGGCCGCGGGACTGGCCGACGCGAGCTGGACCCTTGGCGCGGCCTGCGCGCTGATCACGGGCGGTGCGGTGCTGGCCGCGAAAGACCTGCTGCGGCGCGGATAGCCTGCGGGCCTGCAGGTCGTTCGCAAGAGGATCCCTGCGCGCAATGGAAAGGCCAACGCGACGATCCCGAGCGAGATGAGGAGCCATGCGACGAGCGCGGTGCCGAGGGTCGGATCGAAAGCCATGACCCGATGGTGACATCGCGGGTCCTAACGGAAGATGAACGCCGCTCAGTCCTTGTGGGTCAGCGACACGAAGACGTCCTCGAGATCCGCCTCCTCGGTGCGGACATCGCGGATCGTGATGCCCGCGGCGTGAACGGCGGAAAGAAGCTGCTCGGCCGACACGCGGCCCCGGTTGTAGGTCAGCGCCAGCGCGCCGTCCGGGCGGCGGTCGAGTTCGACACCGTCGGGCAGCGTGATGGTCTCCACCGGGCTTTCGGGGACGATGACCATGGTCTTGCCGTCGAGCCGGTCGAGCAGGGCGGCGGTCTTGTCGCGGATCACCAGTTCGCCATCGGCGATGATGGCGATCTCGTCGCACATCTCCTGCGCTTCCTCGAGATAGTGGGTGGTCAGGATGATGGTCATCCCACGCTCTTCGTTGAGACGGCGGACATTCCGCCAGAGCATCTGGCGCAGCTCGATATCGACGCCCGCCGTCGGCTCGTCGAGAACGAGGATCTGCGGGTGGTGGACGAGGGCCTTGGCCAGCAGCAAACGCCGGCGCATCCCGCCCGAGAGCGTGCGCGCGTAGGCGTCGGCCTTGTCGGCCAGCCCCACGAGGTCGAGGATCTCGGCCGTGCGCCGGTCGCGCTTGGGTACGCCGTAGAGCCCGGCCTGCACCTCGAGCGCGCCTTCCGGCGTGAAGAACGGATCGAGGTTCAACTCCTGCGGCATCACGCCGATCGCGGCACGCGACTGGCGCGGGTTCCGGTCCTGGTCGAAGCCCCAGATGCGGACGCGTCCGGCGGTCTTGCGGACGAGCCCCGCCATGATGTTGATCGTGGTCGACTTGCCCGCGCCGTTTGGGCCCAGCAGACCGAAGATCGACCCGGTCGGGATCGTCAGGTCGAGGCCCTTCAGCGCCTGCTTCTCGGGCATGCGGCCGTCGCCGGCATAGACCTTCCGCAGGCCCTCGATTTCGATGGCGTTCGACATGGGGCCTCCGGGCGCGGTTGCACGCGACCCGGCGGCTGTCGCATAAGCCGGGACAATGCCCCACCTAGCGGGGCGGCCCCCACGCGACAACCCGAGGCCCCGACCATGACGACCGGCACCCCGCGCTCCCCTTCCGGCCCGCACGATCTGCCCCCGCCGGAGGTCGAGACGGTCTCGGTCCTGCGCGTCGCCTGCGACGGCGGCGAAGGGGCGCTGGGCCACCCACGCGTCTGGCTGACCATCGACCCGGCCATCGGTCATGTCGAATGCGGCTATTGCGACAAGCGATTCGTGCTGGACGGCGACGGCCACTGAGCCGGTTCGGGGCGGATGGTCGCCCATGAACCGGTTCCGAATAGATCTCCCCCTTTGGGGCGATGCATATGGCTGGGGAGCGCACTCCGTCCGGCGCTTATCATCCCGACATGCCGTCCCTCGAACGGATCGGCGCGCTCGCGGTCAGCCGCCCCAATTCCGCTCCAGAAGCCGCAGCCAGTTGCCGTGGCAGATCTTCTCGATAAGCGCCTCGCCGTAGTGGT